>VGSW01000080.1 GCA_016874915.1 Deltaproteobacteria bacterium
CCACAATCTGGTATGATGGCTTCATGGCGGTTCCTCCTGAGTTTTAGTTGCCCAAACCGATTCTACCGAATCGGCGGGATGAACCGCCATCCCATTTTTAACTTTCAACTACGGACGGGACAGTCTCCATCCTTTATAGATACTGGTATCTTAAACGAAAGGGGCGAGAAACCCGCCCCTGCCGAAAACCAAAAACAGAAAACCGAAAACCGTTGTCCGCGCCTCACTCCAGCGAAGTCATCCCCTCCCGGATGGCGTATTTGGTAAGCTCGGCCACCGTATGCAGGTTGAGTTTGTGCATCACCTGGGAGCGGTGAGTCTCGATGGTCTTGACGCTCACGTGCAAATGATTGGCGATCTGGCTGGTGGACCTGCCTTCGGCCATAAGTTGGAGGACTTCCCGCTCCCGGGCGGTGAGTACGGAAAACACCGACTTCTCCCCCGGAGCGCCGGCAAAAAAATCCTGTATCACCAGATCAGTAATATCCGGACTCAGGTAGGTCTTATTGGCCATCACCACCCGGATGGAGCGGGCCAGTTCCTCGAAGGCGCAGTCCTTGAGGAGGTACCCCGAGGCCCCGGCCTTGAGCATATTGACCACGAACCGCCGGTCGGCGAACATGGAAAGCCCGATGACTTTGGTGCGGGGGGCTTCGGCCATGATCAGGCGGGTGGCGTCGATGCCATTGAGATCGGGCATGGCGATGTCCATGATGACCACGTCCGGCGCCAGCTCTTTCGCCAGGCGCACGGCGGCGCGGCCGTCTTGAGCCTCGGCCACCACTCGAATGTCCGTTTCCCTCTCCAACAAGGTGCGCAGTCCCTGGCGCACAATCTGATGGTCATCTGCCAGGATAATCTTAACTTCCATGCTGATTCCCCCTAATACCTGAGGGGCACCATCAGGGCCACCTGGGTGCCCTGCCCCAGCCCGGAGAGCATTTCCAATTGCCCTCCCAGATATTTCAAACGTTCTCGGATGCTGAATAAGCCAAACCCCTGGGGCCCGGGAAAGTCGTTTCCCGGGGAGGGGGCAAAGCCCACGCCGTCATCGCCCACGACCACCTTCAGGTTCTTGCCCTCTTTGGCCATGGAAATCTGGACCTGACGAGCCTTGGCGTGTTTCACCACATTAACCAACAATTCCCTCACCGCCTGGAACAAGAGGACCCGGATATCATCGTTTAAAGGCTGGGGGGGATAGCCGTCCCGGTTCACCTGGATGGGGATGCCGTATTGTTCGTGCATCAGGTCAGCCAGCCACTCCACCGCGGCCTCAAAGCCCAGATCGTAAAGGATGGGGGGGCTCAGCTCAAAAGTCAGGGATCGGGTGAATCGGATGGACTGTTCCAAAAGGCGGCGGATTTCGTCCAGGGGCGCGGCCAGGTGGGTGGAGGAAACAGACTCCCGCAACCCCCCCAGTTTTATCTGGATCAGGGCCAGGATCTGGCCCACCTGATCATGCAGTTCCGTAGCCAGGCGGCGTCTTTCATGTTCCCCGGTGAGGGACAAATCTGAGGCCATGGATCGCAGCTGCTCCTGATAGGAGCGGATTTCCTCTTCAGACTGTTTCTGCTCGGTGATATCTTCCACCATGCCGATGGCGAACCGGAGCTCTTTCCGATCGTCCCGGAAAGGCGACACGGTCAGACGGCCCCAGCCCATACGGCCGTTCTTGCGCACAAAGGCTTTTTCCATCTGGAAAGAGGCGCGCTTCCCTTCCACCATCTCCTGGAAATAATTCAGGCAGCGCTGGGCGTCTTCCTCCGGGGTGAACTCATAGAACGGCTTGTAATGGAGCTCTTCCCGGCTATAGCCCAACATCTTCTGGAGGGCGGGATTACTCTCCACGATGTAGCCGTCCAGGTCCACCAAGACCATACCGATGGTGGCGTCCTTGAAAATAGTGCGGAACCGGGCTTCGCTTTCCCGTAAGGCTTCCAGGTAATCCTGAACCACCAAATCTGAAAGTCCCTGGCTGATATAGGTTTTGTGGCATACCACTTCCCGGATGGCCCGGGCCAGTTCCTCGAACGCGCAATCCTTCAGGAGGTACCCCGCGGCTCCTGCTTTAAGAACATTGACCGCCAAGCGACGATCCGAGTGTATGGACATACCGACGATTTTGACGCTGGGAGACGCGGCAGCGACCTCCCGAATGACGTCCAGGCCGTTGACATCGGGCATGGCCAGGTCCATGATCACCACTTCCGGAGCCAGGTCCCGGGCCAGACGCATGGTGGTCTGCGCGTTTCCCGCTTCGGCCACCACTTCCAGGTCCGGTTCCTTGTCCAGCAAAGTGCGCAATCCATTGCGCATTATCTGATGATCGTCAGCCAACAGGATTCGAATACTCATATTACCATCCCTGGCATCATGGCCTTCCCCCATGGTAGGCCAGTTTTATAGCAGTAATTTTCACTGAAGTCAAATATTATTAATGTCTTTAAAGAGATAACTTAAATAAAGCCAAACAACTTAAAGTTATTTATATCTTTTGTTTACAAGTTTCAACTTCCGGCCACCGATGACTGCAAGTTTTGTGCGTGCGGCTATAATTTAATAAATCATATTTCATAAATTCTTCGTTTGGATGATGTTATTGTTTATTAGCCTGTTTCTCTTGTAAATTCCTAGCTGAAGCCGGTGAATGAGACGTAGTACCGACTTGCAGGGCCGTCCTGCCGGCTCCGAGTATGCCCCGGCGTTAACCATGGCCCTCTCAGGGCCGCTTTCGTCAACCAAAAATCGAAAATAATGACCATGATAACCCTGGCGCTCATCAGAATTTGAAAAGTGTACTTCTGGTAATCTGGATCACTGCGGGGCCCAGGATGACGATAAAGACGGCCGGGAAGATAAAGATTAACATGGGAATGAGGATCTTCACCGGCAGTTTGGCGGCTTTTTCTTCCGCTTTCTGCCCCCGCTGCACTCGAAGAAAGGCCGCATGGGTCCTGAATGCCTGGGCAATGCTAGCCCCCATCTTATCCGACTGGATCATCATGCCCACCAGGGACTTGATGTTCTGCACCCCGGTGCGTTCTCCCAGATTTTTCAAGGCCACATCCCGAGGGATGCCGGTGCGCAGTTCGGCATTGGTGATCTGCAGTTCAAAGAAAAGATCCTTGGAGATGGGCTTGATCTCTTCAGCCACCCGGTTGAGGGTGGCTTGCAACCCCAGTCCGGCTTCCATGCAGACGATGAGAAGGTCCAGGACGTCAGGCAAGGCTTTATCCATGCGGTCTTGGCGACGGTGGCGGATAAAGTTCAAGCCGACTTGAGGCAGATAAAATCCCACTCCGCCCAGAAGTAACAATAAACCCAGGGAGCCCAGGGTCCATTTTCCCGTCATGAGCACGGACAGGGCGTATGGCAGCGGCAGCAGCATGGCGCTCAGGGCCCGCAGCCCGAAGTACACCGCCGGACCTCTGGGATTGCGGAATCCCGCATGAATCAGGGAGGCGCGCACTTTGGAAACCTCTTCCTGATCCTTCACCGCCAGCCGTCCGAAGGATGACAGCCATTCCAGCACCTGCTTCAGGAAGGAGTTCTGTTTGGCTTCCCGGTGATACAAAGGCAGGCCGGCGGCGCCGCCGCTTTTCAGCCGGGCCCGTACCGCCCGCCGGTTCTCCAACCAAAGGAGCAACCCATAAGTCAGGGAAAACAGAGTGGCGAAAGTCGCAATCCCGATGAGCAGGAGGCTGGGCATCCTTTAATCCTTTATACTTTAATGGTCACCATTTTTTTCATCACCAACGCCCCCATGAAGATGCTGATGACTCCTACGGCCAGGAACTTCCGTCCCAAGGGGTCGGTGAGAAGCATCGTGACGTAATTGGGGTTCATCACCAACAGCACCAGAAAGGTCAAAAGCGGCAGTAATCCCAGGATCATGGCGGAAAAGCGCCCTTCCGCGGTGAGGGCCCTGACTTTGCCCTTCAGCTTTAGTCGGTCCCGGATGATCGCCCCGATATTTTCCAGGACTTCCGCCAGGTTGCCTCCGGTTTCCGATTGGATCAGCACCGCGGTGACGAAATAGCGCAAATCCTGGCTGGCCACCCGATCGCCCATACGCCGGAGCGCCTGGGTCAGGCTCAGGCCCAGACGCTGCTCTTCATAAGTGACGCGGAATTCCGTGCCCAGAGGTGGCGGAATCTCCTGGCTCACCAGTTCCATGGTGGTGCCCAGGGTATGTCCGGCCCTAAGGGATCGGGCCAGAAGGTCCATGGCGTCGGGCATGGCCTTCTCAAAGGCCCGGGTCTTGCGCTTCTGCTGCCACCGCACAAAACCGATGGGCAAAATTCCCAGGATTGCGGCAAAAATCAACCCCACGGTAAAACTGGCGAAGGTGGTTCCCATGAGAAACCCAATACATGCCAAAATGCCCACCATGCTTAAAAAGGTCCCGGGGTTGAGATAAATGTTGGCCTGAAGTAGCTGCCGCTGAAGGTTGTCCACCCGGCCCCAGCCCACCAGGCGCTCCAGGATGGACAGGATCGCGCTCTCCTTGGAATCCTGATAGGCTTTAAAAATCTGCGCCCGGACTTCCTGGTCCCTTTTGTTGCCCTTGAGGCGCTGGGTCAGGCGCCGCCGTTGCTGCGCCGGTTCAAAGGCCAGGTAGATGAGGGCGGAGACCAGGAAAAAGACTCCGGCAAAAACCCCGCCCAATCCTAAGAGGAAGGTTATTTCCAGGCCTCCGGTTTGCCAGATTCCCATGGCAGTCTCCTCAATGTATGGGCATGCGCTTGGGTGGGTTGAAGATCACATCGGGCACGGGAACCCCGAAGATTCGACAGCGATCGGCAAAGCGGGGACGCACCCCCGTGGCCACGAATCGCCCCAGGATATTCTCGTTTTCATCCACTCCTTGACGCTCAAACAGGAAAATGTCCTGGAGGCTGATAACCCCGCTCTCCATGCCGGTAACTTCCGTAAGGGCTACGACCCGGCGGCCCCCGTCGCTGTGGCGCACCAACTGGATGATGATGTCCACGGAGGAGCTGATCATCTGGCGCATGGCCTTTTCCTGGATGGCCACCCCCGAAAGCTGGATCATGGTCTCCAGCCGCAGCAGGGCTTCCCGGGACGCATTGGCGTGGATGGTGGCCATGGACCCTTCGTGGCCGGTATTCATGGCCTGGAGCATATCAATGACCTCCGGGCCGCGCACCTCGCCGACGATGATGCGGTCGGGGCGCATGCGCAGGCTGTTGCGCACCAGGTCCCGCTGGGTGATTTCGCCTTTGCCCTCCACGTTGGTAGGCCGGGTTTCCAGCCGGCAGACGTGCTCCTGCTGAAGTTGCAGTTCCGCCGAGTCCTCAATGGTAATGATCCGTTCATAGCCGGGAATGAACCCGGAGAGGATATTTAGCATAGTGGTTTTGCCGGCCCCGGTGCCCCCGGAGATGATGACGTTCAGCCGGGCTACGGCAATGGCCTTGAGCACCGTCCCCATTTCCTCGGTGAGGCTCCCCTTCTCCACCAGATCGTCCAGGGAGGGACGGCTCACGGAAAACCGCCGGATGGAGAGGATGGGCCCGTCCAGGGCCAAAGGCGGGATGATGGCGTTGACCCGGGAGCCGTCGGGCAGGCGGGCGTCCACCATGGGGATGGACTCGTCGATGCGCCGGCCTACATTTCCCACGATCTTCTGAATAATTTTTAATAAATGGTCATTATCCTGGAACCGGATGTCCGTATGCTCCAGCTTGCCGTAACGCTCCACGTACACCAGGTTGTATCGGTTCACCAAGATGTCGGAGATGGAAGGGTCGGACAGCAGGGGCTCCAGGGGACCCAGACCCAGGATCTCGAACTCCAATTCCTGAGCCAGACGGGTTTTTTCCGAAAGATTTAGGGGCTCTTCCTCTTCATGGAGCAGCAGATCCAGGGCTTGGCGGATCTCCCGGGCCATCTCCAGGTCGTCCAGGTCCTCCATCAGGGAGAGGTCCAGGCGCTCCAGGAGACGGTGGTGAACCCGTTTTTTGACCTCATAAAGCCTGACCTCCCGATTATCATCCCGTTTGGCCGAGGTCGTTTTCGATTTGGACTTAGGCTCCGGCGCGGGGGGACGGGCGCTGCCGGAAACGGAGCCCTCCCACTTCTTCTTATCACGCCGCTGTGATCCCAAAAAATTCATAGCCTCTTATCCCCATCTCCTTTACAAAAACTATCTAACAAGTTAACTTATTGATTTACATGCCATTTAAGCATAACCCTGAAACCTGAAACCTGCCTTACTTACTTCCGGGAAAACAGCCAGAAGCGCCGGGAAGCCGGAGACGAGGCTTTTCCGCCGTTTTCCGACACCATTCGCCGGGCCAGGTCCTGCAACTCTTGATAAAACCGGCAGCGGGGCGCGGCTTCCGCCAGAGACTTCCCCTGGTTCACCGCGGCCATCACCGCAGCATAGTCGCTGGGGAGAGCCAGGAAGACCGGCCGGTTCACCACCTGCTCCAGGTCTTTGAGGCTCAAGGTGGTACCCTTGTGGTGACGGTTCACTAGCACCTTCACCTTTTGGGGTTCCGGAAACCACTCCCGGAAGATGGGCCACAGCCGTTTTAAATTGCGCAGATCAGGAATGGTGAGCTCGGTGAGCAGCAACACCGTATCCGCTTCCCGGGCCACGTGGAAGAACAGCCCGTCCAGCCAATGGCCCAGGTCCACCACGATCCATTGATATAGACCCCTTAGTAGTTCCAGGACCTTTTCCAGGGCCTCCCACTCCAGGCTGTCCTGCTCCTTGAAGTCGGCGCAGCCGTGCAACACTGCGAGCTTGGGCCCACAAGGCTGCATGAGGCTCTGAATAAAGGATTTATCCAGGCTTCCCTGATTCTGGCAGATGTTGAAAATGGTATAGTTGGGCTCCTGGTCCAGGAAGTGGCCCACATCGGGAAAGGGCCGCCCCAGGTCCACCAGGGCCTGGCGTTCCCCCGTCAGGTCTCCCAGGGCTACCGCCAGGTTGACGGCCAAAGTGGTGGCCCCGGCCCCGCCTTTATGGCCGGCCACGGCCAGCACCCGCCCCCCCACGTTGGACGAAGGCACCCGGCTTCGGGCGGACCAGAGACGCGCCACCGCGGCCTCCAGTTCCTCCCGACTCAGAGGCAGGGAGAGGAATTCCCGGATGCCCACCTGCATGGCCTGGATGAGCAATTCAGGATCCCGGTGATGGCCGCACAGCAGTATCCCGGCGGCGGGCAGGCGGGCGGCCAGATTTTTAAGCCACTCCGGCAGGTAGGGGTCGCCGTTGAGGTTCACCAGCACCAGGTCCGGGGCCTCCTCTGGGTGCGGTTCCAAGAGGCCCTGGGGATCAGTGAGATGCTCCAGCAGCCGAAGCTGGGGTAGGCTCTCCACAACTTGCTGCACGTCGGAGTTGGGAACGCCATCCCCATACACCACGGAAATGTTCAAACTCTCTGGATGCACCTGCCGTCTCCTTTTATGGGTCAGGGATTATGGATTAGGAACATCCTTGTCTCTTAATTCCAACCGCCTGACCCCTTACTAATCCCTATCTATTCTCTATACCCTTATAACTCGACCTCGGAACGGTCCAGGCCTTTAATCATTTCCACGCCTTTGCGCCCTTTTTTAACGACAGGGGGGGGCGCTTCCTCCTTCTTAGGGGCTCTGAGGCTGAGGAGCTGGGAGATGGCCACCCCGCTGGTGACGTCCTCTTTCTGGTAACTACGATTTCTCAAGGCCAGGCGAATCTTACCCTCATACGCGACCAGGTTCAAAATCTCCGCCTGCTCCGGAGTCAACTCCAGGGTCACAGTATTGACCAACACCGGCTTGCGCTCGCCTTTTTGTTCCTCCCAGGTCTGCCCGATGCTCAGCACCGTCACGTTTTGCAGGATAGTCTTGGAAAAAAAGTCATCCGTTTTGGGGACCTTAAAATCCGCCAGCACATCCACCCGGTCTCCCGGATGGATAAAGCCGGCCACCCCGGTGACATCATCCACTCTCACGGTAAGCGCCCGTTTGTCCTCCCCCAACAGGCCGCTCAGTCCGGCCGCGGTGCCCTTGGGCGCCAGCTTGGTGAGGATAATGGGCTCCCCCTTCTCCATCCGGGTGGCCACCACCCGGTCTTCCACCTCTTTAAAGGAGCTCGCGGCATTGGCGGGAACCAGGTTCTTGGGAAAAATGACTTCCTTAACCATGCCGGCAGTGAGGGAGTTGCCGGGGGCGACGGCCTCCGCGGCCACGGCCACCTGGCCGGTGGGCACCACCGGAACCTGGGTTTTGGCCGCCACGTAACGTTGAACGGCAAAAGTGGCCAACAAACCGGCCGCCGCCGACAGCAAGATATAAGAAACACCTTTAGGAATCTTCATGGTTCCTTACCTGCATATTTTGAGGCGGAGCCGCTATGCCCCGCAAAAAATTTCCGCCTTATCCCCCAAGGTACAGGAGGGCCGCCATCCCCAGGGCTATGGCGACGCCGTAGGGGATGCCTTTGGTCTGCCGGTCCGGGGGAGTGGGGATCGTTAGCCGGTCATGGCGGCACAGGATGAAGTTAACCAGCCAGCTCCATCCCTGGCGGACTTTCTCTATTAGAAGTCCCCGCCACCACAGCACCACCAGAGCCATCACCCCTCCGGCGATGGCCATATAACAAAACAAGGCCACAGTCAGATTAGGCCCCAGCCACGCCCCCAAAGCGGCCAGGGCCTTAACGTCTCCTGCACCCATGCCTCCCCAATAATAAGGAAGGATTAGAAACGCCAAACCCAGAAACAGGCCCGCCAATCCTTGGACCAGGCCTGTTAACCCGTGAAAAATGAGGCTATATAGTAAACCGGCCAACGCCGTGGAAAGAGTGAGATAGTTGGGGATGCGATGGGTTTTGAGGTCCCCCCAGGCGATCCACAGGGTCAGCCCGAAAGGCAGAACCAGCCGCCCCTGGGAGCCGAGCCAGTGATGAACCTCGATCCATGACATCTGCCAAGCTGCGTCCATGCAGTTTCCCCCAGGTCCGGTCAGGCTTCCTTGCCATGCTCACACGGACCCTCATGATGGTTTTAGCGCCATCCCCCGGACCCTCAGGCAACTTCTTTGGCATAAAAAGAAATTACACTGATGAGCAAACCGAGCACCAGAGACGAGAAAAACAAGCTGGCTTCCATGACTTTCCTCCTGCCCCGGCGGGGGCGTGGCAACCATCCGGTTGCTTTCCTTGGGACTTCCCTGTCCGGTTAAATTTTCATCCCTGAAGCCGGGCCCGGCTGGCCGCCGGACCCGGGTGGTGGCGACGGTGGATTGCCAGACCCACCGCCGCAGTTTTTGCCCTATTCAGGACTGGTTAATCAATGGCGCTGGCCGCCTCGAAAGAACTAGTTAATGGCGTCGGCCGCCGCTTGAAACTTGGTGTTGACGGCGGTGCCCAGGTTGGTAACTGCGGTTATGATGACCACCGCAATGAGGGCCACCAGGAGGCCGTATTCCACCGCGCTGGCCCCGGTCTCATCTTTGAAGAACTTCTTGATCATTTCCATTTGATTTCCCTCCTTGGATTTTTATTTGGTTTTAGTTTTTCAGGCAATTGGGCACCGACCCCTGTCCCGGTGGATGTACTCAATACTAGTTAATGGCGTCGGCGGCTTCTTGGAACTTGGAGTTGACGGCGGTGCCCAGATTGGTAACCGCAGTAATGATGACCACCGCGATCAAGGCTACCAGCAGGCCATATTCCACCGCGCTGGCGCCAGTCTCATCCTTGAAGAACTTTTTGATCCTTTCCATTTTCTTTTCCTCCGATCTATTGCAGATATTTTTTAATTGCTTCCGTGAGGCTGATTGGCAGTATGCTCTAGCCCGAGGCCCCGGTAAATCGGGAGGCTCCTGATTTTGACCTGATTGATTCCTGATTTCTCTTGGGAGAAATGGTCGAATTTTTCCGGATGAACACCCTAACCCGAGGAGGGGAGAAAAAGAAGAATGGCAGGGGGGGAATTCCTGAGGGCCGTAAAATTAATTAATCATTTTAATAAGATTCACGTGCTCCCGAATTTTCTTAAAATTACCCGAGGCTGGCGGGAAAGTCGGAAAATTTAGGCCGGATTAGTCCGAGAGGCGACGGGAATAAACCTTTTTTTCCATTGGCCAAGACCCCGGCAATAGGCTTCGAATTTAAGACCTTCGCAACGATCAATCATTGATTTTAAAGATACTCTTTAAGGTCGTAAGGCTTTTAACCTGTTGATATCTTGATGAATTTAATAGCTCTGGCCGCAGGGGCCTGGCCGGCGCCACTATTTTTTTCTAGTGGGCGGGGTCTAAGGGGTCAGATTGAAGAAGGAGCCAGTGGATGGCCTTTGTCCCGCGGGCTGCATTCTGCGGCTCCACCATCATAGACGTGTTCCGGCAAATCCTGCCCCCTGGGCAAAGTTTATTGTCATTAAAGCCGAAAGATGTAATAATTTTTTTAATTGCACCAACTGATCGGAGTCACTCCCATGTGCATGAACGTCCGCCGGTCCTGCCGGTGCGGCCGGAATTCGGCTTACTTTCTTTGCCGGGACAATCTGCTGCCGCCGGAGGTTCTGGTAAACCTCTACTGCCCGGAATGCCGCGACCTGGGGGATTGGGACCAGGCCGCGGCGCTGGAGGACTGCGGCTGGATTCTGGAATATGACCTGGCCATGGCCCAGACTTTTCTGGATAAGCGCGGCATTTCCCATCGCGTCACCCCCGAATTCATCTTTGACCGAGGCTACCTCACCTGGCAGGGCTTTTCTCCGGGCGACCACGACGCCAACACCCGCCTGCACCAGCGCCTGGCGCCCTTGATTGAAAAAAACCTCAACCTCTACTTACAAAACTTGAAGTCGGAATGGTTGGCTCACGTGGCGGCGCTCAAGGCTGCGGGCTGGCGTAAGGCCCAAGCGGCTTAAAAGGAACAGCATCATATTCACCTAAAAGGAGAGGGAAAAATGCGAAAATCAGTTTGGTTAATCAGCGTGCTTCTGGGAATCTCTTTGCTGTTAGTGGCGCTGCCCGCCCTGGCGCAATGGGGCGCCATTCAAAGCGGCGTGGACGCGGCCAAAAGAGCCAAGGAGGCGGAAAAGAAGCCGGAACCGGCCAAATCGGACAAAGATGCGCCTCTGAATTTTGCCGATGATCCCAAAACCGGCCCGGTCTTCTCCAGCCCGCAGACCTTCAAAAACACGGAACGGAACTTTACTTATACCATCCCTGCGGGGTGGAAAAAAGTCTCAGGCGACCCCGCGGCAGGTAATGTGCAGTTCGGCAAGCCTGGCACCACCCGCTTCTTCCATGTTCACTACACCCAGATGGTCCCTAGCTTTCCGGCCAAATCTGCGGTTGACGCAGGTTTGAAGACCGGCAAAGAAGAAATTACCATCGGCAAGCTCCTGGCCGCCAAGCGGAAAGACCAGGGAGGGGCCGGCAAGAAGGGGATCATCGGCTGGGAGATCGTGGAGTCCCGCAAGGGCGGCGGAGGGAGTCACCAGCGCATCATCTGGCAGTGTTATGACGGGGACAATTACTACTATAACTTCGGCGTTGTATCCCACCCGGACCAGTTTGACGCGTCCAAGGCCGAACTCCAGGGGATTCTGGACTCCATCCGTTTTACTCGCTAAAGCGAGCCAGACCCGGGTTCCACCATTGCTTGGCGCCTCATAAACTTTAACACTAGGGGCGGGGTTATCCTGCCCCTAAAAGTTCCCAGAGGCTCGTTCTTTGTATGTCAATTAAACTGGCGGACATCGAAGCGGCCCAGGGCCGGGTGCAGGGGGTGGTTCTCCATACTCCCCTGGTCTATTCCCACACTTTAAGCCGGAAGAGCCGCCGGGAAGTTTTTCTCAAGCTGGAAAACCTCCAGACCACCGGGTCTTTCAAACTCCGGGGAGCCATGAACCGCCTCCGGCTTTTTAAAGACCGGGGCGAAGGCGACCGGGTGGTGGCCGCGTCCGCCGGCAACCACGGCCAGGGCGTGGCTTACGCCGCCGCGGCACTGGGGATTCCCGCGGCCATCGTCATGCCCCGGGGCGCATCCATTTCCAAGCAGATGGCCTGCCAGGGCTATGGGGCGGAGGTTATCCTCCATGGGCAAGACCTGTCCCAGGCCCTGGAAAAGGCCCGGGAACTGGTGGCCGCGGGCTACACCTTTATCCACCCCTATGACGACCCGGAGATCATCGCCGGCCAGGGGACTTTAGGCCTGGAGATTTTGGAAGATTTGCCTGAAGTTGACACCGTGGTCCTGCCCATCGGCGGCGGCGGCCTGGCCGCGGGCGTCTCCCTGGCTTTAAAAGGCCGCAAGCCCCAGGTTCAGGTCTTGGGGGTGCAGACGGCCCAGGTGCCTTCCTTGCAGGCGGCTCTGGCCCAGGGTGGGCCTACTCCGGTGCCGGTCCGCCCCACATTGGCCGACGGCATCCAGGTGCCCCTTATCGGGCGCTGGCCATTCCTCCTTTTGAAAGAATTTTTAACTGACCTGGTATTGGTTTCCGAAAAAGAGATCGCCGAGGCTTTGCTATTTTTGCTGGAGGGGAAAAAAATACTGGCGGAAGGGGCCGGGGCCGCGGCTGCCGCGGGCTTTTTGGGGCCGCTGCAAGGCCGGGAATTGGGCATGAATGTCGTCCTGGTGGTCAGCGGCGGCAACATCGACATCCCGCTTCTGGAACGGGTGGTGCCCCGGGCTCTTCTGGAACGCCGCCGCCTGCTAAATTTAAGGGTGGCCCTGAGCGACCGCCCCGGTTCCCTGGGGCGCCTCACCACCCTGCTGGGGGAAGCTGGGGCCAACATCCTGCATCTCTTCCACGACCGCCTGGCCCGGGAACTGCCCCTGGATTTCACCCGGGTGGAAGTCAATTTGGAAACCCGGGGTCCGGACCATAGCGACGAGGTCCTCCGGGCTTTGAAAGAAGCCGGGTATGAGGTGGGGGAAAAAGTGTAAAAGACAGTTTTCAGTTTTCAGTGAAAAGGAATCATCGATTTGTTTCGACTCCGGGTTACATGATAAGGTTGTCCCATTTCAAGAGTAATTGGTATCCGCTTAATTATTACTGAAAACTGAAAACTGAAAACTGAAAACTATTTTTTTTTAGAGGACTCTATGGGCGTTTCCAAGCGTATTCAGGCCGCGCTGGCCGGGTCTTCCTGGATCCGGCGGATGTTCGAGGAAGGGGCGGAACTCAAGGCCCGGTTGGGGCCGGAGCAGGTATCCGACTTCACCCTGGGGAACCCGGACCTGGAGCCGCCGCCGGAGTTTAAGGAAGAACTTCGGGCGCTGGCCCAGGACCCCCGCCTCGGGCTCCACTCCTACATGCCCAACGCGGGACTGCCGGAGGTGCGGCAGGCCCTGGCCCGGCACCTGAGCCAGCTCCACCACCTGGATTTTCAAGCCGACGACGTGATCCTCACCTGCGGCGCCGCCGGCGCGCTCAACGTCATTCTGAAGGCCATCCTGGACCCCAAGGATGAAGTGGTGGTCTTCGCCCCCTATTTTCCTGAGTACCTGTTTTATGCCGATAATCATGGGGGCGTAGCTAAAGTGGTGGAGACCGACAAGTCTTTCCAGCTAGATTTGAACCGCCTGGAAGCAGCCCTGACTCCCCGGACCCGGGCGGTGCTGCTCAACTCTCCCAACAACCCCACGGGCCAGATTTATGGCGCCGAAACCTTAAAGGAGCTGGGCCGGCTTCTCACGCACCACTGGGAGCGCCACGGCCGCCCCGTTTATCTGGTGGGGGACGAGCCCTACCGCCGCATCGTGTTTAACGGCGTGAGCCTTCCCAGCCTCTTTGCCGCGTATTCCCATACCATCCTGGCCACCTCCTTTTCCAAGGACCTCTCCATTCCTGGAGAGCGCCTGGGTTATGCGGCAGTGAGTCCCCGGACTCCGGGCCGCGAGGAGGTGGTGGCCGGCATGATCCTGGCCAACCGCATCCTGGGCTTTGTCAATGCTCCCGCCCTGGCGCAGCGGGTAGTGGCCAAACTTACCGCGGTCTCCGTGGATGTCCGCCGCTATGCCCAGCGCCGCGACCTGATGGCCCGGGTGCTCACCGATGCCGGTTATAACTTTGTCATGCCCCGAGGCGCGTTTTACTTTTTCCCTCAAGCTCCCGGAGGCGACGACCTGTCTCTGGTGGCCCGGCTCAAAGAAGAAAATATCCTGGGGGTGCCTGGACGGGGGTTTGGCCGGGCCGGCTACTTCCGCCTGGCCTTTTGCGTGCCCGAAGCCAGCATCGAGAGGGCGGCGCCGGGATTTGCCCGAGTCCGGAAGGCATTGGGGTAGTTGCCAGTGACCAGTGACCAGTAGCCAGTGGACAGGTTTTAATTAGGTTACTTGTATTTTTGATTACTGGTTACTGATCACTGATTACTGATTACTGATCACTGGCTGTTGGTCATATCCATTTTTCACCACGGAACCCGAAAATGAAGCGCACCATCCGAACCAAGCCGGTGGCCCTCAAAGAAGTGCTCCAGGGACTGTTGCGGCCCGGCGACTGGGAGGCCCTAAAGCAGCGGCGGCTTATCCGCGGCGTTTGGGAGGCCGTGCTTCCGCCCCGGCTCCTGAGCCAGACCCGGTTGGTGGAAGTGCGCCGCCGGGAACTCTGGGTGGAGGTCACCACCCCCGCCTGGACCCAAGAATTGCAATTTCTCAAGCCCCGAGTCCTGGAGGAACTGGAAAAGTCCCTGGGGCGGGGAGTAATCAAGGATATCCGCTTTAGTTTGGGAAAAATTTAATTGATTGCGGCCGCCACTCCAAAGCCGTTAATTGACCGGTTGGACCCCTTTTAAATCCTCCCCCACCCCCCCTTCACAAACTTTTCTTTCTTATCATCCGGCAGCGCTGGCTTGCGGCCAGTGCAGACCCAGGCTGAAGGTTATACCAAGTTCAGTTTCAGATGCAACAAATTCTATGGCTAACTTATTGATAATACAATTTCTTTTAACCGAAAACTGAAAACCGAAAACCGAAAACGGTATTAAGGGGCACAGCACGCTGTGCCCCTTCGACCAGAAAAGGCAATCGGCAAAAACTTTTGGCAATCGCTATAGCCGGAGGTAGCGCCCCATCCTTTCAAACCCTGGCTTTGGACCTTGAATTTTCTGAAAAGTTCGCGCGAGCCCCGGTCTAAACTTTGAACTTTGAACTTTGAACCTTGATGGATTCGTAA
>VGSW01000081.1 GCA_016874915.1 Deltaproteobacteria bacterium
ATCGCCGCGGCCGGCGGCCTCCTCTACGGCCTGGCCTACCCGGTCCTGGACCCCTACATGGGCATCCGCATCGGCTGGTGGGCCTTCATCGCCGCGGTGGTGGGCGGCATCGGCAACATCCGGGGCGCCATGCTGGGAGGTTATATCCTGGGATTCGTGGAGGTCTTCACCCCGGTGTTCCTGCCCTCCTCCACCTACCGGGACTTCGTGGCCTTTTCCCTGCTGCTCCTCCTGTTAGTCTTTAAACCCACCGGCCTTTTGGGGAGGCCGGTGTTTGAAAGGGTGTAAATAGGGCGGGCTGTGCCCGCCTATTTTGGCGGCCATAGGCCGCCCTATATTCCGGCAGGAGGATGAAATGAAAAAAGTTTCCATCCTATTTTTTATGTTTGGGCTATTTTTATTTAATATTGCTTATGCAGCATCGGTTAAAGAGGAATATGAATTACAGGAGCGCTGCAAAAAAAGTGTCGATGCCTGGTTTCAAAAAGAATGGGATGGCAAGGGTATCCATGAAGATAAAGATCTTATCACAATGGTTGATTATCAAAATCATTATAATAAAAAACTAAATAAATGTTTTGTATTAGTAACAACTACTATGGATAATAAAAAAAGCAAGAATAGTACTAAGCATATTGTTTTATTTGATATTAATGAAAACAAACAATATGGTGATTTTTTCACAACTTACAAATCTCTATATTTAGAGGGAACGGGCTGGGTATTAGACACGAGAAGTTCTAATAAAATTATATGTCATGATAAGGGCAACTGGGATGAACTTATAAAACTATACATGGAAGAATGAAAAAAGATATCAAAATTAGTTTTGGAGAAGAAATATTGTGGTGAACAATAAAGATGTCCCAAATGATTGTGAACGAGTAGTTGCGTATATCGATATTCTTGGTTTCAAAGACCGTATAAAGAATATCTATAAGAATAATGATATGGGGCTTAGGGATATTTTATATAATGCGCTTAAAATGAAATCTGTCTATGCAGAAATTACTAAGAAAGGTCCATTCGGATTTCGAGACACATTAGTTCAAGCAACGGCCTTTTCTGATTGTATAGTGATTTCTGATGAAGTTGAGCAAGTTGAGCGAATTATTTTATGTGCCGCCACTCTTGCTGGATTTTTATTGCGCAATGATATTCTCTGTCGAGGTGGTATATCGACTGGAAGAATGATCCATGATGATCGAGTGCTTATGGGTTTGGGAGTTATTAATGCTGTTGAAATCGAACAAATCTCAGTTTATCCGCGAATTATCGTTCAAGACGATCTCGTTCATCGGATTAAAGGGTCAACTATTACTAAACTGATACGTGATTCTGATGGACTTTGGTTCATAGATATATTCAACGAATTAAAGATATGGGGGAATGAAGGCGATAGTCCAGGATTGTTGAATCTTCCTGAAGGGGCTCCATGGCCGGATATTGAAGCATTTAGAAAAATTCGCGATTTTATCATTTGTAATTTAGAAGAGACACGTCCTAACTTGCGAATATATATGAAATATCTCTGGCTTTCGAACCGTTTTAATCAAGCAATAAATGAGTATGCTCCTGGCGAGGTTGAATCAATAGCCATCTAGTCATGGCAAATCATTGCGATCCGGCGGGCTGTGCCCGCCGAATTGCGGCGGCCGCAGGCCGCCCTATAACTATTCACTATTCACTGCTCACTATTTACTATTGCATGGTAATTAATCATCAAAAACTTCTCATCTGCCTGGGCGCAGGTCTCCTCCTGGCCCTGTCCTGGGCCTTGCCCGCGTCCGGGGCCCTCAACCCCTATGTGGTCCAGGTGCTGATGTACGTGGGGATCAACATGATCCTCACCCTGGCCCTGAACCTGGTGAACGGCTACATGGGCGAATTCTCCGTGGGCCACGCCGGGTTCATGGCCATCGGCGCCTACGTGTCCTCCATCATCACCGTGGCCGTGCTGCCCCGGGCCTTGGCCCCCTGGCTCTTCCCCCTGGTACTGGTGATGGGCGGCCTGGCCGCGGCCGCCGCCGGCCTCATCGTGGCCTACCCCTCTTTCCGCACCCGGGGCGACTACCTGGCCATCGTCACCCTGGCCTTCAACATGATCGTCAAAAGCGTCCTGGAAAACCTGGAAATCCTGGGCGGCCCCCGGGGCTATCTGGGGATGCCCCGCTTGACAAACCTGGTCTGGGTGGCGGCCTGGGTCCTCATTACCCTGGTGATTTTGCGCAACCTGGTCTATTCCAACTTCGGCCGAGGCATCATGGCCATTCGGGAAGACGAGGTGGCCGCCAACTTGACCAGCGTGGACACCCGCCGGGTGAAAATCATCGCGTTTCTCGTCTCCGCGTTTTTCACCGGCATCGCCGGGGGGCTGTTCGCCCACGTGCTGCAGTTCATCAACCCCCGGAGCTTTTCCATCCTCAAATCCACAGATATGCTGGTCATGGTCTATCTGGGCGGGGTGGGCAGCCTGGCGGGGTCGCTCCTGGGCGCCACTATCTTCACGGTGCTGCTGGAAGTGCTGCGGCCCCTGGGCCTCTGGCGCTGGGTGATTGGGCCGCTATTGCTGGTGCTGCTCATGATCTTTCGCCCCCAGGGGATCATGGGCTTGAGAGAATGGCGCTGGTTTGAGCCGAAGTTTATGGTAAAAGGAGGAGGCCCGCGGCATCGGGACTCCCAGGCGTGATAAATCACTTCTTACAAAAGTTGGGGGAGCCGCCGGCCCCATTTCCTCGGAGGATTCGGCTATTTTGGGAAGACCTTCCCTCCTTGACGCTTCCGGCCTAAATGCTTACTTTGCGAGGAAAAGACCGACAACCTAGGCCGCGGGTTTAATACAGTTTTCGGTTTTCGGTCTTCGGTTTTCGGTTAAAAAATCGAAGGATTATCCCTAGCTAAGCCTTAGGTTTGTTGCAGTTGAAACAGAAATCGGTATAAGTCCGACCTATACAACCTCAGGAGGTTTCCATGCTGTCCAAAATTCCGGTGGATTTCGGCAAAATCAAGAAAGAAGACCTGGACAAAGAAATTTTGCGGGTGGGCATCATCGCGGAGCTGGACGCCATCAATCTGTATGAGCAGTTGGCGGCTCTCACCACTAATGAAGACATCCGCAAGGTCTTCCTGGATATCGCCAAGGAAGAAAAGACCCACGTGGGCGAGTTCCAGAGCATGCTGCTCCGGATCGACCAGGAGCAGGTGGAGGAAATGGCCCACGGCAAGGAAGAGGTGGAGGAGCTCACCGGCAAGTAGGCCGTCGGCGCAAGCCGGAGCCATTGATGTCAAATTCTTATTGGGCTCACGCCCTGGGCTGCCAGGCCGAGGACTATTACGAGCAGCTTAAGGCCTTCTTGGAGGCCCGGGGGGAAATCTACGAAGACGAAGCGGCCCGGTTCCTGAACTGCGACCTGGAAGGTATCCTGCCTTTGCTCCAGCGCCTGGTGGAAGAAGGGGCAGCCCAACCCCAGGGAGAAGGCAGCGGCTTGTGCTACCGCAAAACAAACAAGTAGTTAATCCACAGATTTCACAGATTCCAAAAAATATCGGACACTAAGACGGTGTCCGATATTTTTTGATGGAAGGGCTTGGGGGGGCCTCGGTCCTCCGTCCACTGTCCACCCTTCAGCTCCTCGCCCGCCGGCGCACATAGGCCTTGCGCATCTCTTCCGCCAGCAGCAGCAGGGGAGGAAAGATGAGCAGGAAGAGAAAATCGCTCCCCTGCAACGGCGCCGTCTTAAAGATGCGCTGCAGGAAGGGCACGTAGCTCAGGGCCAGGAGGATGCCGATTTCGGTGACGATGCCCCAGAGCAGCAGGCGGTTGGTAAACAGTCCCACCTTAAAAATAGATTCCCGGTCAGTGCGGATAGCCAGGCCAAGGCCGATCTGGGAGGCCACGATGCCCGCCAGGCACATGGTGGTGGCCCGGTCATAGAGGGGGCCGGCGGCGGCCATCTCCATCCCCGGCCGCCAGCCGTCCATGAAATAGACGAAGAAGTAAGAAGCCATGGCCGCCCCGGCATTGAGCAGGCCCAGGAAGGTGAAGCGGGCGGCCAGGGGCCAATCAATGAGGTGCGCTTTGGGGGAGCGGGGCGGCCGGTCCATGACCCCCGGCTCGGGAGGCTCCGCGCCCAGGGCCAGCCCCGGCAGGAGGTCGGTCCCTAGGTCCACCGCCAGGATTTGCATAATGCTCAGGGGCAGGGGAATGCCGAACAGGACAAAAAGGACGAAGGGCACTGCCTCAGGAATATTACTGTTAAAAATATAGGTGATGAATTTCTTGATATTGGCGTAAACCGCCCGGCCTTCCTCGATGGCGGCCACGATGGCGGCGAAATTGTCGTCGGTGAGCACCATGCTGGCCGCCTCCTTGCTCACCTCGGTGCCCCGCATCCCCATGGCCACCCCGATGTCCGCGGCTTTCAAAGCCGGACCGTCGTTCACCCCGTCACCGGTGACCGCCACTATCTCTCCCAGACTAAGGAGGGCCTGGACGATGCGCAGCTTCTCCTCGGGGGAGGACCGGGCAAAGATCAGATCGCCTTTGCCCCGAAGGAGTTTGCGCAACTGCGCCTCGGACATGCGGGACACCTGTTCCCCGGTGAACAGGGTCTCCTTGGGGCCCACTGCCATGCCGATTCCTTCGGCCACCGCCCGGGCGGTGCCGCCGTAGTCTCCGGTGACCATGAGGATGCGGATCCCGGCCCGGTGGCATTTGGCGATGGCGTCCGGGACTTCCGGCCGGGGCGGGTCCATCATGCCAGCGATACCCAGAAGGCTGAGGTTTGACTCCGCCTGGGCTTTGGTCAACTCCGGGCCGTCCACCTCTTTATAGGCCAGGGCCAGTAGGCGGAGCCCCTGCTGGGCCAGGTCATTCAGGATCTGCACGAGCATGGCCCGGTCCCGGGAGGTGAGGGAATGGCTTTTCCCATTCCAATCTATGAAGTGAGTGCACAAGGAAATCAGGGTGTCCGGCGCGCCCTTGACCCAGCAACGCGTTTTGCCCTCGGGGGAACTATTGACGGTGCTCATTCGCTTGCGCACTGACTCAAAGGGAAAGGCCTTGAGACGGGGCGCGCCGGCGCGGATTTCCTCCACCTTCCTTCCGGCCTTGGCGGCCAGCACCAGCAGCGCCGCTTCCGTGGGGTCGCCCACCCCCCCCTTCAGGGAAGCATTGTTGCATAGGATGGCGCAAGAGGTGAGCAGATCCATCAGGGGGCTTTTCAGCCGGTCGTTTGGCAGGGTCTTCCCTTCCAATTCCAGGCGGCCCTCCAGGCCGAATCCCGACCCGGTGACTGAAAGCAGGTCCCCTCCCAACCACAGGCGCTGCACCATGATTTCGTTGGTGGTAAGGGTGCCGGTCTTGTCGGTGCAAATGACGGTGGCCGCCCCCAAGGTTTCCACGGAGGAGAGTTTTTTCACCAGGGCGTTCTTCCGGGCCATGCGCTGCACCCCCATGGCCAGGGAGAGCGTCAGGGTGGGTAGCAGCCCTTCGGGCACGAAGGCCACAATCATGCCAATGGCGAAGACGAGGCTGGTGAAAAGGGTGAGCTTGCCGGTGAGAACCCCCACCAGGAAGAAAATGAGGCCGATGGTCACCGCCACCGCCGCCTGAATTTTCACCACCACCTGCATTTCCCGCTGCAGGGGGCTGGGTTTCTCTCCCACCCGTTGGGTGAGGGAGGCGATATTTCCCAACTGGGTGTCCATGCCCGTGGCCAGGACCACGCCTTTGGCCTCGCCGGCCACCGCCGCGGTGCCGGCAAAAACCAGGTTGGGCATTTCCATCCACAGGAATTCTTTGCCGTCCTCCACCGGCTCGTCCATCTTGTAGGCCGGACGGGACTCTCCGGTCAAGGCGCTGTTGTCCACCCGGAAGTCGCTGGCCTCGATGAGCCGGGCGTCCGCGGGGATGTGGTCCCCGGCCTCCAGGATAAGGATATCGCCGGGAACAATTTCGGCGGCGTCCACCTGGGAGACCTGGCCGTCCCGCACCACCCGGCTTTGCCGGGGAATCAGCCGGGCCAGGGCCTCCACGGCCTTTTCCGCCCGGTATTCCTGCCAGAAGCTGAACACTCCGTTAATCAGGATCACCAGGGGGATGGCCGCGGCCAGCTCCGGCAGGCCTGCGAGATATGCCAGGGCCGAGGCGGCCCACAGAAGCAGAGCAAAGAGATTAACGAAATTGACGCCAAAGCGCAGGATCAAAGGCCGGCGCCGGACCTGCTCGATGCGGTTGGGGCCGATCTCCGCCAGGCGCTGCCGGGCTTCCTCCTGGGTCAGGCCATTTACCCCGGTTTCTAGTTCCTGAAAAATCTCTTCCCGGGACAGGACCCAGTAGTTTTCCCGCCCCCGTTCCTCCTGGAGTTTGAGGGCCCGCCAGACCTCCGCCGCCCCATCCCTGGCCAAGAGTTCCTCCTGCAAGCGTCGGCTGCGCAGAAGGGCGATGAGCCGGGAGAGAATTTGAAAATGGTCCCCGCTCTCCTTCATGGGGGACAGAAGCACCGCGGCCACTTGGGTGCGCTCTCCGTTGAGCACCACCCCTTGGGGACTTAAGGCCAGAAACAGGAGAGGGTGCGCCACCGCGTCCGTGAGGTTATGGAGCACGGCCAACCCTTCCCCCTGGAAGCCGTGAAGCAATTCCAATTCTTCGGCCTCGAACTGCTCCTCAGTCTCGGCCAATCCGGTCCGGGAGCGCACCAGACCCAACAGGGCCTTCAAGGGATCGGCGCCGCCGGGGTCAAAGCGGGGTTCAATATGCTCCCGGGGGAGAAGCTGGTGGATCATCATCTTATTATCATAATACAAAATTGCCTCTGGGGGTGACGATGGTGGGAGAAATTATTTAATTGATTTTAGTTGACTTTTTAGTCAACTTATGCTTTAACTTTAATATTATATTTCCTTGATTTATTTGAATATTTATCCATGGAGAAAATGAAAAGGTGGGGGAAAATAAGTTTGGCAGATGGCTTAGAGAAGCCAGAGAGAGCGCGGGTGTTCCCTTGACGGATCTAAGTGAAATACTTCAGACAGACTACAAAGATGGAAAACTTTCCCTGAGAGACCTTGCTAATATTTCACAAATTAACTTTAGTATGCTTGATAAGGTCGAGCAGGGAAAGCGCTTCCTTTCAGATGAGAAAATTGAGATCCTTGCACGTATTTTTGACGCTGATTCCGTAGAGTTGATATCATTAAAAAATCAGGATAAAGAAGCACATGCCTCCAGAAAAATGGGTAAGGCTTCAAAATTTATCCCTGGTTTTCGACCAGCTATAGAGGCAGAAGTTTTAAAATTTTTAAAAGTTTACCGTCAAAAAAAGAAAATACAGAAAATTGAGTTTCCACTTGAAGTTTCCGATTTTTTTAAGGTAGTATTCGGTCTGGAAACGCGCAAAGAAAGTTTTTCTGAAAAGCAGTTTTGGAAAAAGGGCGAAGCGCTGAAGTTGGCAGCCCTTTTTATCCAGTCTAAAACCATCCTCATTAACGAAGATTTAGTCGGAGGCCGTTCCCTTCCGGAGGTAAATCAAAGGTTCAGCGTGGCACATGAAGGTGCCCACTTTATCTGTTCCCTCCAGATAGGCGAACTGCCTGAACAGCCAATCTTTTTTAGAAGTAGGCAATTGAGGCGAAGTAAAGAAGAAACCCTTGTTGATTATTGGGCTGGGGCGCTTCTTATGCCCAAACCCCAACTTACCGATAAAATAGAAGAATTTAGTAAACAAAAGATTAATCCAGACTTTGTGGCCAATCTTTCCAAGATAGGGAAAGATCTTTGTAAATATTTCGGCGTTTCCAGGCAGGCATTGGAAATACGTCTCAGGCAAATTGGAATACAGTGTAAAAATACCTTTTATGGGAGGTGATACCTGGAACTTCTTGCTTTTCCATGAAGGCGATTTATTTTTAATGGAAGCCTAACCTTTTGAGGTGGGGGGTTAAAAATGGAAGCCATTGGGTTGCAGAGAAGCTGGGAGAACTTGGGCCTACAGTCACTCTTTGCACCGGTTTGTTCCTTGGCGATAATCAGGCCATCGGGAGAGATACCTTTAAGAAAGAAGAAAGCCCTTGAGGGCTTGGAAAGGTTGCTATCTAAAGCGGAAAACGGGCTGGACTTAATCACCCAGCAGGGAGGGTATGCCTTAGGGCCACTTAATGAGTCGGTGAATGCTGAACGCGCTTTTAGGTTCCTCAAGCGAGCCCTGTCAAATAATCCGGAAGTAGCGAAAAAAGAACTACAAGACATGAAGCAGGTAATAAGCCATCTCCGCAAAAACGAACCTTGCTCTCAGGAGGAATTGGTTAAACTGCAGGAATTCTGTTCCCGTGTATTGGCTAACCTAGACCGGGAATATTTTGATTATTTATCAAACCCGCAAAATTTATGGCCATAACCCTGGTTGATTTATGATGCCGTGGGGGCCCATGCTGCAATCGCTTGTTAATCAAGCGATTAAACGAAGCGAACATCTACAAAAACGCATAAAGGAGCTTGAGAGCTGGCGGTTTACTTCTAGATCTCAAGCTCCCTTGTTTTTACTCAGACTCCTTTCTTCTTTAAATGATCAAATTTGTAATAATTTAATAGAATTTGATAAAAGCACTTTTATTCCAATAAATTACCAAGGCTATGCCGCCCTTCATGGCGAAATCAAAGTTTTAGCTTCCATGATTGCCAATCTTTATACTTATGTTAGCTATATTGAGGCAGCCAGCACAGAAACAAATCCTCCTGGAATTATTTCAGCTATCGAGCGAATTGCTAACGCATTATTATCTAAACCCAAAGTGCTTATTTGTCCTTCTTTACAATGCAATTATGCTTACCACAATCTTTTATCTAAAAAGAACCTTCGTTCTGAAGACACATTTGCATTTTTGTTTGACGAAAAAGGTTTTGAAGGAGAAGAACATTTTGCTGTTTTTCTTTATCCATTAGCCCTTCGCGATGATGTCTTATGTCATGCCTTACTCATGCATGAGGTTGGGCACCTATTAGATGAGGTAAAAACAATAGTTCCGCAGGCTCTTGAAGCATTGGAACCAAAGCCTTATAGATATCCAGCAGAAGAGCTTCAAAGTTTTTTTACAGAATTTGTTGCTGATATAGTTGCAGTATGCATTCTTGGCCCGGCATACTTGTTTGCTTTTATTGAATTTCTAACATCTTTAGCCCTTCTTACTGATGTTGGTGTGTTTAAAACTCACCCTCCCCTTAATTTTAGAATCCGTAATATCCTTGATACAATCATCAGTTATGGGCAGCGATTTGGTGCTTTTGTAGGATCAAAATACGCAGAGAATGCAGAAAGGTTTTTAAATGGATTAGGCAAGCACCTAAGCAATGAAAATATTAATGCTGATACAAGATCTTCTGAAGTCTTTGACTACTTGCAACCAGCTATAGTATTAGCAAGAAATATCATAAAAGATGACGTCCCAGCAACCTTAAGATTTTCCCCTACTTCAAGGCTGTTTGAAAAATATATTGTTTGGGTTGAGAAAGGAATCCCACCGGCAGCAGATCAACTTGATGGGGAGATAAAACCTCTTAGTCTTGGTGAAATATTAAATGCGGCCTGGCTTTACCAAATTATGCATTTAGAATTTCCTTATGAATTGCCAACGTGTTTACTTGGCTCTGATTACTCAATAAGACTGATTGATATTTCGCGTCTGATACAACTAGCTATCAGGCAAAACGAAGACCTCATCCTTTACAAACAAGCTGGAATATGACGCCAGGTATCCCCAATATCCATCCTACCGGTGCTTTATCCGGTCGCGAAATTTTAACAGTCCTTGATAGGAAGCAGGAGGATGATCCCCTCGTAGTGATGCCTCCATTCTATGATGAAAAGAGCTTGCTTAGTGCAAATTGTCTCGATCTACGTCTGGGGCATGAATTTATATTGATGCGTAGAGCAGAACTGCCAACTTTAGCCTTTGGAAAAGGCGACGATTTCGGGAAAGAAGATATAAATATAACTCTTCATAGGTTTTACGAGACTACCTACGTTGGGTTCAACGATGATTTTGTACTTCACCCTGGGGAATTAGTGCTTGGGTCAACTCTTGAGTATGTCGTCCTTCCCAAAGATGTCATGGGATATATCATTGGTAGGTCCTCATGGGGAAGGTTGGGTTTAATCATTGCAACTGCAATCATCATACACCCAGGTTTCAAAGGATGTCCGACGCTTGAAATCGTGAACATAGGGAATATTCCTATACACCTATTCCCTGGGTCGCCAATTCCAATTGCGCAGGTTGCTTTCCATTGGGTGGGGCCAGGCCAAAAATCTTATGCGGGGAGGTACTCAACACAATGGGTAGGCCCTACTGGACCGGGATATAGTCGAATTCATATCGGTGACGTTTTTGAAAAATGGATTGCATTTCGAAAAGAAAAAAATAGATAACAAGTAATATAATAAAGGGGGTCTTACATGGATATTCCAACGCTTTCCTCTGAGG
The DNA here is from genome assembly GCA_016874915.1 of Deltaproteobacteria bacterium. Classification (GTDB taxonomy): domain Bacteria; phylum Desulfobacterota; class Desulfobaccia; order Desulfobaccales; family 0-14-0-80-60-11; genus VGSO01. The sequence goes on from VGSW01000081.1 coordinate 10,480, forward strand.
ATAAAAAAAGTTGGGCCATCTTTCAGGCTCTCGAAGATGATGATCTTTATTCAATTCTCGGAGCAGAGCCATTATATAAGCCTGTCTCCACCCCGGAAGCCCTCCTAATGGAAGTAACTTTTCTAAAAACAAAACAAACAGTTTTATTGGGTAAACAGAGATTTCAGCAAATTAAAGAAACTGTTCGTGAAAAAATATGTAATAAATGGAAATCACTAAAAGAACAGGTTAGCACTTTTAACCAAGAGATGGTTGTGGCATTAGTGCTTGAAAGTGTTAGGAGTTTTTGCGGGGCGTCTCATTTCCCATGTGAAGCAGCAGCAGAATTGATTTGTAGGGCTTGCCATTACAGCCTGGATAAGTTTTGCGAGAATTTATTGAATTAATCGTAATTCTCTATTGCTAAAATTTATTTTCCTCCTCCCCTATTAATTTTGTAGGCAGGGACTTCTACCAATCCCTACAAATAATCTTCCAGGGCCTTTTTCAAAGTATGGCGGGCGCGTTTTAAGAGGCCGTCCACCGCCTGGGTGCTCAGGCCCATTTCTGCGGCGATTTCCTGGTAGGAAAGGTTGGCGAAGCGCTTCAGGACCAAGGCCCGGCGCTGGTTTTCCGGCAGGGCGTTTAACAGCTCCTCCAGCCGCCGGGACAGGTCCGCCTCCTCCAGGGCCTCCCGGGGGGTGGCCTGGGTATCCGGGACCATGGGCGCATCTTCCCCATCCAGGGATTCCTGGGGGCGGCGCTGGCGCAGCAGGTTCAAGCAGTGGTTGGCGGTGATGCGGTGGAGCCAGGCGCTCACCGTGGCTTTGGGTTCGAAGCGGTGGGCGTTTTCGTACACCTTGATGAAGACTTCCTGGAGGGCGTCTTCGGCTTCCAGGGGGTCTTTCAACAGGCGGTAGGCCACCTGGTAGAGGCGGGTCTGGTGGCGGCGGATGAGTTCCGTCAGGGCATGGGCGTCGCCCCGGGCAATGCGCCGGAGCAAGGCGTAATCCAGGTCGGTGGGAGGTTGGCTCAAAACCGGGTGAGGATAAGGTCGCCTTTTTTGCAGGCCCGGAGCAACTCCAGGTGGCGCAAGGTGGCAAATTCCCGGCGCAGGTCGGCTTCCGAGAGATTCAAGGCCTGGACCGCTTCCGCCATGGAAATCTCGCCCTGTTCCTTTACCAGGTCATAAAAGCGCTGCTGGGTGGCGGTGAGTTGAGGGCCCCCGGGCGCGTCTTTCAGGCTGCGGGCCAGGTGCACCGCCCAGGGGTCGCAGGTGCGCAAGGGGCTGCGGGCCTCCATAAAGCAGTCCTCACAGAGCCGCTCCCCGGCAAATTCCCGGGCCTCAGCCCCGTCGGTCTCCGCCCCGCACCGGGCGCCGACGATGGTTTCCACATTTCCGGCCATAATAAAAATCGGCGGGTGGGGGGCCAGGGATTTTTAGTAATGGGCAAAAATTCCCAAGCGGCCGAATCCGGCTATCCCCGGCGCCCCGTCCGGAACCTTTACAGCTCGTAATCCCCCTCCATCTCCAGGATGAATTCGCCGGGCTTTTCCGCGGAGGGTTTCACCGTAAAGGTGCCGGCTCCTTTAAGGCCGCTCAACTTGCCGATGCCTTGGGTAACCTCCCATTTCCCTTTGGTCATGGGTCCCATCTTTTCCCCGTGAAAGCGGGAATAGACCACCCCTTCCTGGTAAATAGTCATGGCATACCCCTGCATGGGGCCATCGCCTTTGACCCGGTCATGGAAGCCGACGCTGCGTCGGTAAACGAATTCTCCGGCCACCCCGGGGGTATATTCGATGGGCTTTCCTTCCATTTCGGTGAGCATCAGGGTATGGTCGGGGACATCGCCCACGGCGAGATTTTCCCGACGAGTGACAAAAATGCGAAAGCTGGCTTTGCGGTGCATGGCGATTCCTCCTTTAGGTCGTTGGGGCGGCCCTGAGTGGCCGCCCTTCGGGACGCACACCTGGGTACGCCCCTAGATGAAAATACTGCGCGGTGCGGTTTTAAATTTTGGGGGGCGCATGGCCTCATGACCCCACCCCCCTAATTTAAATATCCAATTCGTTCAATTCAAGCACATTGCTCTGAATAAATTCCCGGCGGGGCTCCACCTTGTCGCCCATGAGGATGGTAAAAATCTCATCCGCGGCCACCGCGTCTTCCACGTTAACCTTGAGCAGGGTGCGGGATTCCGGGTCCATGGCCGTTTCCCAGAGCTGCTCCGGGTTCATTTCCCCCAGGCCTTTAAAGCGCTGAACCATGACACCTTTCTGGCCCTCCTCCTGGACGAAGGCCAGGAGAGCTTCCAGGGTGGGAAATTCCCAGGTGCGGTCTTTGGTCTCCACGATATGGGGCGGGGTCTTGAAATCATCCAGGGCCTGGGTCAGCTTTACCAGGGCCTGAAAGTCGCTGCCTCCGAAGAGTTCCCAGTCCAGGCGCATTTCGGCGCCTTCCCGCTCCCGGGGAGCGACGAGAATGGCCCAGGATTGGTGCTCGTCGTCCGGCTCCAGGCGGGCGGTCCAGCGGCCGGCGTTCAGGGTCTCGGCCAGCGCCTGGAGTTTGGCTTCGTCCCGCAGGCTTTCTTTGGTCACCAGGCCGTGGTCCAGGACGGCGCTCAAAACCTCCCGGGCCAATCCCCGTTTGTCAAAGCGGCTTAAGTATTCCTGGTAGGCCATGACCCTTTCCAAGGCCTGGTGCAGGGCCGGGCCTTCCAGGGTGCGGCCGGGGGAGAGGCGCAGGCGCTTCTTGTCGGTGCCCCGCTGGAGGAGATACTTTTTAAAATCGCTGTTGTCCTTCAGGTAGGTCTTCTCGCTGCCCCGGGTGAGGCGGTAGAGGGGGGGCTGGGCGATATACAGGTGGCCGCCTTCGATCAAGGGCAGCATCTGGCGGTAAAAAAAGGTGAGCAGCAGGGTGCGGATGTGGGCGCCGTCCACGTCCGCGTCAGTCATGATGATGATCTTGTGATAGCGCAGGTTTTCCAGGTCCTTCTGCTCCTGAGACAGGTCCGACCCCAGGGAAGAAATAAGAGTCCGGATTTCCGAATTTTCCAACATCTTCTCAAACCGGGCCTTTTCCACGTTGATGATCTTGCCTTTGAGGGGTAGGATGGCCTGGAAGCGGCGGTCCCGGGCCTGTTTGGCGGAGCCGCCGGCGGAGTCGCCCTCCACCAGGTAGATTTCCCGGCGGGCGGGGTCCCGCTCCTGGCAGTCGGCCAGCTTCCCCGGCAGGGTCATGTCGCCCAGCGCGCCCTTTTTGCGCACCAGGTCCCTGGCCTTGCGGGCCGCTTCCCGGGCCCGGGCCGCTTCCAGGAGCTTCCCTAAAATAGCCCGGGCCACCCGGGGGTTTTCCCCCATGTAAGACAGGAGCCGCTCGTAGATGACGTTCTCCACCAGGCCCTTGACTTCGCTGTTTCCCAGCTTGGTCTTGGTCTGGCCCTCAAATTGGGGATGGGGCAGCTTGACGCTGAGCACCGCGGTGAGCCCCTCCCGGACATCTTCTCCCGTGAGATGGCTGTTTTTCAGATTCTTGGGCAGATCGCTGGCGGTCATGTACTGGTTGATGACCCGGGTCAGCCCGGCCTTGAAGCCGCTTAAGTGGGTGCCCCCTTCCCGGGTGTTGATATTGTTGGCGAAGGTGAAGAGATGCTCGTTGTAAGTGTCGTTGTACTGGAAGGCCAGTTCCATCTGGATGCCGTTTCTGCCTCCGGAAATATAAATGACGTCCGGATGGATGGGGGTCTTGTTGCGGTTCAGGTACTGGACGAAGGAGACGATGCCGCCTTCGTAAAGAAACTCATTTTTCTTGCCGCTTAACTCGTCCGCCAGCAGGATGAGGACGCCGCCGTTCAGGAAGGATAATTCCCGGAGGCGCTGAGCCAGGAGGTCGTAGCTGAATTGGATGTTTTCAAAAATTTCCGGGTCCGGGCGGAAGACTACCTTGGTGCCCCGACGCCTGGTTTTCCCAGTGATGGTTAGGGGGGTGACGGTCTTGCCCCGTTCGTATCTCTGGTGATAGACCTTGCTGTCCCGGCGGATTTCTACTTCCAGGTATTCGCTCAAGGCATTGACCACGGAGACGCCCACGCCGTGGAGGCCGCCGGAGACCTTGTAGGCGCCGGAGTCGAACTTGCCCCCGGCGTGGAGGCGGGTCATGACCACTTCCACCGCGGGGAGCTGCTCCGTGGGGTGAAGGTCCACGGGAATGCCTCGGCCATTGTCCTCCACGGTGACGCTGTTGTCCGTATGGATCTTGACCTTGATTTCGTTGCAGTGCCCGCCCATGGCCTCGTCAATGGAGTTGTCCACCACCTCATAGACCAGGTGGTGGAGGCCTTCGGGGCCGGTAGTGCCGATAAACATGGCCGGACGTTCCCGCACCGGCTCCAGGCCCTTGAGGACCTGGATCTGTTCGGCGCCGTACTTCGCTTCACCGGAAAGTACTAAGCTACCGCTAGCTACAAAATTTGAATCTTGGTCAGGCAAAAGGTTACTCCTATAAAATAATTTTTCACTCTTGAGGAATCTTGATGGTTCCTCGGATCAGGTCATTCATGGTTTGGGGTGAGGTTATGGTTGGACACAATAGTTCCTTGATTCCCCTTCGGAACATGGCCTGGTCCACAG
>VGSW01000082.1 GCA_016874915.1 Deltaproteobacteria bacterium
CGCCCCCCCCCCAAGCCCCCCTCCCAACCCTTTAAGGGGGCTGAGGAAGTCAGGGCCGCAGGCCCCGACTTCCTCAGCCTGATTATTACCCCTTAAGGGATTGGGGGAGGGGGATTGGGGGAGGGGGCAAGGGCTTTTGCCCTTGGCCCCCTCCCCCAACAACAACTTTTCGGGACAGAAAAGAGAACCTTCCTGATAGTCCCTGATTTTTTAACTGAAAACCGAAAACCGAAAACTGCCATTATGTCGCTTCTTCCAGGGGAATCTGAATGGTGAAAGTGGAACCCTGACCGGGGACGCTGTCCATCAGGATGCAGCCGCCGTGCTGCTTTTCCACGATGAACTGGCAGATGGCCAGCCCCAGGCCGGTGCCCTTTTCCTTGGTGGTGTAGTAGGGCTGGAAGATGTGGGCCGCCACGTCGGGGTCCATACCTTCTCCGGTGTCTTTGACGCTGACTTCGAGGTTGCCGTCCTTGACCCGGCTGGCAATGGTTAGTTCCCCACCCCGGGGCATGGCTTCCAGGGCGTTCTTGAAGAGATTGATGAGCACCTGGCGGATTTGCCGGGGGTCGAAGCTGGCCGCCGGCAGGGGACCCTCTTTGACCCGCTGGACTTCTATATGGTGTTCCTTAAAAGTTTCCTGGAAAAATTCTATGGTCTCATCCACCACCGTTTCCAGGTTGCCCCAGGTCTTTTTAGGCTGGGACGGGCGGACGAAGTCCCGCATTTCCGCCATCATAGCCTCCAGACGCTCCACTTCCTCCACAATGATGCCCAGCTTTTGCCGGGATTTATCGTCCAGGCCGGGGACCTTCTCCAACTGGTGGGCGAAGCCGCCGATGATCAGGAGCGGGTTTTTGATCTCATGGGCGATGTGGGCCACGGTGTTGCCGATGGCCGCCAGGCGCTCGCTGGCCAGCAGCCGGTCTTCCATCTCTTTATATTCGGTGATATCCCGGACAATGCCGGTGAAATAAAGGTTGCCCTGGACCTCCGCCACGGAAAAAGAGATGCTCATGGGAAATTCCGTGCCGTCCCGGCGCTGGGCGTTGAGGCGCACGTGCTTGCCGATGACCCGGGCCTCCCGGGTGGCGAGGAACCGCCGGACGTATTCCTTGTGCACCTCTTTGTGGGGCGGCGGGATGAGGATGCTCAGGTCCTTACCCAGGGCTTCTCCCCGGGGATAGCCGAACATCCTCTCGGCCCCGTAATTATACCCGATAATTTCGTGCTCCTCGTTGATGGTGACGATGGCGTCCGTGGCATTGAGAAGGATGTCGGAGCTGACTTCGATTTTCTGGCGCAGTTCTTGTAATTGGCAGAGGATCAGCTCCAGCAAGGGAGCGCCCGGCCCGGTAACCAGGTTGGGCAGACCCGCCGGGGCCGCCCCCGGAAATTCCGCAGCCCGGTTCTGCCAGTCCACGATGAGATCGAAGTCCTCCGGCCGCAGTTCAGCCAGCGGTCTGAACACCTTCTCCAGGTAATTTTTATGGAGACCCAGGGTGACGGCCTCCGGCTGGGGTTTGGGGCGGGTTGCAGCAACCGGTGCGGTTTTAGAGATTGGGGAGGCTTTAAAAAACTCGATTTGAACCTGGGGATAACCGGCCACGGAGAAGGGTAATAAAAGGGGAAGACAGCCCGCGCCCTCCCGATCCACGATGATGGCGATGCGCAGGGTCTCGATATCGTTGGCCATAGTTAGCAGTTAGCTATGAACAGTTGGCAGTTAGCAGTTCATGATCAGCGAGCAGTCAGCATTTTACGACAATTAACAAACTAGTATTTAGTTGCTTTAATTAGCGGCTCTCGATTATGAGAGCGACTCAAATTCAATTGACGGATGAGGACCGTAGGATTCTCGAATCCAGGGTACGTAACAGTAAAACTGAACAGCGCCAGGTCCTGAGGGCTCGCATTATTTTGGCGGCGGCGCTAATGGAAGGTAATAATTCTCTTGCATCACCTAAATAAATATTATTTGGTCCTAAATAAGAATCTTCTAACTGATGGATATTAAAAATGGAAAGTAACTTCCCTTGAAGGTGTTTTGGAAGTCTCTCGAATGTCATTGGAGATGGAGGGTTTTTAAGGACAGGACTTGCCTCCATGGTCACCGCCTTCCTTCTGCTACACCCAGCATTAGGTTGGGGCTCATTGGGGTCCTTAAAAAGGACTCTCTGCAGAACCTTAGTAATCACAAAAGGTTAGCCAGTTTATAGCATTATTTTATCCTTTTGTCAATTTGTCGGTTCCTCTTGCTAAAAACTCTATTCGTTTCTAATTCCTCCCAACAAATCCTCCAAAGCCTTATCGATGGTGGGATAGAGGAATTCAAACCCCCCGTTCAGAAGTTTCTTAGGCAGGACTTTCTGGCCTTCCAGGATGACCTGGCCGAATTCCCCCAGGACCAGGCGGATCATGAAGGCCGGGGCCGGCATGAAGGCCGGGCGGTGGAGGGCCCGGCCCAAGGCCTGGGCCAGGTCCCGGTTGCGCACCGGGTGGGGCGCGGTGAAGTTCACCGGGCCGGAGATTTCCGGGTGGTCCTTGACGAACAGGAAGGCCCGGCCATGGTCCCTTTGGTGAATCCAGGAAAACCACTGCCGGCCGGAACCTAAGGGGCCGCCCAGGAATTTCCGGAACAAAGGCGCCATCTGGCTCAAGACCCCACCGCCCCGCCCCAGCACCAATCCGAAGCGGGTGACTACCGTACGGATCCCCAGGTCCTGGGCTTTGAGGGCCTCGGCTTCCCATTCCACCGCCAGGCGGGCCAGGAAGTCGTCTCCCGGGGGAGAGTCCTCGGTGAGCTCTTCATCCTCCCGGTTGCCGTAATAGCCGATGGCCGAGGTGCTGCAAAAAAGCTGGCGCCGGTCTCCCCGGCTCAAAGCCTTCACCAGGTTTTGGGTGGTCAGGATGCGGCTTTCGTATAATTCTCTCTTGGCTGCCGCCGTCCAGCGGGTAAAGACCGAGGCCCCGGCCAGGTTGATGATCCAGTCGTGCTCCGGCGCCGCGGCCATCCAGGGGCCTTCTTGGGTAGGGTCGCCGGTTATATAGCCGACGGCGGAGAAGGCTGGGTCCGGTCGCCGTTCGCGGCGGCTGAGGATGGTCACCGCGTGCCCTTCCCGGACCAGTTCCCGAGACAGAAAAGTGCCCACGAATCCCGAACCGCCGGTCATGAAGACTTTCATGGCAACTGCCTCACGCTCTCATGGTTAGTCCAAATGGTTTGCAATCGCGCACCCTAGGTTTTCTTAATCATTGCGGCTTGAAGATGCAAGGGGCGATACAGGACTCACGGTTGGGGTCAAGGTTTCAGGAGTGTGGGGAAAATTTTTCGGGGATATATCAAGAGTTAGAACAGCCCCCCTTATACCGTTTTCGGTTTTCGGTTTTCAGTTTAAGGGCGGGCCGGCGGTGGGCCGCTGGAATTGTCCTCCACTGGCGGGGCGGCGCCCTTACTCTTGCACCCTGTCGGCCGTTTCACCCACAATAATTTCCCCTTGCACCTTAGCCATGCTCACTGGGATTAAACGGTTGCTCCACTCCGCCGCCCCCGGCAGCCGCACCCGCAGATAGTTGTCGCTGAGACCCCGGAGCCACCCGGCGTCCGGGTCTATTCCCTCCACCAGGACTTCCCGCGTCTTTCCTATTTGGGATTCAAGAAAAGCCAGTTTTTTCCCGCGGCCCAGGTCCCGCATCAGCTTTGCCCGGCGCTTGACTTCCCGTCCGGGTAAGGGGGTGAGCGCCGCGGCCGCGGTCCCGGGCCGGGGGGAAAAGGGGAACACGTGCAGATAAGTCACCGGCAGGGATTCCACCAGGCTCTGAGTGGCGGCAAAATCAGCGGCCGTCTCCCCCGGAAAGCCCACCAGAATATCCAGTCCCACCCCCGCGTCCGGGAACCGGCGGTGAATCTCCATGATTAGGTCCTGGAAATCCTGGGGACGGTAAGGCCGCCCCATGGCCCGGAGCACCGGCGTCGCGCCGCTCTGCAGGGGCAAATGAAAATGGGGGCAAAAATTCTCCCACGCAGCGCATTCCTTTAGCAGGTCCGGGGTCACCTCGTGAGGCTCCAACGAACTGAGACGCACCCGGAAAGGCCAGGGCCGGGCTTTCAGCCGGCGCAGCAAGCCGGCCAGGTCGCCGGGCGGACTAAGATCCCGGCCATACTGGCCCAGGTCCACCCCGGTGAGCACCACTTCCCGGGCACCCTGGGCGGCCAGCTTCTCCAACGCCGCCTCCACCTGGGCCGTAGGCAGGCTGCGGCTGGCCCCCCGCACCCGGGGCACGATGCAGTAGGCGCAGCCATGATTGCAGCCGTCCTGGATTTTCAGGCGGGGCCGGGTGTGGCCGGGAAAGAGAGTAACGGGCCAGGGATGGAATCTGCCGGTAGGCTCGTCCACGGCGATGAGTGGACCTTTTTCACCCCCACCCTGGCCCTCCCCCCTCAAGGGGGAGGGGAAATAACTAGTGCCGTCATCCGTCGGTATGCAGTCAGCGAGCGTGATGCTCCCTGGATCAATTGCTTTGATTAAATCCGCCAGACGGGCCTTCTCCGGGTTCCCCACCACCGTCCGGACTCCGGGCAGCGCGGCCACTTCCTCCGGAGCCCGCTGGGCATAGCAGCCGGTGACCAGAATGGCCCTGCCGGGATATTCCCGGGCCAAGCGCCGTACCGCTTGGCGGGCCTGCTGGTCGGCCCGGGCAGTGACGGTGCAGGTGTTCACCAGGATGAGGTCCGGGACCGCTCCCTCCGGCGCGGCGGTCCAGCCCCGGGACGTCAACTCCTGAAACAGACCGGCGCTGTCACATTGGTTGACCTTGCAGCCGAAAGTGAGAAGGCGAAAGCTGGGCAATGGATAACCTGTTTTCTGTTTTCTGTTTTCTGTTTTCCGGCTGGCGGGTTAGCGATTTTGCGGTTTTTGATTATTGCTTTTGCTCCGGAAAGGCAATCCAGGGAAATATCCTGGAAAAAAACTCTTATTTCTAGAGAGACCACCAACCAGAAAAATATTAGGGGCACAGGCCTCTGGCCTGTGGCGCCGTCTGTTATGCCAAGAAACCTTCCCACAGGCTGGAAGCCTGTGCCACTAATTTCATTGTATTTTGTTTTTCATTTCAGCAAGAGGCGGCCGATCTTCAGAGGCCCTTTCCGGAGCTAAGGTGCAATCGGTTTGCGGTTTAGCAGCTAAACTAACCCGCCAACCCGCTATTCCCTAACCTTGACCGCCAAAGAAATGCCATCCCGTTCCGGCGAATGGCGGGGCAGGAAGCTAAAAAGATGCACGGTGCGCCAGCGGGAATCCCCAAAGATCTCGCGGTTGAAGTCCGCGGCCCCGGCAAAGCCCGTGTTGTCCGCCACCAGCAGACCCCCGGTCTTGAGAAGCCTATGGCAGTGGGTTAGCGCCGGCAGATAACTCTCCTTGTCGATATCCAAAAAAATAAGGTCAAAAGGCCCCGCCATGGCGGCCAGCAGCTTTAGGGCCTCCCCACCCTCACTTCAACTAGCTTATCCAGTCCCGCGTGGGTCAAGTTGGCTCGGGCCCGCGCCGCGAAATCCTCATCCCGCTCCAGGGTCACCACCCTTCCGGCAGGGTGGCAGGCCCGGCCCAGGTATATGGTGGAATAGCCGGTGGCCGTGCCCAGTTCCAGGATATTGCAAGCCGCCGCGGCCCGGGCCAAGATAAACAGGAGTTCCCCCACCACCGGACCGACGATGGGGATGCCTTCCCGCCGGGCCTCGTCTTCCAGCCCCCGCAGCAACTCATCCTGCTCCGGGACAAAGGCCCGGAAATAGCTTTCCGGATCAGGCGTCATCAAGCTCATAAGGCCTCCGCGGCCCGCAGGTTAACTTATCATTCCTGCGGTATAGTATAATTATGCCAATTATTGTATTAAAGGGAAAGGGCGCTTCCATAGGGTCGTTCCACGCACCATATTATAACAGCTTATTATTTCCCTGAATTATTGCTCGGAGCGGAAAATGGATTACTTTCACCCCCACCCCAGCCCTCCCCTCTCAAGGAGGAGGGGGCAAAAGGAAGGAACTTCTTTAATGCTCAGAGTAATAAAATGTAGCCGCAGGATTTAGCCTGCGTTATATGGCTTGCATGACCGGAAAGCGCCGGCTAAAGCCTGCGGCTACAGAAATAAGATTATGCGTATACCTAATCCTCCAAAGGCACAAGACCCATGAAAATCACCATTGCCCAGCTTAATCCCGTGGTGGGGGATGTGAGCGGCAACCTGAAGAAAGCCGCGGCCACCCTGGAACAGCTCACCCAGCCCACGGACCTGGTAATCTTCCCCGAACTCTTTTTGGTGGCCTACCCGCCCCGGGATCTGCTGGAGAAGCCGGACCTCATGGAACGGGTGCAGGGGGCGGTGCGGGAACTGAGGGAACTGTCCGCCCGCTATCCCCACCTGGGGCTGGTGGTGGGCGCGCCCCTGCCCAGCAGCCGCGCCACCGGCAAGGGGCTAAATAACAGCGCCCTGCTCATTTATCGGGGTCAAATCCTCTTCCGGCAGAACAAGTCGCTGCTGCCTTCCTACGACGTTTTTGACGAAACCCGCTACTTTGACCCCGCGGAAGAGGTGGGGGTGGTCCCTTTTAAAGGCGAAGTCCTGGGAATCTCCATCTGCGAGGACGCTTGGTGCGACCCTGATTTGTGGTGCCGCCGTTTATATGAGGTTGACCCGGTAAATATCATGGCCCAAAAAGGGGCCACGGTGATGATCAACATCTCCGCCTCCCCCTTTCAAATTGGCAAGGAAGAGCAGCGCTACCACCTGATGGAGAATCACGTCAAAAGACTTGGCCGGCCCTTTATTTATGTGAACCAGGTAGGGGGCAACGACGAACTCATCTTTGACGGCGAAAGCATGGTCCTGGACGCCCGGGCCACCCCCCTGGCCATCCTTCCCACTTTCCGGGAGGAGGTGGCCACCGTGGACCTGTCCCAACCGGGGAAACCCACCATCTTCACGCCGCCGGAGCCTATTGCCACCGTCCATGAAGCCCTGGTCCTGGGCACCCGGGACTATCTCACCAAATGCGGCTTTTCCAAAGCGGTGGTGGGGCTTTCCGGGGGGGTGGACTCCGCGGTCACCTGCTGCCTGGCGGTTAAGGCCCTGGGGCGGGAAAACGTCCTGGGGGTCCTGATGCCCTCGCCTTACACCTCCCGGGAGAGCATTGACGATTCCCTCAATCTGGCCCAAAACCTGGGCATCCGGACCCAGACCATTCCCATTACCCCCATTTACCAGGCTTATATTGACACGCTTACCCAACCCCTTGAGATTAAAGAGCTGGACGTCACCCTGGAAAACATCCAGGCCCGCATCCGGGGCAACATCCTGATGGCCCTCTCCAACCGCTTCGGCTACATGGTGCTATCCACCGGCAATAAGAGCGAACTGGCCGTGGGCTACTGCACCCTGTACGGGGATATGAGCGGGGGCTTGAGCGTCCTGGCGGACGTGCCTAAGACCATGGTTTATGAACTGGCCCGGCACATCAACCGGGAGCAGAAAGTCATCCCTCAGGAGATCCTTGTCAAAGTGCCGTCCGCGGAGCTCCGCCCCGGCCAGAAAGACCAGGACACCCTGCCCCCTTATGAAATCCTGGACCGGATCATGAATTACTACCTGGTGGAGGGCTATGCCTACCAGGACATCGTCGGGCAGGGCCTTGATCCGGAGACGGTGGGATGGGTGATCCGGGCCATCGACCGGAATGAATACAAACGGCGCCAGGCCGCGCCGGGCCTGAAGATCACCTCCAAAGCCTTCGGCATGGGCCGGCGCATCCCCATCGCGGCGCGATATGAGATTTAAGAGGTGCTTGTTCGAGGGGAGGACCGGGGGACATTTCAGTTGACAGTTGACAGTTTTCAGAATTGGCTGCTGGCTTAAACGATTTCGTGCATTTTTATTACTGTCAACTGTCAACCGTCAACTAATTAAAGCCCTTCCCCCTGAAAATTTATTATTGAGAGCCCGGAGGAGCCGGCGCCGCGGGAGGCGCCGGGGCCGGGACTCCTGGGGAGGGTGGAGCTTCCTGCTTCACCGTCTTAAAATAGGCAGGATCGATTTTATAAAACACGTCCGGCGGCCTGCTCACTGTCTTCCAGGGCCCTTTGGCGCTTTTGCTCTTATAGAGGTATCCTTCCCAAAAGAAGTAATAAGTCTTTTGGTACCGGAAGACGTCGGTGGGAATATTGGGGGCGTAGTAAACTCCTGGCGCTCCCTGCACCTTGGTCCATTGAGGGAGCACCTTGGGCGGCATGGGGTTGATGCGGATGTCCTGGGCCTGGGAGAGAAGGGGAGTAAAACTCCCCACCAGGGCCGCCACCAATAGAAAGGCAATAAAGATAATAAAGCGCCGCATAATTTTCATTCCTCGGATGAAATGACGGCGGGCCAAGCCCGCACCCTGAAACCTTATGTTTTGAAAATGTAGCCGCAGGCTTTAGCCTGCGCCCAAGCGAGCCCTTCGCCCCTTGCATTGGTAGGGCGGCCCTCAGTGCCCGCCAAACCTTGCCTAACGCAATGAGCTGACTATTTAAAAATCGGTTGAGACGCCTCAAAAACGAATCCTGAACGGTGACCTCAATCATCCGCAACGATGCTATGCATCAACCAAGAGCTCAGCCGCCGCGGTTCAGCGAAGCTGTATCCCTTTCGGCTGCAGCTACTACGGGTTATCTGCCGTCTCCCTTCTTATGACTTCTCGTCTCGCTCTTTCTTGGTTCTTGCCCTCAATCGCTCCATAAATTCTTGCGCTCTAATTTTTGCCGCACGTTCCTTTTCATCCAAGACCTCAGCCCAAGGCTGGGTGACGCGCCATGTCAGCTTACCGCTTAGAGGCGCCTCAGGATATGCCCCCGGGTCGTACAAGGAATAGCCCCGAAATTCCACAGGGCTTTCCTGGTAGCAGGACCAAACAGCCTTCCTAATTACCCCCGGATCTCCTTCGAATTGAAGATCGATGAGAGATAGCTGCTTCCGGAAACGTTTGATCATCTCCATGGGCAGGTTGAAAAGAAAAGGGTGGGGCGCCTCGGTGCCAATGATTCGCTTCTTCTCGTCAACCCCATGATGAATCAAGGCTTTTAAAGCCTCACCCGTCAAATGACCTCCAGATTCTGGTCCACCTACAATCAGATAGCGAATATTGGGGTTCGAGACGATGTTGCACACGATTTTCTCAAAGCCGATATTTTCTGTTTGCACCGTTCCGGCGAGAGCCGCCCCTGCTTCTATTCCAGCCCTTACCAGGCTCTCGAGCTCACGAGGGATTTTGTCCTCGTCGGTATTCAAAATTATCGCCACCGCCACCGGAGAAAAATCATTCCCCCTGAGATACCTGCCATCCTCTGGAGGATAATCTGGATGTGGGTCGACCTTTAGCATGCTTCACGCCCCGAGTTAAAGGCCGGGGTTTGGCGTCAGTTCGAACACCTTGGTTTGGGCAGGGCTTTTACTTAATAAAAGCCTTACTGAAGCTGCTTAATGGCTCTGAACTTGATGCTGCTCACTTTGCCCTGCACCACGATAAGATCGTCTTTAGCAGGGAGAGGGGTAAATTCTTCGCCGGGACAACAGGCCATGGCTTCCAATTCCACCGGAGTAAGGAGATGGCGGGCCACCATCTGGATCTCGCCAAAGCCCGCTTCCCTTATCATGTTAAGGTATTCATCTTCAGGAATTGCCCCTCCCAAACATCCGGGCCAGGTTGCTTGGAACCGCTCTTTAAGCTCAGGGTCGATTTTCTCGGTAAGGATGATATCCGAAATGGCGACCCGGCCACCGGGTTTCAGGATGCGAAAGGCTTCTTGGTACACCGCGGACTTATCAGGAATCAGGTTAATAACGCAGTTGGAAATTAGTACATCAACGCAACTGTCAGGGAGCTGGGTGCTGGCCATGTCCGCGACGCGAAGCTCAATATCCCGTTCTTGTAAGCCCGCGGTTTCGATGGCCTGCTTGGCCCTCTTGATCATTTCCGGGGCAAAGTCTATTCCTATTACTCTCCCCTGGGGACCGACTTTGTTAGCCGCCAGGATGACGTCGATCCCCCCGCCGCAGCCGAAATCTACCACCACCTCCCCGGACTGTATATCAGCGAAACCGGTAGGGTTACCACAACCCCGCGAGAGGTTGAGCGCCACCTCCGGCATCAGTGCAAGCTCTTCCTGGCTATAGAGGTGCTGATCCACTGCATAGCCCGAACTGGGCTGCCCTTTGCTGGGTCAACAAGACTCCTTGCGGCCTCCTGTCTCGGCAAATTTACCGTATCTACTCTTGACCATCTGCAATATTTCTTCGGTCCTCATAATGTTCACCTCTATTTTTAATTTTCCTTAATTTCTACGAATGTTAGGCAACGTCAACTTTTTTAACCATAACTCTCTAAGACAAAAACGGTGAGTGAGCCCCCTAAAACACTGACTGCTCACTATTCCGGAATACTTCGCTTCCGGCCCACGGACCAATCGTGCAGAGGGATGAGGATATCCGCCATCTCCCGCACCCGGCGGGCGCTGTCATAAGCATCCATCAAGTTGAGATGGACCCCCGGGGGCACCACCGGCCCGGTGGCCGGAAAATTGCGCTCGTTGGCACAGAACCCGGTGATCACCGCCTTGCCGGCCTTGGTATTAATCACCACGGACTGGCCCCCCACGGTATGGCCGGGGGTCAGGACCACCCGGATGCCGTCCAAAATCTCCTGGTCGCCGTCCACCTGGATCACTTCCAGGTTGTCCAGGAGGTCGGGAAAATATCGATGGTCCACGGGATGGGGGTTCTGGAAAAACTCGTATTCCGCCTTTTGCACGTAAACCCGGGCGTTGACGCACTTGTAATCGTTTTCGCAGTGGTCATTGTGCAGGTGGGTATGGATGATGATGTCGATATCTTCGGGTTTGAGGCCGTAGGTGGCCAGGGCCTCTTCAAATTCCAAGACCTGGACGCCGTGCTGCTCCCCTACCATAGGAGGCACCATGAACTGCTCCAGGCCCGTGTCCACCAGGATATTCTCCGGGCCCCCTGCCACGTAGAACACGTAAATGGGAATCCAGATGCGTTTGCCGTACCCCTTGAGGTAGGTCATAATTCCCTGGTCGGTCTCATTGGCCCCCACCACCAGGGGATGGATCACATATTCCCGCATAACGTCACCTTATGGCCGCGATTTTACGTTTCTATTATAGCTCATGGGGAAAAAGTTTTCAGTTTTCAGTTTTTAGTTTTCAGTGAGCAGTGAGTAAGAGGAAGTAAATGGATGGGGGGCGCTGCCGCTATAAAAAGGCCCTTTTTTTAAATCCCAATCCTCTCTTCTAGCCCCTAGCCCCTCATCCCTAATCTCCTGCTCACTGCTCACTGCTCACTGCTCACTGCTTACTGACCACTGGGAACTGACAACCGGCAACTATCTATTGACACCCAAAAGGAAGGATGGCATAAGACTTACAATATGCTTCAAGGGGGGATTGACATGAAAAGATCACGGCGGCTGACTCTGGGGGCAGTGCTGCTGGGGATGTTATTCACCGCGGCCTGCGTGGAGACGGTGCTCATCGGCCTGGGAGCCACCGCGGCTCTGGGGACCTACAAGTGGATGGAAGGCACCATGGAAAAGGACTATCCCCGGCCCATGCAGGACACCTACAATGCGGCCATCGCCGCGGCCAAGACCTTGAACATCAAGGTTACCACGGCCCAGTATAATCCCCTGGATTCCCGGTTAGAAGGGGCCCACCCCGACGGCACCTCGTTCCGAGCCCAGTTATTGGCCCGGCCCAACCAGATTACCACCGTCAAGGTGCGCTTCGGCATGATGGGGAATATCGACTACTCGGCTTATTACCACCGGCAGATCATGCAGAATCTGGGCATCCCGGCAGGCTAAAGATTGATGCTTGAAAGCCTCACCACCAAGACACGGAGACACAAAGATACACCAAGAACACATAAATATAAATTTCATCCTGGGATTCCAGGACGCAATTTTTTGTTTTTTTGTGGCCCTTGGTGTAATTGGTGTCTTTGTGGTTAATTTTTTCAAGAATATCAAGCCGGTTTATAGTACATCAGCCTCCGGGCGTAAGGGGCCACCTGGGCTTCCAGGCGGCGCTGGGCTTCCGGGGGCATGGGGGTGAAATCCCGGGCCGTTGCGGCCAACTCCGCCACCTGGCCCGGGTCGTCGGCGCCGATGACCACCAGGCTCACGGACTGGCTCAGGGCATAGTGCACCAGGTCCTTGACCTCCACCCCCGGGACCCGGAGCATGAAGCCCCGGCCCAAGACCTTCATGCCGATGACCCCCATTCCCCGGCTCAAGGCCTCCGCCGCCTGGGGTAGAAAGTTCCGGTATTGGGGTTCCGCCGGGTTGATGGGAAGCAGGATGGTGTCGAAATTATAAATTTCCAGCGCCCGGCGCAGCACCTCGGGGTTTTCGTGGCCGGTGACCCCGATGAATCGGGCCCAACCCCGGTCCCGAGCCTGGTCAAAAGCCTCCAAGGCCCCGCCGGGGGCGGCCAGGGCCTCCACTTCCTCAAAGGTCCGCACGTCGTGCACCTGCCACAGGTCCAGATAGTCGGTGTTGAGGTTTTTCAGGGTGATGGCCAGATGGGCCATGGCCTCCTTATAGGTGCGGCCGTGGGATTTGCTGGTGAGGAAAATCTGCTCCCGGCGTCCCTTAAGCCCCTGACCCAGGTAGGCTTCGCTGCCGGAATAGGCCCGGGCGCTTTCGAAATAATTGATCCCTGCTCCCAAAGCCGCGTGAATCACCGCTTTGGCCTGGGGCTCATAGCCGTAAGTGCGAAGCACGCCTTCCCCTCCCAGTCCCAGGATGGTGGCTGGGTGGCCGGTTTGGCCCAGGATTCGCTGGGGTAAGGACATGGGAGCCTCCTTAGATTATAGGTTTCCGTTTTTCGTTTTTAGATTTTGCCTAACAGTCTTGTAGGGAGCTTGGCAACCACCGGATACGCCAAAGGAGGCTCGTAAGGGCGGAGAAACCCCGCCCTCTAGGTAATTTCCGGCAAGTCGCCTTACCTGGCAAATCCCATCGCAAGCCAAATAAATTTTTGCAATTTCAGTAACTCATTAAGTTAACGATGATTACCAGAGTTGAATCAGGCGGTGCTTCTTGAAACCTTTTCATCAAGACTTATGTTATTCAGAAATTCAGTCGATATCCTTTAAAAATATGTTCTCTCAGGGAATATTTACAAGATGGCGCCACACTTTTTTCCGGGCAATTTTTTGCTTCATGGTGATTTCTTTTCCCTCTGCCTCTTATACGGCCGATCTTCATGACCGGTTAGGATCGGGAGAGATTATTTTCTCTTGTGATGACGTGCCCGGAACCCCACTGAAACGGGGCGAGGCCAAAGGCGTGGTTGACGCCCCCCCGGAGATTGTCTGGCAGGTGATCACCGACGTCAATAATTTTAAGGAATTTATGCCTCGGACCCTGAAGAGCATGACGGTGAGGCCGGAGAGGGTCCAGGTGGTCATGCAAAAGAAGCCCGCCAGACCCAAGGAGGTGGAGGCGTTACTCGATCCTGTACCCCCGGATCCTAAGATGTTCCGAGTTCCCGGCCAGAAATACACTGTTTATTTTTATAGTCTATTGGATTTTCCCTGGCCCGTCCGCAACCGGTGGTATATCATTAAAATTTTGCAGGATGAGACCAGTTGTGCCGGGCATATCTACAAAAGCTCCTGGTCTCTGGAAATTGGCAACCTGCGGGAAAATTGCGGCGAGTGGCTTCTGGAACCTTTCGCGACTAACCAGACCAAAGTTACGTATCGACTTTTTACCGATCCGGGAGGTCACGTCCCCGATTTTCTTTGCAAAAAAGGAACTTTGGTGACCATGCCCCAGATAATTTCCTCGGTCAGGAAGCGAGTCGGCGACTCCTGCCCGCGCTGAAAAGATGCCGACACTCTGACTGGATCAATAGGATGGGGCGGGTGAAATGGCAAAATTTGGCATTCGGGTTGAAGAAGATCATCTCTGCGTAATCTCCGATCTGCATCTGGGAAACCCCTCCTTTTTAAAAAGCCACAGTCTCCGAAATTTTTTAAATCACCTCTCGAGCAATAATATCAGTCTTTGTATCAATGGCGATGGCATGGACCTGTTGCAGTTTTCCATTCCTAAATTTATCAGAGACATCGATTCGGCTTTTAAAAGCCTGAAGGATTTTTTTAATAGCGGCAAGAACAAAGTCTATTACATATTAGGCAACCACGATATCTTTATAAAAAATTTCTTGGAAGAATCCGGCATTTTCCCGGTGCTTTCCTGCCTGGAAGTTGTTTCCGGGAATAAGCGAATCCATATTGAGCATGGCCATTATTATGATTACCTGTTCCAAAATTATCAGGGAAAATACATCCAGATAGCCAGGTTTCTGGGGAAATTACTAAAGGTCTGCCCGGAACTATTTCACGTTTACTTTAAAATTGAATGGTTCATCGAATGGTTTCATTACCGCTTGAAGAATAGGAAATTACCGCAAGTCGCCAGTTCTGCCGTGGACAGCCACAAATATCTGCAAGCCGCCCGGGAGTTCTTTGCCCGGGGCTTCGACATCGTGATTTTTGGCCATAGCCACCGGCATGGTCTGCAAATCATGGAAGATGGAAAGATTTACGCCAATGCCGGGGCCTGGACCTCTCGGCGCAGCCATTTTCTGGAGATTCTCAAGGGTTCCATCAGTTTGAAGGAATGGCGTTGAGCGAACCTCGCTCCAGGCGGGTGGCCCCCCGGCTCCGATCCCCGGTCTCCGGTCCCCGGTCTCCGGTAACATGGGGACTGTCTTTTTGTCATTTTCGATTTTTGCGGTAATGACCCTTTAATGGTTGATAAATAATTTCGTAGACATTAATTCTCGCAGCGACCAGACATGACCTGACAAGCCGGCCGCCATGGCTGGTGTTCTGGATTGCCACCTTCTTGGGGTACTGTTG
>VGSW01000083.1 GCA_016874915.1 Deltaproteobacteria bacterium
CGGGGCACGAGCCGGGGGGTGTAAAGGCCCTCCAGCCCCGCTTCCCACAGCACCGGCTGGAGGCCGTTGGTGATGCACACTTTCAGGCACTGGCCGCAGCGGATGCAGCGGGATAGAAATTCGGCTTCTTTTTGGGCACCCGGGGGCCGGATGAGGTATTCTTCGGGTCGCTTGGCTAGAGAGCCCAGGCGGATCAGGGGGACGGCGACAATCCCCGCGGCCAGGGAGGTGACCACCTGGCGCCGGCCCAGGTCCAGGGGGGCCCGGGGGGCCTTGGAGGTGAAGGTGAAGCTCACCCGGCCTTCCTGGCAGCTTTCCAGACAGCCCAGGCAGAGCTGGCACTCCGCGGTTTGATGTCGGAAGGGCTCTTCCGGGGCATAGGCCGCCATCTTGCACGTCGCCTGGCAGTCGCGGCAGTCGGGGCACAGGACCACGGGCCGCCGCCTAAGCAGGGAAAAGCGGGCCAGCAAAGCGTAGAGCGCGCCCAGGGGGCATAAGGCCCGGCACCAGAAGCGTTTGTCCACCCGCTCCGCGGCCACCATGAGGGCAAACAGGGTCAGGGTGAAAAAGGGCAGGAGGTACACCAGGGGCTTGAAAGGGAGCAGGGTGGCCTTAAGGGCCTGATAAACGGGTTCGCTCACATAGGTAAAGGGTTCGCCCAGGCGGTACAGGGTGAGGGCCGCTTTTTCCACCCCATAGCCGAAGGCCGGGTAAAAGACGATGGCCAGGGTGCGGTAAAGCAAAGACAGGGGGTCGAACAGCCCCACCAGGTTCAGGGAAAAGGGCGCCCCCACCAACAGGAAAATGAGCAGGTAATATTTGGCCCGGCGCCAGTGCGCGGCCACCCCTTTATCGGGCCGGGGGCTAAACAGCAGGCGCCGGAAGCCGTCCAGGGTGGTGCCCAGAGGGCAGACCCAGCCGCAGAAAAACTTCCCCAGGACCAGGGTCAGGCCCAGGAAGAGCACCGCCCACCACAGGCCCCACACCAGGGGGCTGAAGGTCAGGAGATGGGCCGCCCAGATCAAGGGATCGAAGCGGAAAAAGAGGTCCACCGGCCAGGCCAGGAGTTCCTGGCCGCCATATTCGGCTTGGAGGAACAGCCAGACAAACAGCAGGAAAAAGAATATCTGAGTCCCGCGGCGCAGCCACACCCAGTGGCGGTTGGTTTTGGAGAAGGGTTGTTCGTCCATGATTATGGTTGGGTATATTGGGAAGTTATTCCAGGGATGGAGCTAGAGGCTGGAGGAATCCAGTTAGGTTTATGTTCGTTTTCGATTTAAAAACTATATGCTCTCTCTCGTGGGTCAATGGACAAGATTTCAAGGGTGCGATTCGTCTCGTCTATTTCATAAACAATCCGCCATTTGCCAACCCTGGAAGCTCGTTCCGTTTCTGACATGATGACCATTTTCGATATACGCCTATCATACGGGTTTGGGGCCAGTTCTTTTAACCTGGCCAGGACCCTCCTTTCGGTGGCTTTATCGAGGCGGTGGAGGTCCTTTTCAGCCTGTCTGGTCAGATGGATTTTATAGCTCACAGGCCACGTTGCTTTTCGTACTCTTCCACCGTTATAAATTCCCCTCGTTTAAGCTGCTCCTTGCTTTCTTTAATTGCCGCCAATTCTTCCGGGGATAGGGGTTCCGGGTCGTAGTACTGCTCAAAGAGGATATCCACCAGGCGCTTAAGAAAATCGGCATCCGGGGTTTTTAATATTGCCTCCACCTTGGTAAGAATGTCATATTCCAAGGGGGCTTCTTCCAGGGATTCCTTTTCCAGGGCAGTTTCCATGACGCCCTCCCATTTCAACCTATCAAGCTATCTGCCTTTATAACATTATACCGAAATCTCAAACCAAAGTCCGTTTTAACGCGGCGGAACCCGGCTTTTCCTGAATCCCAAGCTATTGTCTTGAAAAGTTCTAAGTTCAAGGTTCAAAGTTTAGACCGCCACCACCGAGAATTTTTCATAATTTACGGGCGAGCCAGGGGCGGGCCTCCGCTCTCGTCCCAATTAACTATACTTGAAAACGTTCTTTTAGGCGGGCGGGGAGGCCCGCCCCAACCAAATATCCCCATTACTTCTTTCATCCGCCCAATACCTTGATCTTGCTCAGATCCATCTCCCCGCGGCCGGCCTCATGGGTCTTGACGATGTGGCCGATGTCCCCGGGTTTCAGCCCGAACAGGGTGGTGCCCAGGGCGTCCAGGGCCACGGGGTCGGCCCCGGCGAATATTAGGTTCTTTACCTCCACGTCCTCTTTGCGGCCGCCTTTGGGGCCGTTGCGCACCAGGATGCGGGTGCAGTCCAGGACGTGGAGGTCCGGCCGGAGCAGCAGGTTCATGTCCGCAATGTTTTGGGCCAGCCCCACGTGGATACGGCCCCGCCAGCCGCCGATGGCGCCCATCATGTTCTTCAGGCACATGGTGAGCCGGGCTTCGCTGTGGTGCTTGGCGATGGGGATGTTGATGAAGCGGTCGGCCTCCAGGATGTCTTTGTAAAATTGCCACTTTTTCAAGGCCTTGGCCTTTTCCACCGCCAGTTCCACGAAGCGGCGGTCATCCATGTACTCCACCGACACCCGGGGGTCTTTGACGGCTTCCACTGCAGTCTTGATGCCGGAATTCTGATAAGCCTTGCGGGCATCGTCGCAGGTGTGGTCCATGACTCTGACCTTCTTGGCCCCCGCGTCCAGGCAGAGTTCCACCACCTGGCGCACCACCTCCGGGTGGGCGTTAGCGGCCAGTTCCGGGGCGCGGTCCCAGGCCATATTAGGCTTGACCACCACCACCTCGCCCTGGTTCACGAACTTTTTCATGCCCCCCAGGGCCTGAATGGCGTCCCCCACCAGTTTGCCGTAATCGGCGCCCTGGGCTTTGGCCACCACCGGCTGGGGCTTGTCCGCGGGCGCCATGGCCCAGAGTTGTTCCGGTACGATCCAATACCGCCCGGCCCCGGCCATCAGTCCCAGGGCCCCCAGATGCCGGAAAAAGTTTCGTCGGTGCATCCTCACCTCCGATAGTCTAGATAAATTCTAGTCTAAACAGCACCTTCCGGCTTTGCAAGTTTTTCTTGACAAGAGGTCCGATTCGCACTAAAAAAATGACTTAAAAGTCATTTAACTGACCGAATGGTCATTATGGTCCGCAAAACCAAAAAAGAAGTGGTGACCGCGTTCCGCACCCGGGAGATCCTGAACGCCGCCCGGCGGGTCATGGAACACCGGGGTCTGGAAGCCACCATGGAAGAAATCGCCGCGGCCGCGGGATTGGCCAAAGGCACCCTCTACCTCTACTTTCCCGGCAAGGAAGAACTGGTCCAGGCCCTCATGTCCCAGGTGGGGGAAAACATGATTTCCGACACGGAGGCCATCCTGAACACCCACGAGACTCCCCCCGAAAAGCTGCGACAGGTGGTGGCCATGCTCGTGGGGTATTTGGAGCGGGAGGGGTTTCTGTTCCCGGTTTATGCCCGGGAAATCGTGGTGGGGGAGCGTCCGGCCCGTCCGGATCACTGGAGGGTCATCCGGGAACTGGAGGAAAAGTTTATAATCCTGCTGACCCACTTTTTTGCCGAGGGCGCGGCCCAGGGCTATTTCACCTCCGGAGACTCACGGCTGCTGGCTTTTATGATTCAAGGGCTGGCCCGGGCCGTGGGGTATTACCAGATGAAGGGCGCCTCCCGGGACGAAATGCAGGAGGCCCTGCCGCTCTTGGTTAACGTGATTTCTCAGGGATTTATCCTTAAAGAAACCTCACTGGGAGAGGTGGCGTCGCCATGAAGCGTTCCCGGTCTCCAAGATGGTGTTTGCTGCTGGTGGTAATGGGAAGCCTGGGTCTGGCCTGGACCGCGGCAGCCCAGGTTCCCCCGCGGTCCCTGGACCTCAAAGAAGCCCTGCGCCTGGCCTGGAAGGCCAATCCCACCCTCCAGGTGAGCCGCCTCCAGGTGCTCATCGCCGGAGAAGAGGTGGTGCGGGCCCGGTCCGGGTTCCTCCCCCAAGTCCGGGCCGAGTTGGGGCAAACCTTTCTCGATGACCCCACCAAAATTAGGATTCAGGGAGTACCCCCTGTTCCCGGCACCTCCACTCCCACCGTTCAAATGACCAACCGGAATTACTGGAACAGCAAGGTGGTGGTGGAGCAGACTATCTTCGACTTCTGGGGCATTCCTTCCCGCTACCAGGCCGCGGTCCTGGGAAAGAAGGCCACCCTCCTGGACAACGCCCAGACCCGGGACAATATCTTTCTCAACGTGTGCCAGGGGTACTTCCAGACCTTACGGGCCATAAAGCTGGTGGAGGTGGCCCGCCAGGAAGTGGCGCAGCTAAAAGACCACCTTAAAATTGCCAAAGACCAGTACGAGTTCGGGGTGGTCACTTATAACGACGTCCTCCAGGCGGAAGTCTCCCTGGCCGACGCGGAACAGCGGCTTATCGTGGCCAAGACCGACGTGGTGGACATCCGCTCCGTCCTGAACAAGGTGCTGGCCCTCCCCATTTCCCAGGCCACGGAGCTCAAAGACGAAAAGGATCTGGCGATCCCCCCCCAGGATCTCCCCCGCCTCACGGAAGTGGCCCTGAAGCAGCGCCGCGACCTGAAGGCCTCCAAGGACCGCATCAACCAGCAGGAAAAAGTGGTAACCCAGACCAAGGCTCAGTACTACCCCACTATTTACGCCCAGGCTGGCCATACCTGGCAGGAAAATACCATCTGGGTCCACGAAAGCCAGTATTTCGCCTTCCTGGGCATGCGGTGGAGCCTGTTTTCCGGCCTGGACACCCGGGCCCAGGTTTCCCAGGCCCGGGACAAGGTGGACCAGCTTAAAGTCCAGCATAAAGACCTGGGGGAGCAGGTGAAGCTGGACGTCCAGACCGCGCACCTAAGCATCAAGGACACTCTGGAGCGCATCCGGGTCACGGAAAAGGCGGTGGTGCAAGGCGAAGAAAACTTGCGCCTCAACGAAGAACGCTACAAGGAGCAGGTGGGCACCGCCACCGACGTCATCGACGCCCAAACGCTGCTCACCAAAACCCGGGTGAACTACACCAACGCCTTGTACGATCATCAGATGGCCAAGGCCCAGCTCCTGTGGGCCATGGGGGCCATCAACGAACTCTTGCCCGAGGGCCAGAATGCTCCGTAAACCTTCCGTGCGCATCGGACTCATCCTGGTGGCGCTGCTCATGGCCGGGGCCGGAGCCGCGTACTGGTATTATCTCAAGATTTTCGTGGGCACCGACGACGCCTACGTCAGCGGCCACGTGGGGGTGATCTCCCCCCGGGTGCCGGGGCGGGTGGTAGAAGTGCTGGTGGACAACAATTACCCCGTCCAGCCCGGACAGGTGCTTTTGACTTTGGATACCGCGGACTACCAGATAGCGGTGGCCCAGGCGGAAGCCCATCTGAACCGCCTGCGCCAGGACCTGAACACCCGCTATGTCAAGGTGGCCACGGCCCGGCACAAGGTGGAGGAGGCCCAGGCCAATTTCCACGAGGCCGGCATTGACCAACGGCGCTATACCAGCCTTTTTGAGCGCCGCACTGTCCCCCGCCAGACCCTAGACCGGGCGGAAACCCGCTACCGGGTGACCCGGGCCCTGGTGGACCAAGCCCAGAAGGAACACCAGGAGGCCCTGGCGGCCATCGGCGGCTCCACCGCCATCCCCCTGGAAGAGCAGCCGGCGGTTAAAGAAGCCAAGGCCCAGTTGGAACAGGCCCGCCTCAACCTGGAATACACCAGGGTCAAGGCTCAATTCGCCGGCTATATCACCCGACGCCAGGCGCAGCCGGGGAACTGGGTCCGCCCAGGCCAGCCCCTCATGGCCCTGGTCCCCCTGGAGTACCAGGAGTTGTGGATCGAGGCCAACTACAAGGAAACCCAACTCACCCACGTGTACCTGGGCCAGCCGGCCGCGGTCACCGTGGACGCCTATCCCGGAGTCAAGTTCCAGGGCCGGGTGGACTCCATCATGGCCGGCACCGGCGCCGCGTTCAGCCTGCTGCCGCCGGAAAACGCCACCGGCAACTGGGTCAAAGTTGTGCAGCGCATCCCGGTGAAGATCGTGCTCTTGCCTCCCTTTCCGGAAAATATGCCCTTGCGCCTGGGGATGTCCGCATATGCCACCATCGACACCCGCACCCGCACCGGGCCGCGGCTGCTGGCGGGGAGGTAGATGGCGGTTTAGCGGGTTAGCGGGTTAGCAGGTTAGAAATAAAAAGGATTATTCACGATTGATTTTTATTTAGCCAGACCGCCGAACCGCCAGACCGCCAAACCGCCCTTTAGTCAATATGCCCAACAACAACGACACTCCCCCGGTCAACAAATGGCTCATCACCATCGCGGTGATGGCCGGGACCTTCATGGAGATCATCGACACCACGGTGGTGAACGTGGCCCTGCCCCACATGGCCGGGAGTCTGGCCGCGGGGGTGGACGAGGCCACCTGGGTCCTCACTTCCTACCTGGTGTCCAACGCCATCGTGCTTCCCATCACCGGCTGGCTGTCGGCCCTGTTCGGCCGCAAGCGGTTTCTGCTCATCTGCCTGGGGCTGTTCACCTTCACTTCCATGCTGTGCGGCTCCGCCCCCAATCTGGAGAGCCTCATCTTTTTCCGGATCTTTCAGGGCATCGGCGGCGGGGCCCTGCAACCCATTTCCCAGGCCATCCTGCTGGAGACCTTTCCGGTGCGGGAACGGGGCATGGCCATGGCCATCTGGGGTATCGGGGTGGTCATCGCGCCCATCGTGGGCCCGGTCCTGGGCGGCTGGATCACCGACAACCTCACCTGGCGCTGGGCCTTTTACATCAACCTGCCCGTGGGCCTGGTCTCGCTGTTGATGACCGCGCTCTTCATCTATGACCCCCCTTATATCAAAGCCCAGCGGGCCGGGCGCATCGACTACTGGGGCCTCATCCTCCTCGTCCTCTGTCTGGGAACCTTACAGGTGATCCTGGATAAGGGGGAGCGGGAAGACTGGCTGGCTTCGGCCTTCATCGCCCGGCTGGCCCTGATCTCGGTGGTAACCTTTGTTCTGCTGATTTACCGGGAATTGAAGACCGAACACCCGGTGGTGGACCTGCGTCTCTTCACAGAGCGCAACTACGCCAGCGGGGTCACCATCATGTTTTTCTTCGGGTTCGTGCTTTATGGCAGCATCATGCTGCTGCCCCTGTTCCTGCAGGTGCTCATGGGCTATGACGCCACCCTGGCGGGCATCTCCCTGGCCTGGGGAGGGGTGGGCTCTCTCATCATCATGCCCGTGGTGGGGCGCCTCACCACCGTAGTGGACAGCCGCTGGCTGGTGGCCGGGGGCCTGCTCATCAACACCCTGGCGGTTTATCTCATGAGTCTATTCAACACCCAGATCGACTTCGCCACCGCCACTTGGCCCCGGTTTATCCAGGGCTTTGGCCTGGGGATGACCTTCGTGTCACTGACCACCCTGACCATGTCCCGCATCCCCCAGGAGAAGATGGGCAACGCCACCGGCATCTTTAACCTGATGCGCAACCTGGGCGGGAGCTTTGGCATTGCCACCGCCACCACCCTGCTGGCCCGGCGGGGCCAGTTCCACCAAAGCCGCCTGGTGGAGCGCCTCAATCCCCTGTCCGGGCCTTTCAACGAATGGAGCGAACGGGTGGGCGAGGTCCTGCCGGGGGCAGGACCGGAGTGGCAATGGTGGGACAGCCCCATACCCCTGGCGGGGCTGTACCAGGAGGTGCAGCGCCAGGCCCAGATGCTGGCTTTCTGCGACGACTACTGGTTTTTCACCGTCCTTTTTCTGTTATTGATCCCCCTGGTGCTCCTCATGCGCCGCCTCCCGGCGCATAAGTGACGGTTTTCGGTTTTCGGTCTTCGGTTTTCGGTTTTTACTTTCTCTGGCAACTGGCCTATCGGGTTTGGTGGGGCGGGCCTCAGCCCGCCTTTCCACTATGGACCGGGAAAGTAGAATGCGGAAAAGACCTGGTTGATAAATCCGGGCTTTTTTTATTGAAAAATATTTTTGTTCCTGCAAACCGGAGATTTTAATAAAAGTTTATAATATAAAAAGTTTTTGTCCCAAATTTAAGGTGCTCTATCGTGAATTTATAAGGGCATAGGCCGACATATCGTAGCCAAATCGAAGGCGGAAAGAGCTCCACAGGAGAGCGAGAGGCAACATCAGGAACAAACCAATTAAAACGGAGAAAACACAATGGATGACTCCAAGAAAACAAAACCCACAGGTTTAACGAGACGAGAAGCATTGAAGATTTCAGGGCTGGCCTTGGGCGGGCTGGCCATCGGGGGCCCCATAATCGTTCTCGAAGCGGGCAAACCGTACGCAGACCAATCGTGCAACTGCCCCCCCGGACCGAAGTGTAGCTGGAACTACCCTTACAGATCGAAGCGGTATTCCTACTTCCAGAGTCTGAAACCGTTCTACCCTTTCGACAATAACACGCCGACGACCATCAGGCCGCTGGGCGAAAATGAAATGCGGATCACGTTCATGGGGTCATGCATCCCTCCGGTACGCCGGGCACAGCGGGAGATGAGCATCTTTGTAGAGGTGGGGTGGGACAAAGACAGACACAGGCCCTTAGACCAGTTCGTCTTCGACTGCGGCTCCGGGGTATGTGCCAATTACGGGGCGATGAATGTCGGGTATGGCAGGATGAACAAGATCTTCCTGGCCCATCTGCACGCCGACCACATGGGCGACCTGACCCACATCTACTGCTTCGGACCCTCGGGAGATCGCAAATCACCGCTGTACGTCTGGGGACCTTCGAGGTCAGGGTTAATATGGAAAAACCCTGATTATCCTACGGACCCCACCGTCTATGGACCATATGATGACGGGACGGCAGATTATTGCGATGCGCTCCGGAAAGCCTGCCGGTGGAACACGGAGAGCTTCAGCTTCCAAACCACCAGCTATCCCGGCTACCCCGACCAAGCTTCCATTCAGGCGATGTGGGTATTGCCGTCCCTGCCCACCCCCGTAGGGGATGATGCCTGGGGCGACGCCTATGCCCTGGTCCCCATTGAGCTGGACTGGACGCAGTACGGGCAAGATCCGACCAAAAACATCGCCTACCAAAACCAAGAAACTCGCGTGAGGATAACCCACTTCCCGGTGATTCATACCCGCATGGGCTCCATCGGCTACAAGCTCGAGTGGTGGCCATCAAAGAATGATTTGTGGAATCCGGCAAAAGCCATCTCTATGATCTACACGGGTGACACCAAGCCAGAATACCACAGCGTTGACCAGGCCATTAACGGGGGCACGGGTGTGGATGTGTTCATCCACGAAATGATCATTCCGGCGCAAGTGTGGGCCATGAAGAATGAGCATCTCGACGAGCTTCCCCCGCCTACTGACCCCGGGGTCGAAAACTTGACGACTATCCAGAACAGCTCCCACAGTCCACAGGGAGCATTTGGCTACCTTCTCAGCCTGATTAATCCGCGTCCGCGTCTCACGGTCGCCACGCATTTCCCGGTGGCCGATGACACGGTCGACTGTGCCATGAAAAGCGTCAAGGAGCATTGCAAAGTCTATCAGGGTAATGGTCGGGGGCCCAAAGATGCTGCCCGTATCACTTGGTCCTTCGACCTCATGGTGATCACGGTATCCAAGGATAAGATCCTGGAGCAAAGAGGCTACGTCTCGGATTATGGATACTCCCCGACGGTCAATTTGCCACCCCCTCCCGCCACCCCAAACACTCCGAAATATTGGGCATACAACACCAATCACGAAAAGGTCGGAAATCCGTATGCCCAAATTGACACCTCGACGGAGATACCGGATTGTGAAAACAGTACGTGTAACTACCGCGACGACGGGTACTGATTGCTGCGATTTGCCTTGGCGCGACGAGCCCGTAGCCCGTAGGCAGGAAAGCGAAGCGCATCCCGCCTTTAGCATTATTCCATCTCTAGACTTGTGAACGTTATCATCTGCCGCTCAGTCAAGGCTATAAATGCCGCGTTCCACGTAGCGATGAAAGCTGGAATACGGCCAAGCCGCGACCCTCGTAACCTGGCCGTGCTTTACCGGATTGCAGTGGAGGTAATCTACCTGACACTCATAGTCACCCTCATCCCGGCTGACGTATTGATCACTGATTACAGGCCAATGACAACTGATGGAGGATTCCATGAACCGTTTACCATTTGGCTTCTGGCGGCTGGTCCTCGCGGCCTTGTGCCTGTTTTTGTCCTTCGGACCGGCCTTCGGAGAAGCCAAACCCATCAAACCCGGTCCCGCCGAACTCCAAAAGCTGCTGGCGGATTTCGAGAAGTACGTGGAAGAAGGCCGCCAGGCTTGGAACGTTCCCGGTCTGGCGGTGGCCATTGTCCAGGACAATGAGGTGATTTTCGCCAAAGGCTTCGGGGTGCGGCAGGTGGGCGGCGCCCAGGCCGTGGATGAGAACACCATTTTTCAAATCGGCTCCACCTCCAAGGCCTTTACCGCGGCCCTGGTGGCCATGCTGGCGGACGAGGAAAAGGTGGCCTGGCAGGACCGGGTGGTGGACCATCTCCCGGATTTCCGCATGTATGACCCCTGGGTGACCCGGGAGTTCACGGTAGAAGATTTGATGGCCCAGCGCAGCGGCCTGCCGGGCTACGTAGGGGACGGCCAGGGCTTGATGGGATTTGACCGCGCCCATATCATCCGCACCCTGCGCTTCCTCAAACCGGTGAGCAGCTTCCGCTCCCGCTATGCTTATCAGAATGGGGTTTTTCTGGTTCCCGGCGCCCTGCTGGAAAAGCATACCGGCAAGACCTGGGAAGAAAATGTCCGGGAGCGCCTCTTGAAGCCCCTGGGGATGTCCGCCTCTTCGGTCCATCTGGACGGCTGGCGGAAGGCCAAAAATTTGGCCGGCCAGCATCTCAAGGTGGCCGGCAAAATAGAAACCTTACCCCTGGATTGGCCTTTTCATAATTCCCCCTATATTTATGGCCCCGCTGGGGGTATAAACTCCAATATCATGGATATGGCCAAATGGGTGCGCTTCTGGCTGAACCGGGGGAAAGTGGGGGAGCGGCAGCTCATCAGCGTCGAAAATTTGGATTTCCTGCAATTCCCCCGGGTCCATTTAGGCTCTCACAAAGGAATAACGGGCTTTTACTGCCTGGCCTGGGTTTATAATATGCAATATCCTTATCCACTTATCTGGCACACCGGGGGCACCACCGGACACGCCACCATGGTGGCCCTGGTCCCCCAGGCCGGTCTGGGCCTGGTGGTACTGTCCAACCTCATCACCCCCTTGCCCTCGGAGCTAACCCATCATTTTTATGACCGCTATTTCGGCAACCCGCCCCGGGACTGGCGGGGGGAGATGTTGGCCATATCCAAGAAGCAGGAAGAAGCTCAAAAAATTCCCAAGCCGGCCGCGCTTACGCCGCCGCTGTCGTTGGAGCGCTACACCGGGACTTACCGGAACGACGTCTATGGCCCCATCGAAGTGGCCGTCCAGCAGGATGCCCTGGTAATGACCCTGGGGCCCAAGAAAATCCAGGCGCGCCTCAAGCCCTGGGACCGGGACGCTTTTCAGTTTTTCTGGCCGGATATGAGCGACGGCTCCGATGAAGATGTTGTCGTCTTTCAGATCGGCGCCGACGGCCGGACCTCCAGCTTCTTTTTCACCTGGGTGGAAAAACCGGAGTTCAGACGGGTGACCTCGGAGCCAACAGGCATAAAGAATAAATAATTCACCACCAAGGAACAAAGACACAAAGACGCACCAAGGAAATTATTGGCGCTGGCAGGCCAGGACGCCAATAAATAAATTCTTTGTGACCCATGGTGTCTTGGTGTCTTGGTGGTTAAATTTTTGTTTCAATGCTGATAGCTGTAAGCTTGCTAAAAATGTTACCTTTGAATACTTTGAAGCCCAAGAACTTCCCAACAGGAAAACCTCTTTGCGTCGTCTGAACCTTATCCTCCTGGCCATCGCCTGCGTCTTTCTAATCTGGGTCCTCCAGGAGGTGGGGTGGAATGTCCTGTGGGGCCACCTGCGCCAGGTGGGGTGGTACTGGCCCCTGTTGATGCTGCCTTACGGGGTGGTCAACTGGCTGGAGTCAGTGTCCTGGAAGTACATGCTCCTGTTCGGAAAAGACAGCCCCTCCCTGAGCCGTCTCTTCTGGCTGCGGCTGGGGGGAGAGGCCCTGAACCAGCTCACTCCCACCGCGTCCCTGGGTGGAGAGCCGTTCAAGGCCGCCCGCCTCCATGCCGACGGCGTCCCCTGGGAGACGGCCACCGCGTCAGTGGTGATCCACAAGGGCATCCTGGTGCTCAGCCTGGCCCTTTACATCCTCCTGGGGCTAGCCCTGGCCCCTTTGTATCTGCCAGCGGTGGGTGAGCACTTGTGGCTTCTGGGTTTGGGAGCATTGGGACTCACCGCCGGAGGGATTGCCTTCGTCATCGCCCAGCGCCGCAATCCCTGCGGTTCCGGCTTGAAGTTGCTTCACCGGCTGGGCTACTGTCCTCCCTCCTTAAAAGACCGGGAAGAGAAGCTCAACAGCCTGGATAGCCTGTTGTCCGCCTACTACCGGGAGCACCGGGTTCGCGCGGCCCTGGCCTTTATCCTCTTCTTCATGAGCTGGATCCTCCACGCGGTGGAGGTGTGGGTGATGTTCTGGCTGGTGGGCCACCCCATCGGCTGGGGCATGGCCATCTGCCTGGACGCCCTGGCCATGCTCTTCACCGCCCTGGGATTCTTCATCCCCGCGGCCGTGGGTGTCCAGGAAGGGGGAAACATTCTCTTGGCCCTGGGCTTCAACCTGGGTATGCCTCTGGGCGCGGCCTTCAGCATCCTGCGCCGCCTCCGGGAAGCCTTCTGGCTGTCACTGGGATTAATCGTGGTGGGGCGGGAGAAGTAGTTTTTCAGTTTTTAGTTTTTAGTTTTCAGTTGTGACTATCTATCTTCCCCGATTGGAATCAACCGAACCTGGCCACCTAAAACCTAAAACCTAAAACCTACCTGAAACCTATAACTGGGGAGGCGAACATGATCGACAATTGGGAAATTATTTTACGGTTAGGTTATGCCGCGTTCCTGGGAGCCTGCGTGGGTCTGGAGCGGGAGTTCCACGGCCGGCCCGCGGGTCTTCGGACCTATCTCATTCTCTGTCTGGGTTCGGCTTTGCTCATGGTCATTTCGGAAAACATCTATTATCTGGTCCACGCCCGGGTCCCCCACATCGCCATGTCCTTCGATCCCAGCCGCATCGCGGCCCAAGCCATTACCGGCATCGGGTTTCTGGGAGCCGGGGTAATAATCCGCTACAAGGACACCATCCGGGGCCTGACCACCGCAGCCTGCGTCTGGGCCGTGGCCGCGGTGGGTTTGACCGTGGGCGCGGGGTTTTATCTCTTCGGGACCGTGGTCACCATCCTCATCATCTGTTCCCTGTTGGGGCTTAAAGCCCTGGAGCGCCGGTTGCGCAAAGACTGGTACCAGGAAGTGGAAGTGGTGACCGAGGACCGGCCGGGAATCATCTCCCGGATTCAGGAAGTCCTGGAAAAGCATAACTTTCACGTGGTCAATATCGGTTTAAAAAGAGACCTCACACAGCAAGAGGTGACCGCCAGCTTTTCCATGGTGCACCGCACCGTGCGCCCGGACCGCACCGTGCTGGAGGAAATCTTTGACCTCGAGGGAATCAAGCGGCTGGAAATTGAGTAACTCGATTGTTGTTGCTTTAACTCCCAAGAGGCTATTGAAAAAGGCTGCCTCTTGCTGAAATGAAACACAAAAGACCATGGCATGAGTGGCACAGGCTTCCAGCCTGTGGGAAAGTCACTTGACGGAACAGACGCTGCCCACAGGCCCGAGGCCCGTGCCACTAATTTTTTTCCAGTTGGTAAATCGGGGGATTTTTCTCCATATGCGCTCTTTGGATTTCCTGTTCGGAGCAGAGGCACTAATTGATTAAATAAGTAATAAAGAGCTTCTTAAGACGGGGGGTTGGACCATTCCGCAGCCATGGTGGTCTTGGCGTTCAGGTTGACAACACTACCCAACCCGCCGCCATAAAAGGGCATAATGGCGGGCAGCAGCACCAGCCTCACCGGAATATCCTTAAGCTCCACCCACAGCTTGGGAGGATTGGACGACAGATCCCACTGGTAGAAAAAGTTTGTGCCCGTAGTCAGGACCAGGGGGGCGCCGGCTGCGTCTTTGAGATTGAAATTGTCCACGTAGTCCTGCACCATTTGGCGGACCTGGGCCACGGTTTGGGCCGCGGCGCCGCTGATGCCGGCCTTGGCCGCGGCCCGGGCCCCTTCCCGGGAGGCGTTGGTGATGACCTGCTTTTCCCAATAAAGCATCCCCAGGTCCACGACCCCCGCCACCACCAGCAGCAGGAAGGGGAACGCGATGGCCATCTCGATGAGGGCCGCGCCCCGTTGTCCCAGCCGGTTCTTAATTTTAGCCGGTTTGCCTTTCACCCATCACCCACCGGAAATGTGCCAACTGACCCCAAGGCCCCATGAAAATTTGCAACTGTTAATTGTTTCGGCCGGTTTGCCTCAGGTCTTTAATCAGAAGCCGGTCAAGGGTTCCGGGAAATGCGGACCGCTGCGCCGCGCGCTAAAGGATGAAAAGATATTTTGGGGGGAGGGCAGGGAGCAACGCTCCCTGCCCTCCCCCAACAACAACTTTTCGAAGCAGTTCCTCATTGGCCTTCGGCCCACCCGTAAATTATGAAAAATTCTTGGGGGTGGCGGTCTGAACTTTGAACTTTGAACCTTGATGGATTCGTAAAAAGTCGCTTATTGTTAATTATCTGAAATAATTTAAGATTATGGTATTTTTTTCTTGTCGGGCGTCGCTTTTTATGGCATAATTCGGTGAAAAATCAACGGGTTAATGGCAAA
>VGSW01000084.1 GCA_016874915.1 Deltaproteobacteria bacterium
GAGGGAAGAAAAGAGCCATTCTGGCGGTGGCCCATTCTCTGTTGGTGGTCATTTACCATATGCTGAAAACCGGTTCTTCCTATAAAGACCTCGGAGGCGACTACTTCGATAAGCTCAACAAAAACCGACTGCTCCCTTACCTGGTCAAACGCATTAAAGACCTGGGCTACCAGGTGACCATGGAGGCAGCCTGAGAAACTTTTCGGAGCAGAATCCCATGAAAACCAAACAGAAAATTCTCTTTGTCTGCCTGGGCAATTCCTGCCGGAGCATCATGGCCGAGGCCCTGGCGCGGCATTTTCACCCTGGCCACTGGGAAGCCGCGTCCGCCGGCCTCACCCCCCTGGGTTATGTGGTGGAAGAAACGGTGCAGGTTTTGGAAGAAATGGGGGTCAACCCGGAAGGGCTGTACTCCAAGGGCCTGAAAGAAGTGGACCTGGCCGGTTTCCAGGCCATCGTCAACCTCACGGAATACAATTTAAAAAGATATGTCCCGGATGCCTTGCGGGGCCGGTTAATCAACCGGCCGGTGGAAGACCCCTACGACCTGGACCTGACAGCCTACCGCCGCGCCCGGGAGGAGATAATCTTGCTTCTAAGTGAGCTGGCTGAAGACCCCCTATGAAATATCACGCTTGACATATCACGCCAAACGTGCTAATTATTTCCCATGATCAGGTCTTTCAGATGCAAAGATACTGAAAGGCTGTATAACCGGGAACCGGCTCCCAAAATTCCCCCGGATACTCAAAAGGCGGCCCTGCGCAAACTCTGGGTGCTGGATGCCGCCACCAGCCTGGCAGACCTGAGAAGCCCTCCCGGTAACAGGTTGGAAGCGCTCAAAGGAGACCGGGAAAGCCAATACAGTATTTGCATCAATGACCGATTTCGCATCTGCTTTGTGTGGCAAGGCAAGGATGCGTTTGAAGTGGAAATAGTGGATTACCACTGAGGAGGTCAAATGACTGCCGAAAAACTGCCTCCGGTGCATCCCGGCGAGGTTTTGCTGGAAGAATATCTGAAACCCCTTAGAATCAGCCAGAACCGGCTGGCCCGGGACCTGGGGGTCCCGGCCCAAAGGATCAACGACATCATCCGGAAAAACCGCGCCGTCACCGTGGACACGGCCCTGCGCCTGGCCCGCTATTTCCACACCACACCCCAATTCTGGCTCAACCTGCAAATGCACTATGACCT
Source organism: Deltaproteobacteria bacterium (assembly GCA_016874915.1). Classification (GTDB taxonomy): domain Bacteria; phylum Desulfobacterota; class Desulfobaccia; order Desulfobaccales; family 0-14-0-80-60-11; genus VGSO01. The sequence goes on from VGSW01000084.1 coordinate 1,198, forward strand.
GGAAGTGGCCAAGGATAATAAGCTGGTGGAACGGATTAATCGGGATGTGAGGGAGAATGAGGGGTTAAGACAACAGCAATATTAAAGGCTTTTAAGGTGAAATAAGATGGCAAGAAATAAATCAATTAGCGTTCCAAAATCAATAAAATTTCAAATTTCAAGACTTTTCGGAGAAAATTCCAAAGAGGCAAAAAAAGATTATAGGACGGATAGCGAATGGAAAAAGATATTGAAGAAAGTATTGGATGAACTTTACAAATATTTTGAAGAAAATGTAGATAGTGATGGCTTGCATACTTTAATGCTTTATTCTTGTTTTGATGCTGCTAACGAATCATTAAAAGAGGATAATTTTTGGCCCGGATACGTTGAAGGAATTATAAGACTATCTTTTCTTCTAATGGGAGAATATCCGGACCATCGGCGAAGAAAAGGTGGTAAGAGAAAGAAAGAGCATTATAATTTAAAAAGATCGAGATCGCTTGTTTATGTTCAAAATATGAATCAACGTTTAAATACATTATTATTAGCAGGGAGACTCGGTTTCATAAAATTAAGTAAAGATCCAAGGGAAGTATTAACGGATTTTCGGCATGAGAAAGGATTTTCTGCAACCTATAAGGAATTCTTCTCTTGGTTCAAAAAACATTATCCTACTGATTATGCAGCAATCTTTTAACTTTTTTATGTAGAGCAGAACACCACCATGACCTCCAAACACCCCCTTTACCCCTTCTCTGCCCTCGTCGGCCAGGATCGCATGAAAAAGGCACTTATCCTCAATGCCATCAATCCCCTCATCGGCGGGGTTCTCATCCGCGGGGAGAAGGGCACGGCCAAGTCCACCGCGGCCCGGGGCTTGGCGGAGCTTCTGCCTCCCATTCCGGTGGTGGCGGGGTGCCGCTTTCATTGCGATCCGGAGCGGGCCGAGCTCATGTGCGACGCCTGCCGCAAGCGCCAGGCCAAGAGCGAAGCCCTGCCGGTGCGGGAGCGGCCCATGCCGGTGGTGGATCTCCCCCTGGGGACCACCGAAGACCGGCTCCTGGGTACCATTGACCTGGAAAAGGCCATCAAGAGCGGCGAAAAGCACTTTGAGCCGGGCCTGCTGGCCGCGGCCAACCGGGGTATTTTGTATGTCGATGAAGTCAATCTGCTGGATGACCACCTGGTGGACGTGCTCCTGGACGCCGCGGCCATGGGGGTGAACGTGGTGGAACGGGAGGGCATCTCTTTTATCCACCCGGCCCGCTTCATCCTCATCGGCACCATGAACCCCGAGGAAGGGGAGCTCCGGCCCCAGCTTTTGGACCGCTTCGGGCTGTGCGTGGAAATCACCGGCCTCCAGAACCTTCAGGCCCGCATGGCCGTGGTGGAGCGCCGCCTGGCCTATGAAGCCGATCCCGAAGGCTTCGCGGCCCAGTTCCAGGGCGAACAGGAGGCTATCCGCCAGGCAATTTTATCCGCTCGGGAACTCCTCCCCGGAGTCTCTTACGGTGACGACATTCTCCGCCTAATCACCCTGATTTGCCTGGACCAGGGGGTGGACGGCCACCGGGCCGACATCTACATGCTCAAAGTGGCCCAGACTCTGGCAGCCTACTATGGGCGGGACGCGGTCAGCCCCGAAGACGTGCGTGAGGCCGCGGAGTTGGTGCTGCCCCACCGCTTGCGGCGCAAACCCTTCAGCGACAAGGTCATGGATAAGGAGAAGCTGGAGGAAACCTTCCGCAAGCACCGGGAAGAGCAGGAGCAGGCCCATTCGGCCCCGCCGCCCCCGGTGTCGGAAGGCCCCGGGCCGGAAGAGGGCGAGGTCCATTTAATCGGGGAGGTCATCACCGCGCCGGCAGACCCTTTCCAAGTCCGCCCCCTGGAACTCCCCCCGGACCGCCAGACCCGCAAGGCTCCGGGCAGCCGCACCCGGGCCAGATCAGAAGACCGGACGGGCCGGTACGTGCGCCCCACCATGGTTAAAGGCGCGGCCCCGGATCTGGCCCTGGACGCCACTATCCGGGCCGCCGCGCCCTATCAGGGGGTGCGGGACCGGGGCAACCTGGCCCTGGCCATCAATGATCCGGACCTGCGCTTTAAAGTCCGGGAAAAACGCATCGGCCGCCACATCCTCTTCGTGGTGGACGCGTCCGGGTCCATGGGGGTGGAAGAGCGCATGGCGGAAACCAAGGCGGCCATCCTGTCTCTGCTCCTGGACGCCTACCAGAAGCGGGAGCGGGTGGGGCTCATCGTTTTCCGGGGCCTGGAAGCCAACCTGGCCCTGCCTTTCACCAACCGCATCGACCTGGCCCAAAGGCAACTGGCCAATCTCCCCACCGGTGGGAAAACCCCTTTGCCCCACGCCCTGCACCTGGCCCATGAACTGCTGAAGAATGAGAAGGCCAAACACCCCCAGGACGCGTTCCTGCTGGTGCTCATCACCGACGGCCGGGCCAACATCAGCCTGGGCCGCGGCCGGGCCATGGACGAAGTCAAGGAATTGGCGGCTCGCTTGAGCACCCTGGGCATCAATTCGTTAATCCTGGATACGGAGAAGTTCGCCCCCTGCCTGGATTTGGGATGTTTGCCGGAATTGAGCCAGATCCTGGGCGGCCAGTACCACAACCTGGAAACCCTCCGGGCCCCGGAAGTGGTGGCCCGGATTGCGGAAGCGCTGGGGGGATAGTTGAGAGTTGACGGTTGACAGTTGACAGAAAGTACTTGAATTGGAAAAAGTTTCCTACTGTAAACTGTGAACCGTCAACTGTGAACTAATTATGGCCCGCGCTATGCTCCGTCTCCTTCTATTCGCCGCTTTAGGGATCGTCATCGCCCATGTCATCCTACTCATCCTCTCTCTCCGGGAAAGCTGGGTGGAGCGGACCTTTATCTTTTTTCCCGACAAAAAGCTGGAGGCCACGCCCCGCCAGGCGGGCCTGGATTTTCAGGAAGTTTATTTTGACGGCGGCGGCCTCCGCCTGCACGGGTGGTACGTGCCCGCGAGGGATAAGGCAACGGTGCTGCTGTGGCTCCACGGCAACGGCGGCAACATCAGCTATGAGATGGACGGTATAGCGCTGCTTAACCAGTCGGGGCTGGGGATTTTCATATTTGACTACCAAGGTTATGGCAAAAGTGAAGGGCAGCCCAGCGAAGCGGGGGTTTACCGGGACGCCCGGGCTGCTTACGAATATTTGAAAAATGGTCTGAGCGTGACTCCAGACCGCATTGTGCTCTTCGGCCGCTCCCTGGGCGGCGCGGTGGCCGCGGACCTGGCTCTTCAGGCGCCCGCCCGGGCCTTGATTCTCGATGGGGCCTTTACCAGCCTGGGGGACATGGCCAACCATCACTACCGCTGGCTGCCCGGAAAGGGGCGATATGCCCACAAATTCGACACCGCCGGGAAGCTGGCCCGAATCAGCATCCCCAAGCTCATCATCCACGGAGACCGGGACCGGGTGGTGCCTTTCTGGATGGGCCGACGGCTATACGAGGTGGCTTCGCCGCCCAAGGAATTTTACCCCATCGCCGGGGCCGGGCACGAAGATACCATGGAGGTGGGGGGTAGAGAATACCTGCTGCGGGTGGCGGAGCTTATTCGCGCTGCCCAGCCATAGATAGCTCACGCCAAGACGCAAAGACGAAAAGAACGCAGAATCAACAGGGGCACGGCTTCGCCGCGCCCCTGAAAAATCTTAAGGGGTTGGGGAAGGGGGTTTGGGGGAAGGGGCGGACGCCCCTGGGCCCTTCCCCCAAATACAATTCCTGAAAAATATTAGGGGAAAGGGCCGGAGGCCCTTTCCCCTAAAAGAATTTCCGGGAAATTGCTTAAATCTTGAGCAGCCCCGCGTTCAATTTGGCGGCCATGACGGTGTTTTTCATGAGCATGGTGATGGTCATGGGGCCCACGCCGCCGGGCACCGGGGTGATGAAAGCGGCTTTCTCTTTCACGGCTTCAAAGTCCACGTCTCCGGCCAGGATGGCCTTGCCGGTCTTCTCGCTGATGCCGATGCGGTTGACGCCCACGTCGATGATGCAAGCCCCTTCTTTCACCCAGTCCGCCTGGACGTATTTGGGCACGCCGGCGGCCACGATGAGGATGTCGGCCCGGCGGCAGTGCTCGATCATTTTGTCCTTGGGGGTGCCGGTGTGGACACAGGTGACGGTGGAGTTGGCGCCGGGAAGCTTTTGGATCATGATGGCCACCATGGGCTTGCCCACGATGTTGGAGCGGCCCACCACCACCACTTCCTTACCTTTGGGGTCGCCGTAGGAGCGCACGATGAGTTCCTGGCAGCCCGCGGGGGTGCAGGGCAGGAATGCATAGTTGCCGATGAGGATGCGGCCCACGTTCACGGGATGGAAGGCATCCACGTCTTTGTCTGGATTGATGCCGTAGAGCACCTTATTGGAGTCTATGTGCTTGGGCAGCGGCAACTGCACCAGGATGCCGTGGATTTGGGGGTCTTTGTTGTACTTGTCCAGCAGGCCCAGCAGCACAGCTTCGGTGATGTCCGGATTCTGGTTGTCCTGCACGGAGTAGAAGCCCAACTCATGTGCGGTCTTCTGCTTGGCGGTGACGTAGCTCACGGACCCGGGGTCTTCCCCCACCAGGATGGTGACCAGGCCCGGGGTAATCCCGTGTTTGGTTATGAGCTCATCTACTTCCTTTTTCAGCTCTTCCCGAATCTGGGCGGCTACCTCGGCGCCTTTGATTAATGTTGCAGCCATATAACAGCCTCCTTTGGCTTGTGATTTTTTTCCCTTGTAAGATTTCCCTTACTTATCACCATTTTCCCGTTAGCGTCAATGGAAAAATTTAGGGGGCTAGTGGTTTCTGGGAAAGGGGCTAATCAGGCCCCGGCATTTTGGCGCGGGGTTTTGGAAGCAAATTGCCGGGGAATACAAGACAATCCCTTTATTTTTTTCAGAATTCCGGTATAATGATAATTTCATAAATTCCTGGAGAGAGAAACGTGGCTCTAATCGTCCAAAAATACGGCGGCACCTCCGTGGCCGACCCGGACCGCATCGCCAACGTGGCCAACCGGGTGGTGCGCCAGTGGCAGGCCGGCCACCGCATGGTGGTGGTGCTTTCGGCCATGGCCGGGGAGACGGACCGCCTCATCAAGCTGGCCAAGGAAATGGCAGATGACCCCGACCCCCGGGAAGTGGACGTGCTCCTGGCCACCGGCGAGCAGGTGACGGTGTCGCTGTTCAGCATGTTCCTCCGGGCCCAGGGAGTGCCGGCCGTGTCCCTGCTCAGCCACCAGGCCCGCATTTATACGGACCGGGCCTATGGCCGGGCCCGCATCATTGGCATTGACACCGCCCGCATCCGGGAGGAGTTGAAAAAAAACCGGGTGGTCACCGTGGCCGGCTTCCAGGGCGTGGATGAAGTGGGAAACATCACCACCCTGGGCCGGGGCGGCTCCGACACCACCGCGGTGGCCGTGGCCGCGGCCCTGAAAGCCAACCTGTGTGAAATCTACACGGACGTGGACGGGGTCTATACCACGGACCCGCGCATCTACTCCAAAGCCCGGAAACTGGAAAAAATCTCCTATGACGAAATGTTGGAGATGGCGTCCCTGGGCGCTAAGGTCCTGGAAATCCGTTCCGTGGGTTTTGCCAAGCGCTATGGCGTGCCTCTGGCGGTGCGCTCCACCTTTACCGACGACCCCGGAACCCTGATGACGGAAGAGGATGAAGAAATGGAAGAGATTCCCGTATCCGGCGTGGCTTTAAGCCGTAACGACGCCCGGGTCACCATCACCCGGGTCCCCGACCGCCCCGGCATCGCGGTGAAGCTCTTTAAGCCCGTGGCCGACGCCAATATCGTGGTGGACATGATTATTCAGAATACCGGCATGGACGGCTACACCGACCTGACCTTCACCGTGCCCCAGGGGGATCTGAAGAAGACCCTGGAGATTATGGGGCCGGTGGCCCAAGGGATCGGCGCCCAACAAGTGTCCGGGGAGGAAAATATCGCCAAGGTCTCCATCATCGGGGTGGGGATGAAGAACCACCCGGGCATTGCGGCCAAGATGTTCGAGTCCCTGGCGGCCCAAAACATCAACATCATGATGATCAGCACCTCGGAGATCAAGATTTCCGTGGTCATCGACGAGAAATACGGCGAACTGGCGGTGCGGGTCCTGCACGACGCCTTCGGGCTGGAATCCCCCCCGCCCCGGAAAATCAAAGGGTAAAAGGGGAAAGGGATAAAAGATTAAAAGGGGGAAAGGCGAAAAGGTAAAGAAAAATCTGTCCTATCTATCCTCCTTTTCCCCTAATTTTCCTCCAATATGTAAAATGTTGGGTAAAAGGCTGAGAAAGTCAATTTTCTTTTAACCCTTTTCCCCTTTTAACCTTTTCCCCTTTTCCCCTCATATTAAAAGGAGAGCTTCCATGCGGCAGGTGCAGATTTATGATACCACTTTGCGGGATGGCACCCAGGCGGAGTATTTTAACCTGAGCCTGGCGGACAAAATCCGCATCGCCCGGAAGCTGGCGGAGTTGGGGTTTCACTATATCGAAGGCGGCTGGCCGGGGTCCAATCCCAAAGACGAAGAGTTCTTCGAGGAGATCCGCAACTACAACCTGGGGCTCACCCGGGTGGCGGCCTTCGGCAGCACCCATCACAAGGACCGGCCCCCAGAGTCCGACCCGGTGTTCCAGGAACTCCTCATCAGCCGGGCCCCGGTGGTGACTATTTTCGGGAAGTCCTCCGTCTTTCAGGTGAAGGAAATCCTTCAGACCACCCTGGAGCGCAACCTGGCCCTCATCACCGATTCCCTGGCGTACCTCAAGCCCCGGGTGGAAGAGCTGTTTTACGACGCGGAGCACTTTTTTGACGGGTTCAAGGAAGACCGGGAATATGCCTTGAAGACCCTGGAGGCCGCGGTGACCGGGGGAGCGGATTGCCTGGTCCTGTGCGACACCAATGGCGGCACCCTGACTTCCGAGCTCATCGGGATCATCAAGGCGGTAATAAAACGGTTGCCCAAGGCGCCCCTGGGCATCCACGCCCACAACGACTCGGAGATGGCGGTGGCCAACAGCCTGGCCGCGGTGGAATTGGGCTGCGTGCAGGTCCAGGGTACCGTCAACGGCTTCGGGGAGCGCTGCGGCAACGCCAACCTGATTTCCGTCATCCCGGCCCTTAAGCTGAAAATGGGCATCGGCTGCCTGGCCGATGAGAGCCTCAAGCGGTTGACGGAGCTGTCCCGGTTTGTCTATGAGCTGGCCAACATCCATCCCAACCGCTACCAGCCCTATGTGGGCCAGAGCGCCTTTGCCCACAAGGGCGGGGTGCACGCCGCCGCGGTAAAGCGGAACCCCAAGGCCTACGAACACGTCAATCCCGAGGTGGTGGGGAACGTCCGGGCCATTCCCGTCTCGGACCTGTCGGGGCGGGGCAACATCCTCCTCAAAGCCCAGGAAATGGGGCTGGAGGCCGCGGACCATGACCGGGCGGTGCAGGCGGCCATGAAAAGGCTGGATGAGCTCCTGGCGGTAAGCGACTTGAAGCTGCCGCCGCCGGAGAGCAGCATCAAGATGGCCCTGGAGAAGATCAAGGAACTGGAGGCGGAAGGGTACCAGTTCGAAACCGCCGACGCCTCCCTGGAATTGCTGCTCATGGGCGCGTTGGGGGGATATTACAAGGAATACTTCAAGCTCGTAAGCTACCGGGTCATTGACCAGAAAGCGGGGGAAGACGTTCCGCCCACTCCTGAGGCCAGCATCCGGGTGAAAGTGGGGCTCCACGAGGTCCACACCGCGGCCCTGGGGAACGGCCCGGTTGACGCCCTTTACAACGCCATGCTCAAAGCCCTGGTGCGCTTTTACCCCCGCCTCACGGAAATGCGCCTGGAGGACTACAAGGTGCGGGTCCTGCCGGGGATGGCCGGCACCAGCGCCAAGGTGCGGGTGAACATCGAGTCCCGGGACGCCAATGACTGGTGGGGCACCGTGGGGGTGTCCTCCGACATCATTGAGGCCTCCTGGCAGGCCCTGGTGGATTCCATCAATTATAAGCTTTATAAAGACGAGAAGAGGTCGAAGTAGGGAATAGGGAGAAGGGAATAAGGGTTGGGATTTTTCTGGTTCCCAAGCTGTGGTTGGGAACTGCAATATACACTTGGAGTGGCAGGGTCTCCCCGCCCCATGCAGGGCGTCCACCATCGACTCCCATGTCGCATCCTGATTCTTTTAACCGAAAACCGAAAACCGAAAACCGAAAACTGCCTTACTTCAGCCGCGCCCAACTGGGAGTCATCCTGCTGCTGGGCGCGGCTTTGCTGTTTTTATGGGGCTGGCGGGGAAATTTCGGGAGGCCCCCCTCCCCTCCCCCGGATCCCCCGATTAATCCGGTATTCGTGGAGGCGGCCGGCGCGGTGAGCAATCCCGGGGTTTTTAAGTTTACCTCCCCCCCTACCCTGCCCCAGGTCTGGCGCCGGGCCGGGGCGCCGGAGCCGGCTCCGGCGAAGGAAGACAAGCTCTCAAGCGGCAGCCGGGTGGTCATTACTCCTGACGGCGCTTATACGGTGGGCCGCATGGCCGGGGCCAGGCTCGTGACTTTGGGGCTGGCCATTGACATTAACACCGCCACCCAGGCTGACCTGGAAGCTCTGCCGGGTATCGGGCCGGTGTTGGCCAAGCGCATCCTGGACTTTCGCCAACAACACGGTCCCTTTAAACAATTGGCAGACCTGGAGCAGGTTTCCGGCATCGGGCCGAAGAAGTTGGCGCAGATTAAACCGTTAGTGGAAATTAAACCGCCGATGAACGCCGATTAACCCAGATAAAATTATTTTATTTGTGTTCCTCTGTGTCCATCTGCGGTTAATTAAAGCCGCCCTGCCCTCCCCAAGGAGCCGCAAGATGTCAGCAAAAAGATGGTCCATTTTCACCAGCCACAGTTTTTACGTGAGGATAGTCACGGCATTTGTGGGGCTGCTGGTGGTCACGGTCCTGTCCATCGTATCGTACAACCATCATCAAAACACGGAAATTGCCATAGAGTTAAGCGAAGATTTAATGAATCAGATAACCAAAAACGTCATTGAGAAAACCGCCAATTTTCTCCTGCCGGCCTCCTTCGTGGTGGAAATCAGCGCCCGGTTGGCCCAAAAAGGGGTCATTTCCTGCAGCGATACGCAGCAGATAGAACTCTATACCTTTGGAGTGCTTAAATCTTTTCCCCAGATCTCCATGTTTTTCCTGGGGGATGAACAAGGAAATTATTTCCGTTCCTGGCAACGGCCGGACGGGACCATAGAAATCCGCATCATCCAGCCACAGATTTCTACGCCCACAGATGTTATTAAGCACTGTGATCCGGATTGCAAGGTTCTCCAAACCGAGACCTCCAGTAAGATCGAGTATGACCCCCGAGTCCGCCCCTGGTATTTAGGGGCGAAACAAGCCGGAGCCAACTTTTGGACTGACCTGTACATTCTGTTTCGGAACAAAAAGCCCGCGGTTACCTCGGCGTATCCGGTCTATGATGCGCAAGGAAAACTTTTGGGCGTTTGGGGAACGGATATTGAGCTGGATGAAATGTCTCACTTTTTAAAAAGCTTAAAGATCGGAAAAAGCGGCATCGCCTTTATCCTTAATGAAAAGAATGAAGTGGTGGCCTATCCGGATGCCTCCCGGATCGTCAAGGAAGAAAATGGGAAGCTGCGACCGGTTCATGTGGAGGAATTGGGCACAGACAGCATTACCGCGGCTTTTCGGGAATATGTCCAATCCGGAGGCAGCAAGTCCGTAGTGGAAAGCCAGGGGAAGCGATATCTGGCCTCCTTCCGGGAATTTCCCCAGTCCTTTGCGGCCCGCTGGAAAGTGGGGGTGGTGGCGCCGGAGGATGATTTTGTCGGCGGGGCCAAAAGAATTATCCGGGACACCTTTCTTATTTGCCTGGGTATTTTGTTTATTTCCATATACCTGGCCGTTCTCCTGGCCCGCAGCATCTCCAAACCCATCAAGCTTTTGACTGAAGAAACCAAAAAGGTCAGGGATTTTCGCCTCGAGGACAGCCCCGCCATCGCATCCCGCATCAAGGAAATCCAGCTCATGAGCCATGCCGTTTCCGCCATGCGCACCGGTCTGCAGGCCTTCCGAAGGTATGTGCCGGCGGAACTGGTGCGGCAGTTGATCCAGACCGGCGAAGGGGCGAATCTGGGGGGACATCAAAAGGAACTCACTGTGTTCTTCTCAGACATCGGCGGGTTTACCACCATCGCGGAGCAGATGGGACCGGAAGCACTCATGCTCCACCTTTCCGAATATTTCGACGAACTTACCCGAATCCTCAGCGACCATGGGGGGACGGTGGATAAATATATCGGCGACGGCATCATGGCCTTCTGGGGCGCTCCCCTGCCCGATGAAGACCACGCCGGCCGGGCGTGCCAGGCCGCGCTCCTCTGCCAGGAAAAACTCCAGGAATTAAACCGGAAATGGGCCGACGCCGGCAAAACCGCGCTTCCCACCCGCATCGGCCTCAGCACCGGAGAGACCGTGGTGGGTAACGTGGGGTCCAGCGAACGCATCAACTACACCGTGATGGGCGATAATGTTAATTTGGCCAGCCGGTTGGAAGGGGTAAACCGTCTCTATGCCACCCAAATACTGGTAAGCCGGGCTACATATGACCAAGCGTCAGACAGATTCTGGTTTAGACCGGTGGATATTATTGCGGTCAAAGGGAAAACAGCGGAAACCACCGTTTATGAGCTGATGGGGAGGAAGGCGGCAGAGGAAACGGGGGCTTTAGCCGAACTTTGCCGGGAGTTCGCCCTGGGGTTCCATGCCTATCTGCAACGGGACTTTGGCGCCGGCGCCGATATCTTTGGCCGGCTGACCCAAAAGTTCCCTAATGATGCGACCACCCGGTTATATCTCCGCCGCTGCCGCCATTATCTGGAACACCCGCCGGGAGCCGACTGGCGGGGGGTTTCGTACCTGGATTCCAAGTGAGGAGTTAACCGCCGATGAACGCCGATAAACGCAGATAAAAATTTCCTCTGCGTTAATCTGCGGTTAAAAATATGCTGGTATTAGGCATCGAGACTTCATGTGACGAAACCGCGGCCGCGGTGGTGGAAGATGGCCGCCGAGTCCTGTCTTCGGTGGTGGCCACCCAGTTCGAGCTCCACGCCCAATACGGCGGGGTAGTGCCGGAGATCGCCGCCCGGCGGCACCTGGAGAGCATCCTGCCGGTGATCCAGGCGGCCCTGGACCAGGCCGGGGTGACTTTAAAAGAAATTGACGGGCTGGCCGCGGCCCAGGGCCCCGGCCTCATCGGCGCCCTGGTCATCGGCATGGCCGTGGCCAAGGCCCTGGCTTTCACCCTAAAACGACCCCTGGCGGGAGTGCATCACCTCCAGGCCCACATCCTGGCGGCCTTTCTGACCGATTCCCCTCCGGCCTTCCCTTTTATCGCCCTGGTGGTTTCCGGGGGGCACACCAACCTCTATAAAGTGCGTGGCTTCCGGGACATGGACCTCCTGGGCCGCAGCCGGGACGACGCCGCGGGGGAGGCGTTTGACAAGGTGGCAAAGCTCTTGCGCCTGGGTTACCCCGGCGGAGTGAAGATCGAGGCCCTGGCCCGGGAAGGCGACCCCGGGGTTTATCCCCTGCCCCGGCCCCGGATCCCCGAAGAGCCGCTGACTTTCAGTTTCAGCGGCCTCAAGACCGCGGTGGTGCACCAGGTGAAGAAGCATCCGGAAATTCTGGAAGACCCCGTGGCCCAGGCCCACCTGGCCGCGGGCTTCCAGGAGTCGGTGGTGGAGTCCTTAGTGAGCCGGGCCTGGCTGGCCCTGGAGGAAACCGGCTGCACCCGGCTGGTGGTCTGCGGCGGGGTGGCGGCCAACGGCCGGCTGCGCCAGGTGTTGCAGGAACAGGCCGGGGCTACGGGGATGGAATTATTCCTACCCCCCTTGAACCTGTGCACCGACAACGCCGCCATGGTGGCCGCCGCGGGATACTATCAGCTTCAGGCGGGGGAGCGCCTGGACCTGGACGCCGACGTCTTTTCCCGAGGCTAATCCGCGTCTCTCGGCGTTCAGCCGCGGTTTAATTCTAACCGCAGATGGACGCAGATAAATGCAGATGTTAAAATTAAAAGATGAGTTTTATCTCCCCATTAGGCGAACGGTTCGCCTTGCTCACGGACCTCTACCAATTGACTATGGCCGCCTGTTACTTTGAGGCGGAGATGGCGGAGGAGGCCACCTTCAGCTTCTTCATCCGCAAGTACCCCCCGAACCGGGGATATTTTGTGGCCGCGGGGGTGGAAGAGGCCCTCAACTACCTGGAAACCCTGCGCTTTGCGGAAGACGACCTGGCCTACCTGGAGTCCACCCGCCTCTTTCAGAGGAAATTCCTGGATTTTCTTAAAACCGTGCGGTTCACCGGCGATGTCCATGCCCTGCCCGAAGGCAGCATCTTTTTCAAGGATGAGCCGGTCATCGAGGTGAGCGCCCCGGTCATCGAGGCCCAGTTGGTGGAGACCTTCCTCATCAACGCGGTGAGCCTCCAGACCCTTATCGCCAGCAAGGCGGCCCGGTCCTTTCATGTGGCCCAGGGGCGGCCCTTGATTGATTTCGGCTTGAGGCGCACCCAGGGCACGGATGCGGGCCTGAAGGCGGCCCGGGCCTCCTATCTGGCGGGCTTTTTGGGCACCAGCAACGTCCTGGCGGGAAAGCTTTACGGCCTCCCCATCTTCGGGACCATGGCCCATTCCTATATCACCAGTTTCCCCAAAGAGATCGAGGCCTTCCGCACCTTTGCCCAGGTCTTCCCCACCATCACTACGCTGCTCATCGACACCTACGACAACGCCGCCGGGGCCCGCAAGGCCGTCCAGGTGGCCCGGGAGATGGAGGCCCGGGGGGAACGCCTGCGATACGTGCGCCTGGATAGCGGCGATATCGCCGCCATCAGCCGGGAGGTGCGGCAAATCCTGGACGATGCCGGGCTAAAATACGTCAAGATTTTGGCCAGCGGCGGTTTCGACGAATTTAAAATGGCCCGGGTCCTGGAAGCCGGAGGCCAGGTGGACAGCTTCGCAGTGGGAACCAAGATGGGGGTCTCCGCGGACGCGCCTTATTTCGACTGCGCCTATAAACTGGTAAAATATGGCAACCGGCCGGTGATGAAGCTCTCCACCGGCAAGGTCACTTTGGTGGACAAAAAGCAGGTTTACCGGTTCTATGACGACCAGGGACGTTTTCATCGCGACGTCATCGCCCTCCGGGAAGAAGCCCTGCCCGGGGGCGCGCCGCTGTTGAAAAAAGTCATGGAACAAGGCCGCCTCCTGGGACCTCTCCCCACCCTTAAGGAAAGCCGGGATTATTTTATCTCCCAGTTCGGCCTCCTCCCTGAACCTTACAAGGCCCTCCAGGACCCGCCCTCTTATCCGGTAACCTGGAGCGCCGGGCTCACGGCCCTCCAGGCTCGGGTGGAGCGGGAGATCCTGGAACGAGAAATAAAATAAGTTCAAGGTTCAAAGTTCAAGGTTGATGAACTAGTAAAAAGTTCAGGCAGCCATTTTCAACTCGACTGGGTTGTAATCGGCATCCGGGATCAAAAAATCGATGATCGCGGTTCCCAGTCCGCTAATTTGCTCTTTGACACGAG
>VGSW01000085.1 GCA_016874915.1 Deltaproteobacteria bacterium
CCTGAGCCGCCTGGTGGTGGTGGCGCCGGAAGACCTGGACCAGGAAAGGTTGACCCGCATGGCCACCCCTGCCGCGGCCCAGCTTCTGGCCCGCATGGAAGTCCATGATGACCTGGCCCCGGCGTTGGCCCCGTTTCAATACATCGTGGGCACCACGGCGCGGCTGGGGGGCGCGGTGCGCCAGGAGCTGCTGTCGCCCCGGGAGGCCGCGGCCCGCCTGGTGAGCCTATCCCGGCACAATGACATCGCGCTGCTCTTCGGGCCGGAGAACTGGGGGCTGACCAACCATGAACTCCGGCTCTGCCATGCCCTGACCACCATCCCCACCGGGGAGTGCTCGTCTTTGAACCTGGCCCAGGCGGTGATGGTCATGGCCTACGAGGTCTTCACCGCGGGCCGCGCCGGGCGCGAGTTTGAGCCCAGGCTGGCCAATTCCCGGGAACTGGAGACCATGTACGCCATGCTCCAGGAGACCCTGGTGAAGATTGACTTCATCAGCCACCAGAACCCGGAATACTGGATGCACAACGTCCGGCGGCTCTTCTCCCGCCACGGCCTCCGGGCCCGGGAGGCCCAGGTCATCAAAGGCATCTGTAGGCAGATTGATTGGTATGTTCGTACGCAATTGGAGGGTAAGGGGAAGCCGGAGCCTGAAGTGTAAGGTGAGATTATAGCTTTCAGCTTTCAGCTTTCAGCTTTCAGCCAAAAAGGCTCCAGAGAAGTCACACATGAGCCGTTGGCTCTCTCAAAACTATGAAAGGTATTGGTGGCACAGGCTTTCCAGCCTGTGCTACTAATCTTCAATTTCTTGTTTTTTGACAAAGATTTTGCATGTATCCCATTGATCTGATTAAGTAATCAGATCATTTTTTGAGTTTGGTTGCGGCCTCGGGCCGCGCTGTGCCACTATAACTTTCGTAACAGTTGCTCATGAGCCGTTGGCTCACCCGTAAAGGATGAAAAGATATTTTGGGGGGGAAGCCTTTGCCGCTCATGCCATGTTTTTTTCAGATATAAACAGCCAGCTTAAGCAATATTTTTAAACACCCGAGAGATGAATGCTTACCTTTCATCTTTTACTTATAAATGCCTTCCCGGGGGCCAAAGGAAAGGAGATAGAGGCAGTCCTTTCCGGCTTTATATATCAAGCGTCTCTCCTGTCCGGCCACATTGTAAGGGAATCGGCATAGTTCTTTAAATCCTCCTTTGAGGGGCTTTCCCACCCGAGGGTCGGCCGCCACTTCAGCAATGGCCCGTTTCAAAGCTTCTTTCTCATTTTCGTTGCGCAGCTTCTTTCTCAACCTCTTAAACTTGGCCGTCTCATAAATCTTCAAGGTCCAGTTCCTCAATCTGGCCTGCCTCCAATTCTGCCCTGGCCTCCAGGATATCCTTAATTTCTGCTGCGGTCAGTTCCGGATTCTGCAAAGCCAGTAGTCCGATGCGGAGAGCATGACGCAAGCTGCTGGAGAAGTCACGATCTTCCTTTTTGGCCAGGATGCCGATTTGCCTGACCATCTCCTCATCCAACAAGAGAGATTTTCTAATCATGGTGGTGTATTCTGAATATGTTTTTATAATATTATATAATATAAAATAATATAAAGGAATCAAAAATTATTGGTAAGGGTGGCACAGGCTTTCCAGCCTGTGCGCAGGCTATGGTTTGCTAACCCAAATTTGGCAACCTTGGATAGCTTAAAGGCGGAAAATTAGAACTGTCGGAGAAACCGCAAATCGTTGTCGTAGAAAAGGCGGATGTCGTCGATGCCGTATTTGAGCATGGCGATGCGCTCCACCCCCAGGCCGAAGGCGAAGCCGGTGTATTCTTCCGGGTCATAGCCCACGGCTTCAAAGACCGCGGGGTGGACCATGCCGGCCCCCAGGATTTCCAGCCAGCCGGTGATTTTGCAGACCCGGCAGCCCAAACCCCGGCAGATGACGCAGGAGATGTCCACTTCGGCGCTGGGCTCGGTGAAGGGAAAATAGCTGGGGCGGAACCTGAGGCTCACTTCCGGGCCGAACATCTGGTGGGCAAAGGCCAGAAGCACCCCCTTGAGGTCCGCGAAGCTCACCCGCCGGTCCACCAGCAGGCCCTCCACCTGGTGGAACATGGGGCTGTGGGTGATGTCCGAGTCCCGGCGGTAAACCCGGCCGGGCCCGATGATGCGCATCGGGGGACGGCGCTGCTCCATGACCCGGATCTGCATGGGAGAGGTTTGGGTCCGGAGGAGCACCTTCTCGTTGAAGTAAAAAGTGTCTTGCATGTCCCGGGCCGGGTGGTCCGCGGGGATGTTCAGGGCCTCAAAGTTATAGTAGTCCAGCTCCACTTCCGGGCCTTCCACCGCTTCAAAGCCCAGGTGGAGGAAGATATCGCAGACCTCCTGGGTGATGCGGGTCAGGGGGTGGAGGTGGCCCAGGGGGGGACGGCGGCCCGGCAGGGTGACGTCCAGCTCCTCGGCGGGGGCCCGCCGGGCTGCGGCTTTGAGGTCAGCCAGGGCCTGGTCCAGGGCGTCTTCCAGGGCCTTTTTGGCCCGGTTGGCTTCCTGGCCCACCCGGCGCCGCAGGTCTGGGTCCAGGTCCTTGAGGCCGCGCAAAATCAGGGTCAGGATGCCCTTGCGGCCCAGGAATTTCACCCGCAGCCGCTCCAGGTCCGCGGCATTGGCCGCAGCCCGGATCTCCCGCAGGGCCTCTTCCTGGATCGCCTGGACTTCCCGGTCTTTAAAGGTAGGCATGGTCAGCGGTTTAAGCGGTTTGGCGGTTTAGCGGGTTAGCAGTTAACAATTGGCAGTTAGCAGTTAACTGCTTACTGGTCACTGGTTACTGGTTACTGGTTACTGGTTACTGGTTACTGCTTCGCCAACTCCGCCACCCGGGCGAAACCCTGGGGGTCATGGACCGCCAAATCCGCCAGGACCTTGCGGTCCAAAGCAATCTGGGCTTTTTTCAAACCGCCGATGAACTTGCTGTAGGACATTCCCAGGGGCCGCAGAGCCGCGTTGATCCGGGTGATCCACAGAGAACGGAACTCGCGTTTGCGCACCTTGCGGTCCCGATAAGCGAAGTTCAGGGCCCGCTCCACCGCTTCCCGGGCTGAACGGTACAGACGGCGGCGGCCGCTGCGGAAGCCTTTGGCCATTTTGAGAAATTTTTTGCGCCGCGCCCGGGAGGCGACGCTTTTGCTGACACGGGTCATGGGTTGCTCCTTAGAGGTACGGCAGAATCCGCTTCATGTTTTTAGTATCCGCGCCTACGGCAAAATCCGGCAGCCGCATCTGGCGCTTGCGTTTCCGGGCTTTCCCGGTGAGGAGATGGCTATGGCCAGGGCGCTTGCGCTTCAGGCGGCCGCTGGCCGTGGCCCGGAACCGCTTGGCCGCCCCCCGGTGAGTTTTAAGTTTGGGCATCTTTACTCAGTCCTTTCTAAGGGCATGCTTTTTTATATCAATTTGATTCCCAGGTGGAAATCTATTTTCTTTCTAATAACCTGCGACTGCGGGCCCCATTCCGGCTAACATTATGAAATAAATAGAATAAATGCAGTCCAAAGCCCGCGGCATTCATGGGCTGCTGCGGCAAAACCGGAAACCCGAAACCGAAAACCGAATACCGCTTTACTTGGGAGTCAGGATCATGGACATGTTCCGGCCTTCCAGTTTGGGATGCTGCTCCACCGCGGCCATATCCGCCAGGGCTTCGGCCACCTGGGCCAGGATGCGGTAGCCCCGGTCGGTATGGGCGATTTCCCGCCCCCGGAAGATTACCGAGAACTTGACTTTATCGCCCTCTTCCAGAAAGCGCCGGCTGTTGCGGAGCTTGAAGGCCATGTCGTGTTCTTCGATTTTGGGCCGCACCTTGACTTCTTTGACCTGGATGGTGGTTTGCCGCCGCCGGGCCTCCTGCATTTTTTTGCTCTGCTGGTACTTGTATTTGCCGTAGTCCATGATGCGGCATACCGGCGGGACGGCCTGGGGCGCCACTTCCACCAGGTCCAGGTGCGCTTCGGCGGCGTGCGCCAGGGCTTCCCGGACGGGCATAACGCCCATCTGTTTGCCCTCGGCGTCAATGAGCCGAACTTCCGGGGCCCTGATCTGCTCGTTGATTCGAACCCGCTGCTGCTTCTGCTGGATAACCGTTACCTCCTTTTCAGTGACCAGTGACCACTGGAACCTGGCTTTCTACTTTAAGCCGGTTAATAAACGCCTCCAACGGAACATCCTTCAATTCCGTGCCGTCTCGCAGCCGGGGTGACAGCGTCCGGTCGGCGGCTTCCCGGTCGCCGATAATCACCATGTAAGGAATCTTCTGGAGTTGGGCTTCCCGGATCTTGTAGCGCAGGGTTTCGGGCCTATCATCCACCTCCACCCTCAAATCAGCTTGCCTCAGCATCTGGGCCACCTCCCGGGCATACGCGTGCACCCGGTCGGTGATGGGCAGCAAAATCACCTGCACCGGTGCCAGCCACACCGGGAAGGCGCCGGCGTAATGTTCCACCAGCACCCCCAGGAAGCGCTCCAATGACCCCAGGATCACCCGGTGCAGTATCACCGGACGGTGGCGCTGGCCGTCGGGGCCTACGTAAGTTAAATCAAACCGCTCCGGCAGGGTGAAGTCGCACTGGATGGTGGCGCACTGCCAGCGACGCTGCAACGCGTCCTTGAGCTTGATGTCGATCTTGGGGCCGTAGAATGCCCCTTCCCCTTCGCACAGGTGGTAGGGGAGGCCCCGGGTTTTCAAGGCATTGAGTAAGGCATGGGTGGCCAGTTCCCATTCCGCATCGCTGCCGATGGATTTTTCCGGCCGGGTGGAGAGTTCCACCTCGTATTCGAAGCCGAAAATGGCCATGGCCTCTGCCACAAAGTCCAACACTCCCAGGATTTCGCTTTCCACCTGTTCCGGAGTGCACAGTATATGGGCGTCGTCCTGGGTGAACTGGCGCACCCGGGTGAGGCCGTGGAGCACTCCGGAGCGCTCGTGGCGCAGCACCGTGCCCAACTCGAAGAAGCGCAGGGGCAGTTCCCGGTAGGACCGGACCCGGGACTTGTAAATGAGCATGTGGGCCACGCAGTTCATGGGCTTGATGCCGTAGAGGGTTTCTTCCACCTCGCTGAAATACATGTGGTCCCGGTAATTATCCCAATGGCCCGAACGCTTCCACAGGTCGGCCTTGAGCATCTGGGGCCCCATGACCATCTGGTAGCCCCGTTTCAAATGCTCCCGGCGCTCGAAGTCCTCAATAAGACTGCGCAGGAGCGCACCCTTGGGGAGGTAGATGACCATGCCGGGCCCGGCCTCTTCCTCGATGAGGAACAGCCCCAACTCCCGACCCAGGCGGCGATGGTCCCGGCGCTTGGCCTCCTCCAGCAGTTCCAGGTGGCGGTCCAGTTCCTTCCGAGTGGGGAAGGCCGTGCCGTAGAGGCGCTGGAGCATGGGGTTGCGTTCGTCGCCCCGCCAATACGCGCCGGAGATCCCGGTGAGCTTGAACGCCCCGATGTAGCCGGTGGAGGGGATATGAGGCCCCCGGCACAGATCAACGAAATCCCCCTGGCGGTATAAGCTCACCCGTTCCTGGGGAATCCCTTCCAGGAGTTCCACCTTGTAGATTTCGTTCATCTCCCGGAAGAGGCGGATGGCTTCCTCCCGGCTCACCTCCTGGCGTTCATAAGGGAGATCCTGGCTCACCAGTTGGGCCATGCGCGCTTCGATGCGGGCCAGGTCTTCCGGGGTAAAGGGTTGGGGAGTGTCGAAGTCGTAGTAAAAACCCGCCTCGATAGCCGGGCCGATGGCGATTTTAACTCCGGGGAAGAGGGACTTGACCGCTTCCGCCATGACGTGGGAGGCGCTGTGGCGCATGATCTCCAGCCCCTGGGCTGTGTCCACCGGGATGGGGGCGATGGTGCAGTCCCGGGTCAGGGGGGCGTTCAAGTCCACCGCGTCCCCGTCCGCCTGTACCGCCACCATCCGGTGGTCGCCCTCCACCCCCAACTCTTTCAGGGCCTGGGCCCCGGTTAGACCCGGGGTCAAATCCCTGGCGGGGCCGCCTTGCAGGGTTACTTTGATCATGGCCTATCCCAATAAAAAAGGCATCTCGGGCGTCGCGAAGAACTCTCCCAGATGCCGCGCCAGTTTACATAAAGTCAGGATTCACGGCGAAGGGCCGCGTTGCTCCTCTATCTCCTGGGTAAGATCCGCCCCAAGGGCAAAGCAATTCAGCAGTTTTTTCTCATAAATACTTGAGTCTGTCAAGATTTTTCGTTTTAAGTTTTCAGCATTAGTATATGGCGGCGAACCAGAAAAAATTACTAGCCGCAGGCTTCAGCCGGTGTTTTGGGCAGCCTACACGGCTGAAAATCGGTTTGTAAGCGAACCAAGCGAATCACGAAAAAGCAGGGGCGACCCGGCGGTCGCCCCCCTTGTAGGGTGCGTCTTACGCACCTTTAATATTCCCCGCGGCGGCCCAGGAGTTTATTCCACGATAAAGTAGGACGTGCTCTCCCGAGACCCGTAAGGAGTAACCAGGCGGCTCACCACGGTGTAAGTGCCCGGCGTGGCGTTGCTGGGCATGGCATAGTTCACCTGGTCCGCGTAACTGCCGTTGTAATTAGTCACCTGGGTCTGATAGGGCCGGCCCACAAGACTGCCACCAAAACGCACCTCCCGGTACAGGGTGGCGTTAACCGCCTGGTTCCCTGGGGTCAGGATGGTGTAGTTCATCGCCAGGTTGACCTGCTGGCCCGGGCGCACCCGCCCGGGATAAGCATCCGACCGGTCGATGCTTAGCACCGTGCCCTGGGCCGGGCTGTAGTTGTAGGCTTGGGCCGCGGCCGCCGCGGACCGGGCCTGGCTGTTGCGGTGCTCCGCATAGAGGTAGCCTCCCACGCCGCCGGCCACCGCGCCGGCGGCGGCGCCCACCCAGGCCCCGGTGGCCGGGGAGCCGGTGGCCACACCGATGATGGATCCCAGGGCCGCGCCCGTGGCCGCGCCGCCCAAGGCCCCGGCCGCGGCCGAGCGGCCTGGGTCATAATAACCATTGGTGGCGCACCCCGCCAGGGCCGCCCCTAGAATCACCACCATTGCCGCTGCCAGAATCTTCCGGGCCATGAAATTTCCTCCTCTTTAAAGACCGGTTGTCCCCGCCCTTTCTGCCGGATTTAAGACTGTTGCCCAAACTATATATAAATTAAATATTTTCGCCCAAATATGCAAGACCCTTCCCGGCCCCCAGATCACTAAAAGATCACCTGGTTTTTGCGCCCGAATGATCAAAGGCAACACCCCTGAATTTCTCTCTTTGCGACTTTGCGTCTTTGCGCGAGGAAAACCGAAAACCGTCACTCCTCAACTTCCCGCCCCAGGGCCTGGCGGATGCGGTCCAGGAGGCCGTTGACGAAGGCGCCGGAGTTTTCCGAGCCGTAGCGTTTGGCCAGTTCCACCGCTTCGTTGATCACCACCTTGGGAGGGATGTCGGGCTGGTAGAGCAGTTCATAAGCCGCCAGCCGCAAGACATTGCGGTCCACTGCAGTCATGCGCTCCAGCCGCCAATGCTCGGAATAGCGGACGATAAGGGCGTCCAGCTCCTCCAGGTGGGATCCCGCCCCCATCGCCAGTTCCTCCAGGTAGGCGGGAAGTCCTTCTCTCGGCTGGAAATGGCTCCAGAAGCGCTCTAAATCCTCCCGGAGGCGCTGCCCGGCGAATTCGGCCTGATAGAGAAACTGCAATGCCCATTCCCGGCAGCGGCTGCGGGAATAAGGCGGCAAGCCCTCAGCCCTCCAACTCCTTCAGGAGGTTGGCCATTTCAATGGCCGCCTCCGCCGCGGCAAACCCCTTGTTTCCCGCCTTGCTGCCGGCCCGTTCGATGGCCTGTTCCAGGGTGTCGGTGGTAAGGATGCCGAAGGCAATGGGAACACCGGTCCCCAGGCTCACCTGGGAGATGCCTTTGCTGACTTCCGCGGCCACGTAATCGAAGTGGGGCGTGGCTCCCCGGATCACCGCGCCCAGGCAGATTATGCCATCGTAAGCGGGTTCCTGCCCCGGAGGAATCTTCGAGGTGGCCAATTTCCTGGCGACCAGGGGAATCTCCCAGGCGCCCGGAACCTTTATAATGGTAATATCATGGTCTTCCACGCCCTTGCGGCGTAGGCAGTCCAAGGCGCCTTCCAACAGGCGTTCGGTGATGAAAGCATTGAACCGGCTCACCACCAGGGCGAATTTCAGACCCTCACCGATGAGTTTGCCTTCAATAATCTCCATGATCCCCCCTTTTTTTTGGAAGTGACCAGTAACCAGTAATCAGTTTGTTCTGGTCGGTTCTTAGCCGTTTTCCATGCGATCCTGGAATATGAAGACTTGGCCGGCGCCGTCACAGCCATTGGCGCTCAATGGACCCCTGATCGGTTCTTTTTTCAAAGAGCCGGTAGCCTCCGAACTTATTGGCAATGTAGGTTTTAAGGTTCGCCTGGTACCTGAAAAAATACTTCCCCTCCCGGTCTTGTTCCGTCCACACCTTGCTGGAGCTTTGGTACTTGAACTTCCATTTGCCATTCTCAGCTTTTCTTTTCACAATCACGGTGGAACTGGAGGAGGCCACGATGGACATGGGATCGTCAGGGCGAATCTGGATAATCTGCTCGGCGTAACTGTTATCGTAAAGATCTTGAAGCGGGCCACCGGATATACTTTCGCCGCCGTCACTGACGTACCTGACCACAACCCTCTTCCTGCGGCCTTTGCCAATGTCCTTTACTTCGTTATGAGTCCCGCCTTTCCTCCCTTTGGGAACCGCTTCAGAAGAAATATAGTCTCCCGAATCCACGCAAGTGATTTCGGGATGCCGGGGAAACAGCGCCGGCATGAGATCGTCCTCATCCCTGGGATTTCTGCCGGGCAGGGTAAGAGTGCTGGCGGAGAAGTTCTCCACAGGGCCGGTGTACACCGTGGCCACGGCAATCTCCGGGGTCGGCCACATGGCGGGAAACAGGGAAGTCGAGAGCGCCAGCCGGATGCGCCAGCCTTGCTTGAAGGTATGCCCCATCACACCGAGCGGAATAGTTACCTGGAAAACCTCACCCGGGGTCACATAGCGCGGGGGCGCCTGGTTGCCGTCGCGATAGCACAGGTTGAAGAACCGGTAACACACGAGATGCGATTTGCCGCTATCAGGGCTGACTTCACACAAACGCAGGGCCAGACAGGTCAAAGGCTGGTCGCCGGATAGATTGAGCTTGACTTCAGGATACCCGAAGCAATCCAGATCCCCGGCCAGCGGCTCGCTGTCGAAGACCAGCGATTGATGGTCGGCTTCGGTCTGATCCCCGGGGATATCTTCGATGGAACAGATCCCCCATGACCCGGTTTCCAGCATCTCTCTATTGATGACCAGATGTCCGGAGGTGGCCACGCTGGCCGCGGTCTGGGGTTCGGTGGGGGAAAGCCGGTTGTCTTCCGACAAATAGAAAATCAGTTTCTTTTTCCGCTTCTCCCAGTCGCTGTTTTCTGCGACCCACTTGCCCTTTTCCATATCCTCGATACTCACGCCAGGCTCCCGGGACTCGTTGAGCCAGACCACCAGTTGCGGCCACTGCGGGTCCGGCGGGGGGTCCACTCCCTTGAGCCATCGGTCCCACCAGTTGCTCACGATGTATGGCAGCCATTCGATCCGGGGAGGAGGACATCCCAAGTTGGGAGAGTTGTGCCCCCAGGGGCCGATCAGCCCTTCCACGTGCTGGCCCGCGGCCGCCAGCCCGGCCACCACCCGGGGGATGGGGTTGCAGTAGGTGACGTCCTGGTATCCGGAAATGATGTTCACCGGAACCTTGACCTTTGGGTAGTGGTCGCGCACACTCGTTTCGCTCCAGTAAGCATCCCGGGTCTGGTGCGCCCCCCAATGTTTGAACCAGAATTTGGCGTCGCGGAGGCGCTCCCGCCACATTTCCTGCCACTTATCGCCAACCACCAGCGGATCCGGCGGACGGGCCCGCCAGCCCCACATGCTCGCCGCCCAGGTGACATTGTCCTTCAGCATCGCCCCATTATTATAGTGCACGTCGTCGTTGTACCGATCGTCCGTGCCGCTGTTGACCAGAACCGCCTTCAGGGCCGCGGGGCAGTCGTCGTGCGCGGCCACCATGAAGGAGTTGATGGCGCTCCACGACCAGCCCAGCATGCCGACGTTGCCGTCGCAAAGTTCGTGGTCGGCGATTTGATTGATCACCTGGATGCAATAGGCCAGTTCTTCCAAGGTGTATTCGTCGGTCATCACCCCGCCCGAATTGCCGGATCCCTGCAGATCAACCCGAAAACACAGGTACTCCTTATAGGCAACCCAGGGATAGAAAGCACAGTCGCCCGACAAGGTCCCATCCAAGCATCGATAGGGATTAAATTCGACGATGGCCGGAAATTTGCGGCCCGGAGCCATGGAATCCTGGTTGTACCAGTAATGACCTCTAAGCGTGATCGGATCCTTGTCCGCATACTGTACCTGGAACTCGATGGTGTCCGATATCGGCACCTTTTGGCTGAGCTTCATGACCTTCATGCATCCTGGTGCCTTGTCACTAGTATCAGCCACAGCCGCCGGCGCCGGGGGGACTGCCCGGCCGCGCGGCTGGGTGGTTCGAACCCAGCCCCCGGTCAGCAGACAGGCACCGGCCACCCAAGTTATGGAAGCTAGAAAGCTGCGCCGGGTGCAGTGTTTATCCAAGATCCTCTTAATCTCGTCCTTGAGAGTCCGTAAGGCACCTGATGGTTCTTGGTCAAACTGGCTCGGCGGTGAGGACATAGATTTTTATCCCTTGCGGTCCGGTTTAGGTTTGGCCAGGACAGATCACGACAACTTCACAATATTTCCCCGCACATCGGTCAGTAGCCGGCAGCATTCCTGCATTTCCTATGACCCGAGTCACTGATTACTGATTACTGATAACTGACTCTTAAACCAACTTAAGCATGTGCCCCATTTTCAGGCACTTGGTTTTCAGGTAATTGCGGTTCTCCCGGTTGGGCGGAATCTCCAGGGGCACCCGCTCCACCACCTGGAGGCCGTAGCCTTCCAGGCCGATGATCTTTTTGGGGTTGTTGGTCATCAGCCGCATCTTGCGCACTCCCAGATCCCGAAGAATCTGGGCGCCGATGCCGTAGTCCCGGAGGTCCGCCTTGAAGCCCAGGGCCTCGTTGGCCTCCACCGTGTCCGCGCCCCCGTCCTGGAGCTCATAGGCCCGGAGCTTGTTGATGAGACCGATGCCCCGGCCCTCCTGGTGCATGTAGATGACGACCCCCTGGCCTTCCGCTTCCACCCGGGCCATGGCCGACTCCAACTGGTCGCCGCAATCGCACCTCAAGGAATGGAAGACGTCGCCGGTAAGGCATTCCGAATGCACCCGCACCAGGATGGGCTCTTCGGGGATGATCTCCCCCTTCACCAAAGCCAGGTGCTGGTTGTCGTCAATGTCATTTTCATAGCCGATGACGGTGAACTCTCCCAAATAGGTGGGCATTTTGGCCACGGCCCGGCGGTGCACGAAGGACTCATGCCGCAGCCGGTACTCCACCAAATCCGCGATGGTGCAGATCTTCAGGTCATGCCGGGCGGCGAACTTCTCCAAATCCGGCATCCGGGCCATGGTGCCGTCGTCGTTCATGATTTCGCAGATCACCGCAGCGCTTTTCATGCCGGCCAGCCGGGCCAGATCCACCCCGCCCTCGGTCTGGCCGGTGCGCACCAGGACCCCGCCTTTGCGGGCCCGCAGGGGAAAGACGTGGCCGGGGCTGACCAGGTCTTCGGGGCGGGCGTTATCGGCCACCGCGGTGAGTATAGTGGTGGCCCGGTCCGCCGCGGAAATCCCGGTGGTCACCCCCCGCCGGGCCTCGATGGACACGCAGAACGCGGTGTTAAAGGGAGACTGGTTGTCCCGCACCATCATGGGGAGATTGAGGCGCTCCACGATGCCCGGCTCCAAGGCCAGGCAGATGAGGCCCCGGCCGTACCGGGCCATGAAATTGATGGCTTCGGGGCTGGCCAGCTCCGCGGCCATGGTGAGGTCCCCTTCGTTTTCCCGATCTTCATCGTCCACCAGGATGACCATGCGGCCCTGGCGGATGTCTTGGATGGCTGCTTCGATGGATGCTACCGGCATTACTTTAATGCCTCCAGTTTAATGATCCTTGGGGGAAGCGGGTTAGCAAGAAGCGGTTTAGCGGTTTGGCGGTTCAGCTTGGAAATAAAGTAGTCATTATTTGCTAAACCGCCAAACCGCTAACCCGCTAAACCGCTTCCTATTTTAATCAGGCTCTCCGGCCCCTCACCTGTTACGGTAAACGCCACTCCCCGATGCTCCAGGAAGCGGCCGATGTTTTCCACCGCGACGGTGGCGTCCACCAGGACCGCGAAGGGTTGGCCCTTATCCAGCTCTTCCTTGACCCTCAGAACCGGCTGAGGGCAGCTTAGACCACGGCAGTCGATAACCGAGGCCGACATCTCAAGCACTTCCCTTGGCCGTGGCCCGGATCAGGGAAAAGCCATAAGCAATGCTGAAGGCCGCGGCGTATCCCACCGCCAGGGCCGCCCAACCGCCGCCGGACACTCCCGCCGGCGAGGCCGCCAGCCCCAGGCTGTGCATCAGGCCGGCCCCCGCGAGCATGCCCAGAATGGCAATGAAGGAATCAAAATTGGCCTCCCAGGTCATGACCATCTGCCGCATGGGGCAGCCCCCTAACAGAATGGCGGCAAAGCCCAGCAGTCCCATGCCCAGGAAATTGGCCACGAAATTGCCGTGAGCCACGGGCCCTACCACCGCGGGTTTAAACAATCCCAGGGCCATGTTGGCCACAAAGGCCCCCAAAAGAATCCCCAAAAAACCCTTCAGCAGGTAATGGTCGTTGAACAAAAAAATGTCCCGGAAACCCCCGGCCAAACAGAGGCGGGTGCGCTGGAACAAAAGCCCGGCCGCTATTCCCAAACCCAGTGACAGAAGCACCGGGGCGTGCATGGACCCCGGACCCTTGAGGCTGAAATAGGGGTAAGGGGTCTGCCACTCCACTTTTACCAGGAGCAAGGCCAATAGAACCACAAAGAACCCCACGGGAATCAAGGCCACCCCCATTGGGAGGGACCGGGCCTTGCCCAGGTTGTAGCCCCGGGTCAAGAAAAACAGACCTAAGTAGGCCCCAAAAGGAATTCCCAAAATCCCGCCCACTGCGGACAGGTCGCCGCCGGCCAGGCGGTAGATGGCCCGGATGGGGCAGCCCAGGAAAATCAAACCGCCCACCATGATGAGGATGCCCAGGACGAATCTGATGGCCGGGTTGGACCCGCCCCGGGGATTGAAATCCTTGAACGCCAGGGCCGATATAAACGAACCCAAAAAGATTCCCAGGATTTCCGGCCTTAAATATTGGACCAGGGCATTGTGGTGCAACCCCAAAGCCCCGGCGATATCCCGGTAAAAACAGACAAAACAAAGACCCATGTTGGCGGGGTTCCCATACTTCACCAGAACCGCGCCCATCACGCCAATGAGCAGTCCTCCCAAGAGGACCAGATTTTTCCGCAGTAAGGACATGGCAGCATAACTCCTCGGTCACCCCAAGAGGCGCCGCTTCCCGGGGAGATGGATTTTCCGCAAGGGTAACTACCCTTGCCACGGGCGCTTCAGCATCAAACCTTGAACATCAGCCGTACGGCAGCCATCTCCCCACCTCCTTTCTGCAGAATTGGATAGTTATTAACGGAGAGGCAAGGGGCGTTGACCTCCCCTGGCCTCCGGTTAATTTTACTATATGATCTTTAAGGAAAAAATGCACTATTTTCAAAAAAAAGGCGCCCCAAGGACGCCGTAAGTCAAAAACCTTAAACAGGTCTGATTAAATTTTTCGAAAGACCCTGCCCAACCCCAGGAGGCCCAGGAGGCCGGTGCCGGTGAGCAACAAGGAAGAAGGGGTTGGGGCGGCGGCGGTCAGCTCAACTTGGAGGAAAGGAAAGTAAGTCGGATCTTCGCCGCTGGCAAAGGTTATTTCTCCATAATTTGGCGTTCCCGGCCATTCCATGGTGTAAGCCGTATAATTAAAACCCGCGGATCTGTCGGTTTGCAGAAAAGGCGTGACCTCAACGCCGGCCCAGCCATAATAAGGCAGCCCATCGTGACCTATATACGTCCCACCAGTAAACTGATCGATGGCGGCATTGCCGGTGGCCGGGCCGGTTAATGCCTGGGGTATATATCCTATTTGCGCCGAACCCGAAGGCCCCGAGGTATTGTTTACTATGTACAGATTAATCGTAGCTGAGGTTATGGCCCCCGGCCCCAGTCCTCTGATGTCAAACTCCATCAGAGTTAACCACGATTCTTCTATGAAAGGGACGTTGGGCATATTATTGTAATATCCGGCTTTGTTGGGGCTGGCGGAAGGCAGCCATTCCATAATTGGAGGGGGAGGCAGTGGGCCTCCACCGCCAGGGTCCGAACCTTCATAATAGTAGTGGTAAACCGCGTCGCCCTGGGAGGTAATGGGTATGGTGTAAGAGGTGGAATATGCTGGACTGGAGAGCAGCAAACTGATTGCACAGAAGGCCATGAAAAAGCTGAAAATTTTCATAACATGTTTCTCAACCTAATCATTTTAGTTTGTCTATTTTTTATTAATTAAGCTTGATGGCCTCGCAGAAAGTCAGGCGGCCGTTTTCAACACGGCTGGGCCGTAGTAGGCAGCCGGAATCAAAAAATCTATAATCGCGGCGCCGAACGCGCTAATTTGTTCTTTGACACGAGAAACTA
>VGSW01000086.1 GCA_016874915.1 Deltaproteobacteria bacterium
TGGAAAAACTGGGGCGGAATCAGGAAGCCGTGACGGCCTATCGCAGCTTTCTCAAATATGCCTCGCCCCAGAGCAGGCAGCAGATTCAAAAAGCCCGGGAACGCATCCGGGCTTTGGGGGGCTCCTGAGGCCGTCGGCCCATAGGTAACTGTCTTGAAAAGTCCCATAATTCCCCCTCCCCTGGTGGTTATCATTGCCCACAAGTCGCACAGGGTGCGCACCGGGCCCCATTGTCAGGGGTTGGCGGCGGGCAGAGGCAGCCCTGCCCGCCGCCGTTGACGAAATGACGGGCTGAGTCCGGCCGCGCCCCTCTGTTGAGAGCCATACATGCCCTTCCCCCGGTTTTTCCCCCTCCTGGGTGGGAATCCTTGACATCTTTCCGGCCCTTGCGTAAGATTCTCAGCAATGGCGGCGCCGGCGGCAGAGGGAGAGTTGTGTTGCGACGCCCCCCCACCAGTTCCAAGACCGGGGGACGCCCCGAAAGGGGGGCGGGCCGGGACCCTGGGTATAAAGGCTCTTTCGAACTCCTCCCGGCCTCTCCGGCGGCCCCGAGCATTTTTCCCAACCGCGCCGCAACCAGGAGCAGTTTTCCATGCAGCAACCCTACTTGAAAAAGATTTGGTGGGAAATCGTTATTTCCATTATCATTTTTTCCATCCTCCCGTTGTTTGTCCTGGGCTTCTTCATCTACCATCAGTTCAGCGTCTCCTACTCCGGCAAGATTACCGACAGTCTGAAGACCCTGGCCGAGAACCGCCAGGGAGCCCTGGATCTGTTCTTCGAGGAGCGGGTGGCCCAGCTCACCACTCTGGCAGGCACCCAAAACCTGGAGAAGCTCAAGGATGAGGGCTATCTCAACAAGGTCTTCAACATCCTGCAAGCCCGGTCCAGGTCTTATATGGACCTGGGCGTCATCGACCAGGACGGCGCGCATCTGGCCTATGTGGGTCCTTACTACAACATTCTCAAGGGAGTGAACTACAAGAACGAAGACTGGTTCGACGGGGTGATGGCCTCGGGCATTTACATCAGCGACGTTTTCCTGGGCTTCCGCAAAGTGCCCCATTTCATCATCGCCGTGCTGGCCCGAGAAGGGTCCAAAGTCTGGATTCTCCGAGCCACCATTGATTCCGACATTATAGAAAAGATCGTCCAGGCCGCCCAGGTGGGGAGGTCGGGGGACGCCTTCCTGGTCAACCGCGCCAACATCCTGCAGACCTCCCCCAGGTTCAGCGGCAAACTGTTGGAAAAACCCAAAGCGCCGGATTATTCCTGGACGATAGGCACCAACGTGGAGGAGGTCTATTTCGAGGGACAGAACTTCCTCTTCGGCACCGCGGTGCTGAAGAATAAGAGGTGGGTGCTGGTCATCAAGGAGGACCCGGCCGAGCAGTTGTCGCCCCTCCTCCACGCCCGGGATATCGCCGCCACCATCGGCTTCGGCGGGGTGGTGCTGATTATCCTCGGGGCGGTCTTCACCACCCGGGCCATGATGCGGGAGCTGCAGGCCATGGAACGCAAACGGGCCGCCAGCGAGGATATGGCGGTGCAGTCCAGCAAGATGGCCGCCCTGGGCAAAATGGCCGCGGGCATTGCCCATGAGATCAACAATCCTCTGGCCGTCATCGGGGAAAAGGCGGGCTGGATGAAGGACCTGCTCAAGAAGGAAGACCTCTCCGTCAGCAAGAATTTCCAGGAATTTGCCGACTCGGTGAACAGGATCGAGTTCCACGTCAATCGGGCCAAGAAAATCACCCATCGCCTTCTGAGCTTCGGTCGGCGCCTGGAACCGGTGACGGAAAAGGTGGACGTCAATCTGACGCTGGACGAAGCCATCGACTTTTTGGAGAACGAAGCCCGCTACCGCTCCATCGACATCCAGACCGACTTTGCCGAAGACCTGCCCGTCATCCAGAGCGATTCCGGCCAGTTGCAGCAGGTCTTCCTGAACATCCTGAACAACGCCATCGACGCCATCGTGAAAAACGGCCAGATCATCATCAAGACCTATTTTATTTCCAAAAGCAACCGGGTGGCCATCGAGATCGCCGACTACGGTCCGGGGATCCCCAAGGAAGTCCTGGACAAGATCTTCGACCCCTTCTTTACCACCAAGGACGTGGGGAGGGGCACCGGTCTGGGGCTGTCCATTTCTTACAGCATCATTGAAAAACTGGGAGGGAGAATCATGGTGGCCAGTGAGGTGGGCCAGGGCACCACCTTCACCATCTACCTGCCGGCCGCCTGAACGGGCCGCAGCCCGTGAGGCGGGCGGGGACTCGCACCGGGGCCTGCGTCCCGCCACCTTGCCCAAGGACGAGGGGAGGCTCATGGAACGGTTCAACGTACTGGTAGTGGACGATGAGGTAGATTTTCTGGAGACCATCGTCAAACGGCTCCGGGACCGCAACCTGGAGGTGACGGGCGTGGACAGCGGCGCCAAAGCGTTGCAGCTCATTGAAGAGCAGGAGTTCGACGTGGTGGTGCTGGATGTGCGCATGCCCGGCCTGGACGGCATCGACACTTTAAAGGAACTGAAGAAAAAGGCCCCTCTCACGGAAGTGATCATGCTCACGGGCCATGCCTCGGTGGAGTCGGGCATCCAGGGCATGCAACTGGGGGCCTTCGACTACGTCATGAAACCGATGCCTCTGGACGAACTCCTGGACAAGATGCGCCAGGCCTACGAACGGAAGGTCATCCAATCCCGGTAAGAGTTTTCTGCGCCCAGGGGCGGCGGGGAAGGTGGGCCGGGGCAGCGCCGCTCCACGGCCTCCTTCCCCGGCCCACCTTTTCGGATTGGCCATGACCGAAGGGGGCAGCCGATTTTCTCCCAAGCTTCTTCCTCCCCTGGCGGCAGCCGCAGTGGTGGCGGGGGGAGCAGCGCTCAGGTGGGGGGACGTCCCCCTGGCGCTGGCTCTTGTGCTGGCGGGGGCCGCGGGGGCCTACGCCGCCGCCCGGGCCTGGCTGGCCCATAAAGCCCGGCAGGAAGCCCGTCAGGCCGACCTGGACGAGCGGCTCCTCCAGGCCCAGAAAATGGCCGCCGTCGGCGAACTGGCCGCAGGCATCGCCCATGAGATCAACAACCCCCTGGCCATCATCCTCCAGGAAGTGGAGTGGCTCAATCGGCTCCTCAAAGGGGACGGCCCCCGGAGCCCGGAGGAATGGGGGGAGCTCCGGGATTCCCTGGGGGCCATCGCCGGCCAGGTGGACCGGGGCCGGGACATCATCCGCCGCCTCCTGGACTTCGCCCGCAAGCGGGAGCCCATCATCCAGGCCGTGGACCTGAATAAACTGGTGGCGGATATGAGCGCCCTGGTGGAAAGGGAAGCCCGGCGCCACGGCATCGTCCTGCAGCGGCAATTCGCCGCCCATCTGCCCCCCATCCAGAGCGACCCGCCTCTGCTGCGCCAGGTGGTCTTGAACCTGCTCACCAACGCGGTCTACGCCATCGGCCGGGATGGAGTCATCACCATCACCACCGCGGCCAGGGAGGGGAGGGAGGTGGAGATCGCCGTCGCCGACACCGGTTGCGGCATCCCGCCGGAACACCTGGATAAAATCTTTGACCCCTTCTTCACCACCAAGCCTCCGGGGCGGGGCACCGGCCTGGGACTGGCCATCTCCCGGCAGATTATCCACAGCCTGGGGGGAGCCATGGAAGTGACCGGCTCACCTGGCCGGGGCGCCACCTTCACCCTCCGCCTGCCCCGGCAACCGGAGGGCAGGGGAAGAAGTGCGGCGGGAGGGCCGGGGGGACAACGGTCCCCGACCCCCGCCCCTGGTTCTGCCAAGGAATCGCCATGAGTCAGCCGCGGGTTGTGATCATTGACGACGAGGAGCGCTTCCGCACCACGCTCCGCAAGACTCTGACCCTCCAGGGAGTGCAGGCGGCCGACTTCGGCAGCGGCCGGGAAGCTCTCCAGGCCCTCCGGGAGCAAGGCGCCGACGTGGTCCTCCTGGACCTCAGGATGCCGGAAATGGACGGCCTCGCCACCCTGCAGGCCATCAAGGCCATCGACCCGGAGATCGAGGTCATCATCCTCACCGGCCATGCCTCACTGGACGCCGCCCAGGAGATCATTAAGCTGGGGGCCTATGACTATCTCCTCAAACCCTGCCCCACCGACGAACTCCTGGCCAAGGTGGAATCGGCCTGTGAACGGCAGGCCGTGCGCCGGGGCCCGCCGCGCCGGGACGGGCAGTAGGGAAGAAAATACGGAGCCGGCAGGGCCGGTGCAATGTTTGGGGGAGAACCGCTGAGGGAAGAGGATCCCCTTTTCCTGGACCCGGCAGACCGGGAAAGCAGTGACCCGGCCAGACCGGGAAATCGCCTGAGAACGTGATGCCGACCAGGCAAGGGGTGGGGTGAGCCCGGTGGAGTGGTGGGAGCAAACCCCTTGTTCCCAAGCTGTCTGTGAGGAAAAGCTCCTTATCCCCCTATCCCCCCGGCGGGTGGAATGGGCTGGGCTGAGGGGGAAATAATTGTCAGTTAGTGTGGTTGTGGGTCGAATCTTTGCCGACATACAAGAAACCCAGGTTCGGTGGCAAGGGCGGCCTGCCTGGGGAAAAATCCCCCTACAATAATGACGTTACCGACACAAGGAGGGAGGGCGGGCGTCCCAGGCCGACGCAGCGGGGCCGCCGGTGGTGGAGGTGCTGCGGCAGGACGTGCCCCTCTACCGGGAGTGAGTGGGGAGCACGGGCGGGCTGGTGACCGCCAAGAGCAACCTGGGGAAGATCCGGCCCCTGGCCAGGGTCAAGGCGGTGAGCAAGAAGGACAAGGGGCCTTGCTCTCTGCCACCCCTATGCATGCAATATGTAGGAAAGCTGCGCCCGGCGGTTTTTTTTATAGAGCAGGCGAGGGGGGCCTGCGCCACATTCAGACAAGCAATTTCATATAAAGCCGACGGATTTCGACCGACAAGGCAAATTACGCTTTTGTACGCAATGCTTATCACCGGGGACGGTTTGCTCTTTGACGGGGCGCCATCCTGCGACACAGGCCGAGGATGACGAAATCAGACGAATTGCAGCAGCTGCGGCGACAGGCAGAACAGCAGCATTTCTACCAGGTTGCCGTAGACCTGGCCAAACTGCCGCCCGCAGAACAGGCTGAATTTCTGGGGCAGTTGCCGGAGGCGCAGGCCGCCGCGGTGTTCAAGTTTATGGATACGGCCTACCAGGAGGAGATTCTGCACAGGCTGACCCGGCAGGAGGTCTCGCGTCTGGTGGAGGCCCTGGATCCGGACGACCGGGCCCGCTTGGTGGAGCAAATGCCGGTCTCACTGGCCAGGAACCTTCTGTCCGGACTCAGCCCGGCGGAAAGGCGGATGACGTCCGAATTGCTGGGATATCCCCCCGAATCCGCCGGCCGCTATATGACCCCGGAATTTCTCGCCCTGACGCCCGCCCTGAAGGTGAGCGAGGCGTTGGGAGAGGTGCGCAGACGGGGGAAAACCGTGGAAACCGTCTACGATCTGCCCGTGATCGCCGACGACGGCGGCTTCCTCGGCATGGTGCATCTGCGCGACCTGGTTGTCTCGGACGCGGTGGTCACCCTGGCCCTCTTCATTCCCTTGCTGATTGACACGGGAGGCAACTCCGGGGCGCAGTCGGCCACCATTATGGTCCGGGCTATGAGCGTCGGTGAGGTGCAGCCCTCCGACTTTCTGCGGATCCTGTTCCGGGAGGCTGCCGTCGGATTGCTGTTCGGGGCATGTTGGCGGTGATCAGCTTCCTTCCGGTGTGGCTGTTTGCCGGCGACAGGATTGCCGCCGTAGTGGCCTTAACCCTCGTCAGCATCTGCGGCTGGGCTTCGGCGGTGGGGGCCATCGTACCGCTGGCGGCCCGGCGTCTGGGGATCGACCCCGCGGTGGCCAGCGCCCCTTTCATCACCACCCTCATCGACGCCACCGGGCTGATCTTCTATTTCCTGATCGCCCGGGTCTTCCTATTCTGAATTGCCTCGGAGGGTGGCATGACCAGTGAGACGCTGTCCTGGCTGGGAGTCGCCTTCTGCGTCACCCAGTCGGCTACCTTATCCGGCCTGAACCTGGCGGTCTTCAGTCTGAGCCGCCTGCGCCTGGAAGCCGCCGCCGAATCGGGGGACGCCGACGCGGCGCGGGTCCTGGCCCTGCGCCACAACGCCAACTTCACCCTGGTGACCATCCTCTGGGCCAATGTATCGGTCAACGTGCTACTGACGTTGCTCGCCGATTCCCTGCTGGCGGGAGTCGCGGCCTTCCTCTTTTCCACGGTGGTCATCACCTTCGCCGGGGAAATCCTCCCCCAGGCCTATTTCTCCCGGAACGCCCTGTGGGTGGCGTCCCGCCTGGCTCCCTTGTTGCGCCTCTATAAAGCCCTGCTATGGCCCATTGCCCGGCCGGTGGGAAAACTGCTGGATTTCTGGGTCGGCCGGGAGGGGATCCCCTGGTTCCGGGAGTCCGAGTTGCAGGAACTGCTGCGTCACCACGCCCGCAGTGAGGACACCGAAATCAGCGAGATTGAGGCCACCGGCGCCGTCAACTTTCTCAAGCTCGACGACCTGCCGGTGGGGGCCGAGGGGGAGCCGCTACACCCGGAAAGCGTCATCCCCCTGCCTTTTCGGGACGGCCTGCCCGTCTTCCCCCGCTTTGCACCGTCCCCGCAGGACCCCTTCCTTTACCGTTTGGATGCTTCGGGCAAAAAGTGGGTGGTCCTCACCGACGACACGGGCAGGCCCCGTTTTGTGCTCAACGCCCATGAATTTCTCCGCAATGCCCTGTTCGCCGGGGAGGACTTCGATCCCGTGGCCGCCTGTCACCGCCCCCTCATCGTGGAGGACCGCACCCTCCCCCTGGGTCGCGTCCTCAACCGACTTACGGTGCGGGCCGAGGGGCCGGGAGACGACGTCGTCGACGAGGACCTCATCCTCGTGTGGCCCCCCGAAGACAGGCGCATCATTACGGGCGCAGACATCCTCGGCCGCCTGCTGCGGGGCATCACCCGGGTTACTCCGGCGGCCCCGGCGGCGCAGCCCGCCCGCTGAGGATAATGCCGACAGTGACCCGCGGGGGCATGGGTCTAGGGACGGCTGGGGCGCCCGGGTGAGCGGAGTGGCCCACAGGGGCAGGGTTCTATGCCCCCTGAGGCTCTTGCAAAATTCTCCCTTAGTCCTGGGAAAGGGCGGCGGTTTTTAAAACGCTCTGCCAGATGCCAACCTCTTTCATGGTGCGCGGTGCGCACCCTACAAGGGGGCCGGAACATCAGAGGATCTGTAGGGTGCGCACCGCGCACCATGATATTTCGATATTTCGGAAACCCTGACGTGGCGGCGGAAGTTTTGCAAGAAGCTCAAATGACTTTTGCAAGAGGCTCCCCTGTCTCCCTTTTCCACCGCAAACTTTTGGCGCGCCCCCTTTTCCCGGGTCAGCGGTCCCCCCTCCGGCGTGGCCGCTCTCCCACCCCCCGGACTGTTTGTTCCCTCAAGGACGGGCCTGCGGCGTGCCCCCGGGGAATCCACTTGACAACCCCGAAATCGCCGCCATAATGAAAAGACACCGTGGGGATGTAGCTCAGCTGGAAGAGCGCCTGCTTCGCATGCAGGAGGTCAGGGGTTCAAATCCCCTCATCTCCACCAAAGATTTCGGCCACTTCGGTGGCCTTTTCTTTTTCCAAACCGGGTTCACTGAGTAGGTCACTGAGTAGGTTACCATTTTCCAGCCTTTTGGCTGCGTCTCTCAGGCTCTCATCGGGCTTGCGGAGATAAATCTCGGTGGTGCGCAGGGATTTATGACGCAGGAAGCGGGAAAGGGTGGGAAGGGAGATTTTTTCCTTGTCAGCCAGGAGGGTGGCAACGTGGTGCCGGATGGCATGGAACCCGATGGGGCGGATGCCGGCCCGCTGGCATACCCCCTGGATCAACCTTTTACGATCCTGAAAAGGCTTGCCGGTCTTGGGATTGGGGAAAACCCATTCCGGGTGCTTGTCTTTTTTATTCCAGAGATCCCACAGGACCTGGTAGAGGTCCTCGTTCATATAAAGCCAGTCGAACTCCATGGCCCCGTCTTTTCTCTTCCGGGTCCACAGCCTGATCCGGCGCTCGGAGAAGTTTACGTCATCCCACCTGAGGCGCATCACCTCCCCCACCCGGGCCATGGTGTGGTAAAGCACCAGGAAAAACGGCCGGTGGGAGCCGGCAGCCAACAACAGGCGGGTCATCTCCTCCTGGGTGAGACTGACCCGGTTCGGCTCATCCACCGGCATCTTGGTCACATGGAAGAAGGGGTTTTCCTTTAATAACCCCCGCTTCCAGGCCCAGGTAAACAGGGCGCACAGGTCCTTGCGATGGAAGTTATAGTTGTAGTTGCTTTTCCGGGTCTGCAGGTACGACTCGATCAGGTGCGGGCTGATCTGGGACAGAGGCAGATTCCCCGAGAATTCCAGGAAATGCCGGTAGACATAGGACTTGTATTTCCAGGTCTTAGCTGCGAACTTTCTTTGGGCCTGCTCCAGGTATTCCGTCGCCAGACTTAAGAAGTCCCATTCTTTGGGCGCGGGCGACGAGCTCCGGGTCAACTCGGCCCGCTTCTTTTCCATGGCGGCCCGGGCCTCCACCTTGGTCTTGGCAAGGCCGGAATATCTTTTCCCCAGCACCTGCATCTGCCAACGCCATCCCCACTTGGTTTTCCACAGCGGCACGGACTATGTCCTCCCTGAACCTCAGGCATTTCAGCCCCCCAGGATAGATGGGGCCGAAACGATGTCTATGTCTATACACCGTATTCACGGAAATCTTTAAGAGCTCTGCCACCTCTCGAGGGGTCAATAGGGAAAGGGAATCATTTAATCGCAAGACATTCTCCTGACCGATAACGGGTGGAACTCGTAGCGGAAACGTTTGCCAGAAAATTCCTGGAGAGAATGATACCCCCATGCGGCACCGCTGTCAAGCTAATTTTCCGTATGTGTGTATTTTCAGAAAGTTGGACTGGAGAATTGCAGCCAAGTATAATTCCGGGGAAGAGAATTGCAGGAGTTTTGCCTGGAATCCCTAACTGGCTTATGAGAGAGCCTGGCTGAACCTGCGGCCACTACCTACACATTGGGCAAATCTCATTCCTGTGGCCAGGGCCTTTTCGCAACATTTATCGGCTTTGCAGCATTAACTGATAGGTTATGAGTGGTTTCATGCCCTACGAATGTGACTGTACTTATCTTGCTTCTTTAGTATCTCCCCCTGTAGCCGTTGATATGGAAAGTATAGATGAGAGCCTTTTGGAAGTAGCGCAATAGCTTTATCAACATGCGCCATTGCCAGATCGTAATCCCATACGTTATAATAGCTCTGCGCCAAGAGATGGTGCCACTCATGAGTATCTGAATTGATCGCTTTGAGGTGAGCGATGGCTTTGCTCGCTAGGTCCTTATACTTCTGTTGACGCATCATCTCCTTGATCGGATCGATCTCAATCTTTCTATTCTTTAAAGCAGTTGACCATGCTAAATAAAATTGCGCTATTTCTGTTTTTATTTCATTGTTTTGTTCACTAACATACTCAAGTTCTCGCGCATAACTATGCGCCTGCTCATAATTAGGAATTTCCAAAGCTATATAATAGGCCATAAGCAGCCTTAGAACTTGTTGGTCAGACCCACTGGCCTTTAAAATCTTCTCCAGTATCTCTATTGCTTCATGGGTTCTACGCTTGATCTCTTTGAGGTACTTGGCGTAATGAAGGTTGAGAAGTAAAGATAGCGGGCGATCTTTTAATTGCTCTTTTATAAAATTTTCTCCCAACAGATAATGTCCTTGAGAAATGTAGTCCTCAAAGAACAGTACAGCATCAAGCTCTTGTTGTGTGTAATCCATCCGCTTATCTATAGATAGGTTTGCAATTTTTTGCTTGATTTTTGTCGCCAGCGATGCATTTTCAATTGCCAGGCGCCTGGTCAAGAATTTCACTTCATCATTTATTCCATATTTCTCCTCGGTTCCTATGCTTATTATATTTACGCATTGATAGTTTACCAATTGAGCCATCCTATCTGTTATCTCTGCCTCATCTACTGTTAGGATATCAGCAATTTGACGAGACAACAGCCGTCGGCCGCATAATTCAAGTAACAAAATCAACTGAAGCTGAAGCTCATCTTGCTTGATAAGATCAAATACTTCGGCAAAGCTAAAGTCAACGATCTTGCTGCCTGCCTTGGATAAACCCTTTATAACCTCATCCAACTTGCGATTGTACTCATAGATTTGGCCATAACAATGTTTGATAATAAGAGGAATACCATCTGTTGCCTCATATAGTTTGTTTTGCTGCTCTTCAGTAAGTTGTTGTCTCCCGGACCGTGCATATGACACAAACAATTGCGCCATTAATTTTTTTGACTCACCCTTGTCTAACCCCTTCAACCTGTACTGATGAAAGCCGGACGGAATTAATTTCCTCGAGGTGACCAGCACTTTGAAATAGTTTGGTTTGTCCTTAAGAGTTTGCTTGGCTGTCACGCCAAAGAACTTAAGGATTTCTTCCTGCCCAGCTTTTGCCACACTTTCGAAGTTGTCTAGGATAAGCAGTGTTTTTTCATCCCTCAGAAGCTCCAAAACTAAGAATTTTTTTTCATCTGTTTTGTACGTGATCGCGTCCTCGATTTCGTGAAATTCCAGTATAGCCGTTAAGATGTTGTCCAGTGATTGGAATTGCGGTTGTTGAACTTCTACGCGATCGAGTGTCGGGTCATAGTAGTTTGGCTTTGCCGACACCCAAACGATATTTTTAAATAGGATGGGATCCGAACAAGGCTCCTCGAATAAGTTCCGAGAAAGTTCTATCAGCAGTGCTGTCTTGCCAACGCCCCCAGGGCCATATATAATACCATTTTGGTTTGGAATTTCGATAATCTCCGTCATAATATCAGCAAGTTGTTGTTTCCGTCCTATTACAGGACCATGTGCCGGGATATTGGCTCTAATGCCCAATTCACTTACTGTGGGTGTTACTTGGGTCCAAAATAGTGCCTGTAAATCTGCCGCAATATTCGTCCTGAGTGCGACCTGACTAAACTTTCTCTTGATCGGCTCCAGATACCCTTTAGAAGTAAAGACCGCGTTGTACTCGTAACCACGCGCCTTAGTGCGATTGTAGTAATGGAGTTTATTGTTTCTGATAATGATGAAGGGAAAGAGATCAAGAGCAGTTTTCCCTTCTTCTGGACTCACGAGAAGTTCATAGGTCTCCATCTGATTGTCATCTATATCCTCGTATGTCCGCGTCTCTTCTTCTACAGAAACCCTATCATTTTGATAGGTCGTAATGAGGATATCGAACTCATCACTGTCATTGCGAATGCGCTCAATCCTCCTTACACGGAATGACAAGGACTTGAGGGGAGAAAAACAATCTAAAAGCATCAATAGAGCTTCTTTCCATTCAGCCAAGTTGACACTTCGTGGAACATTGGGGGAGTCAATTTCTAAAAGCTCTGCCATTCGGCCTTCGTACTTTGAAAACTCTTTTATCAGATATTCGAGAATAGGTTTATTAAGTTGGCTTTTGTTGACGATGCGTACTTGTTCCCGAGGCGGAGGAAAAATATGTTCTAATTCATCTATTAAGTTACCAATTGCACCGAGGGTAGGAGTCGCACCCATTATGCCGCGCAGGGTATAGACAACACTGGGAGCGGAATCATCCACAAGATGGTAGCAATAACGGGCAAGGTTTTGCAAAGTTGTTAATGAAGGATGTCCAAAACTTTGAGCAAGAATTTGTTTGATTGGTCGGACTTTTTTAAGATCTGTGCTAGATTCATCAATGATTTTTTGTTCATAATGACGGAGGATCGCTGCAATGAAAATCATAGTTGTCAGCTTACATGCACGTATTGCGGCCCTTACAATCTCCATAAATTGTTGCGCCGGTTTTAGATTATCAAGGCTATCAAAGAACGCTTTGGGATCATAAAACGCTAGATCAATTTTTTCGCTTACTAGTTCGATGATGCTATTTATGATGTTGAAAATCGCCAAGAAGGATTCGAAGCGGAATTTACCGAAGGACCCCTTTCCGGACACCACATTCTGGGCAAATTCCGCCTTGGACAAGGCTACGTTTCGGCTTAGCTCATCGTAAATCTCTGAATCAATAATTTTAGCTCTTGCCCCTTTTCCTAATGATCCGAGTTTTCCTTTATTACCGATACTAAGGTTAGACTCCTTCAGATGTCTTCCACTTTTGGGATTAAATTCCGTTGAAAGAAATAGGCGCCTCCCCTCCTCATCTTTAGTTTGCAGCTCACCATCAGTATAATAAGATTCAATGCAAATAGCCATATTGTCATTTCTATGTGATGGAATAGGTATTGCAAATGAATAGACGTTATTCCCCCAATGTTTATAACCTAACTTGGAATCCTCGATATTTTGAATAATGGCATCATTATCGCGGTCGAAAATGAATATTGTAGGAACAGCTTGCTTTACACGAGACAATGCTTTGCATTGCTTGAGAAGTCGATCTTCACCCCAGTCTTCATATGACTCTTCAAAGGCAAGGTTATGGCCAATATCGAGCACTTGGAAGGCACGCTTTAAATGCTGCCAGTCTGTCTTTCCCTCTGTCCATATAATGGCTGCATTGTCCATAACTATACCCCATCTACGTTATGGTAATGATTTATCTGGTTTCCCAGCTAAACAAGGTTAAGGATTAGACCAAACCATTCTTTTTTCCATTGCTCCCTGCCGGCCCCTCGTATAGCGGTTCCCGCACCCAACTGGTCCAGGACCAGATCACCCGGCCGATGACGATGTTCGGCATCCGGACTTTTTCCATGGCTACGGGCGGATACTCTGGGTTGTCCGACACCAGCACCCAGTGGCCGTCGGTTTGGGAAACCCGCTTTATGGCGCAGCCCCCTTCCTCGTCCAATCTTACCGCGTAAATGGCTTTCGGGGCAACATTTGTTTCTATGGGGTCGATGATGACGATGGATCCCCGGCGGATGGTGGGCTCCATGGAATCGGCGTCCGGACGCAACCGCACCGCCCTCAGGTTGTGGTGCTGACGGGCGCCGATCTCCGGTTTATAGACCCAAACCAGGTCATCCACGCAATCCCCCGGGATGGCCCCGGCATGCCCGGCGGCAATGCGGCCCTCCACCAGGGGGACGGCCAGATAATATTCCGGGCGCAGGCCTTCAGGGACCTCGGGCTCGGTCCCCGCCAAGGCAATGATGGGTTGGACGGGTTGAAAAGCCGGCGGTTCCTCCCCCGTCAAAAGCCAGTCGATGGATTTCCCGAAAATCTCTTTGATCACCATCAGGCTGTCCACCGACGGCCGGGATTCCCCTGATTTCCAACGGGTGATGGCCCGTTGGACCCCCACCATCCGGTTAAACTGCTGCTGGTCCTTGATGCCCTTTTCCTCCAAGAGCTTCTGAACCTGTTCCAAAAAAATCTCCTTGGAAAACATCTTCTTAGCCATTATACCCATCCTCGGCTAAATTTTCTGCTTGACAATAGCCGTATGCGTTTATTATCTTTCCCCTGGATTTAATTACCACATACGGAAAGGATTATCCAGGAAAAAATGAAGAACTTTGAACAAACCTGGCGGATCAAGCGGCTATTGGCTGAAAAAGGCGAAACCATCTCTTCTCTCTCCCGCAAGCTCGACCGGCCCGTCGGCTCCGTGGCCAACAACATATACGGATACAGAGCCAACGCCAAGCTCCGGGGAGAAATCGCTTCCTTCCTGGGGCACCCCGTTAAGGAACTCTTTGAAGGCGAAGTCCAGCCGGGCAGGAGATAACCGGATTTATGGCTGAGGGGCGAATGCTCAAAAAGAAGATCAGCCTGAATGAAGCGGTGGCCGACCTGGCCGACGATACCTACCGGCTGCTTTTTACCTGGGGGATTGCCCATCTGGACGTGGAAGGGAGGATCTCCGGCCACCTCAGGAGCTTCAAGGGCCTGGTAGCCCCTTTGCTAGACCATGTCACCCCGAAGGTGGTGCATGAATTTTTCCAGGACGCGGAACGCTTGGGCCTCATCCGGCGCTACCAGGTGGATGGCCGGTGGGTGGTGCAGTATCCCGCGTTCAAGAAGAACCAGACCCTCCGGCCCGATAAAGAGGCCAAGTCCCAATTTCCGCCACCAAGTGACTTCACTCCCGGTCCTGAAAAGGCGGGGGCAGGAGAACTCCCGGACTCCTCCGGGAGTAGTCCGGGAGGGCGACCGGAGTATTCCGGCAACGAACCAGGAGAGATTATTCCTTTGGCGAAACAGGTCTCTCAAGAAAAACCCGAAGAGGGACCCGGCCAAGAGGATGTAGAAGCGAACGCCAAGGGTACATCAAGCTTTTATTCCGAAGACAACAAACTGCAACATCAAGATATTACTGACAATAATTCGTCCCAAGGAGTTGACCGATCCTCCTTTTCTGGGACTACTCCCGGAGTAGTCCCGGAGGACTCCGGGAGAACTCCGGACGAAGTTAAGTTAAGAGAAGTTAAGAGAAGGGAAGAGAATATACAGGCTAGTGTAGTGTCTCACAATTAACTTTGATATTATTTCTGGCATAAAGCGGTGCCAGTTTATTCAGAATTTCATCGGCGGTTTTGGTCCAGATAAAGGGCTTGGGATTATCATTTAAGGCTTCCAGA
>VGSW01000087.1 GCA_016874915.1 Deltaproteobacteria bacterium
GAGGGCCAGGGGCCGACGGCCCCTGCCCTCCCCCCAAGCCCCCCTCCCAACCCCCATAAGGGCGCTGGAGAAGGCGGAGCCTGCGGCTCCCCCTTCCCCGGCCAAATTAATTCCCCCTTAAGGGATTAGGGGTGGGGGTTTGGGGGAGGGGGTAAGGGCAGGCGCCCTTAGCCCCTTCTCCCAAAAAAGTACCCACAATGAAAAGATTGGCTCAAGAATTGGAGGCCCTGGAGGGCCAGGCCCTGCGCCGGCGCCTGCAGGTGGTGGAGGCAGTGCTCCCCGGCGGCAAAGTGCGGGTTGAGGGACAGGTCCTTCTAAACCTCTCTTCCAATGACTATCTGGGGTTGTCCCAGGACCCCCGGCTGGTGGCCGCGGCCCAGGAGGCTGCGGCCCGCTGGGGCGCGGGGGCCGGGGCCTCCCGGCTGGTGGTGGGGCATCTGGCCCTCCACGAAGCAGTGGAAGTCCGGCTGGCCGCGTTCAAAGGCACCGAGGCCGCGGTGATTTTCAGCACCGGCTATATGGCCAACGTGGGGGTCATCGCGGCGCTGGCGGGGCCGGGGGACATGATTTTCAGCGACCGGCTCAACCATGCCAGCATTTATGACGGCATCAAGCTCTCCGGCGCGGCCCTGGAGCGCTTTCCCCACCTGGACCTGGACCGCCTGGAAAAACTGCTGAAAAAATCGTCGGCCAAGACGCGGCTGATCATCACCGATTCGGTATTTTCCGTGGACGGCGACCTGGCCCCTCTGGCGGACCTGGTGTCTCTCAAGGAGAGGTACGGGGCCTGGCTGATGATTGACGAAGCCCATGCCACCGGGGTGTTGGGCGCGAATGGCGCCGGCCTGGCCCAAGCCCTGGGCCTCACGGACCGGGTGGACATCCACATGGGCACTTTTTCCAAAGCCCTGGGGTCCCTGGGGGGATACGTGGCCGGGGACCGGCGGCTCATCGATTATCTCCACAACCGGGCAAGGTCGTTCATCTATTCCACGGCGCTGCCGCCGCCGGTCCTGGGGGCCATCGGCCGGGCCCTGGAAATCGTGGCCCGCGAGCCGGAACCCCGGCGCTATCTCCTGGAAGAGGCCGCCAAATTCCGTCGGGGGCTGGCCGATGCGGGCCTGGACACTTTGGGGAGCGAAACCCAGATCGTTCCGGTCCTGGTGGG
The DNA here is from genome assembly GCA_016874915.1 of Deltaproteobacteria bacterium. GTDB lineage: Bacteria > Desulfobacterota > Desulfobaccia > Desulfobaccales > 0-14-0-80-60-11 > VGSO01. The sequence goes on from VGSW01000087.1 coordinate 1,169, forward strand.
AGAAAATAGCCCAACCCTGGAATTTTCCGCGGCGTTGCGGCAGCATGGCCTGATGGCGGTGGCCCTGCGGCCCCCCACGGTGCCGCCGGGAAAGGCCCGGGTGCGGTTTTCCCTGTCCGCGGCCCACACCCGGGAGGATCTGGAGACCGCGCTGGAGACTATAGTGGGGCTGGCGGGGAAATTAAGAGTGAGCAGTGAGCAGTGAGCAATTGGCAGTTAGTAGTTTGGTAAGGCAGTTTTTACTTCTCGTTCCCAAGCTCCTGCTCTGAAAAGTTCAAAGTTCAAGGTTCAAAGTTAAGGGCAAGAGGCAAGGGGAATTTTTCATAATTTACGGGTGAGCCGAAGGCTCATGTTCAACTGCTTGGGAACGCAGATGGGGCCGAAGCCTGCTTCGGTACCTTGAAGATGTTTTTCTTATCCGTATTTATGGCCCATTTAGCCTGGCGTTAATGAATAGGTTGGTACTTTTCCATGGCTGGGGGACTACAGGCCGTATCTGGCAGCGGCAGACGGATGCCTGGGGGGCGGTTATGGAAGTCCTGGCCCCGGATATCCCCGCCTGGGACCCGGCCTGGGTGAAAAATTATTTGGCGGGGATGTCCCTAAAAGATTGTGTGCTGGTGGGCTGGTCCTTGGGGGGGATGCTGCTCCTGGAAGCCCTGGCCGACCAGAAACCCGCGCCCGGCGCGGTGATCCTGGTAGCCGCGGCTGCCTCCTTCTGCCGGCGGCCGGACCACCCCTGGGGCCAGCCAGCCGCGGCGGTGCGGGCCATGCGCCAGGGGCTGCTTCAGGACCCCCGGGGGGTGGTCAGAGAGTTTGCTCTAAACTCCCTGGCCCCCGACGAGATGGTCTTCCGGGAGGAAGTTATCCGCCATTTTGACACCCCGGCGTCTCCGGAGCACCTGGCCGCGGGCCTGGATTACCTGCTCCGGCAGGACTGCCGGGAAAAACTGGGGGAAATTCAGGCGCCGGTCATTATCGCCCAGGGGGAGGCGGACGCCATTGTACCCCCGGCCCAGGCCCGGTTTCTGCACGAACGCCTGGCGGGCTCCCGGTTCCACCTGTTCCTGGACACGGGCCACCTGCCGTTCCTGACCCAGACGGCGCGTTTTAATGAAGTTTTGGAGGATATTTTGAGGGAAGGGACAGGGCCGGAGGACAATTTTTCGTAAGGGTCCCCCGCCCTCCCCTCAAATTCCCCTCCCAGCCCCCCGTAGGGGCGTGATTTATCACGCCCGCTGGAGTCGGGCGCAATAAATTGCGCCCCTACAAGGGGTTGGGGATGGGGGTTTGGGGGAAGGGGCCGGGGCCGGGCGCCCCTGGCCCCTTCCCCCGATAACCAAATTCTCTAATCATGGAAATCAAACAAGGCATTAGGCGGAATTTTGCCCGGCGCGCGGCTTCTTATGACCGTCATGCCGCGGTGCAGCGGTTCATGGCCCAAGAGTTGCTACGGCGGGCCGACGAGGCGGCGGCCGGGGCGGGGCGCATCCTGGAGATCGGCTGCGGCACCGGCTATCTCACGGAGCAGTTGCGCCGGACTAACCCCCAGGCGCTGGTGGTGGCCCTGGACCTGGACCCAGTCCTGGTGCAGCGGGCTCGGGAGCGGCTGGGGCTTGACCCTAAAGTGGCCTGGGTGGTGGCGGACGCCGAAGCCTGGGGTGGGAGAGGCGCTTTTGACCTGGTCATCGCCAATGCCACCTTTCAATGGCTCACCCAGCCCGAGGCTGCCCTGGCGGCCTGTTATCAAAGTCTCAAGCCGGGAGGTACCCTGGCCTTCTCCTCCCTGGGGCCCCGGACCTTTCAAGAGTTGGGCGTCTCGCTGGCGACTGCCGCCGGTTCCTTGGGAATGGCGGCGGCTCCCGCGATCCCGGCCCAGAGTTTTCTCGACCCGGAAGCCTGGACGCGGCTGCTTAACCAGGCGGGCTTCGGCCAGATTGACCTGTTGCGGAAGCAACTGACGGTCAGCTTCCCCTCGGTGGTCCAGTTTCTCAAGGACCTCCAGGCCACCGGGGCTACCAATCCCCGGCCTCGGCCTTTTTCGCCAAGGCTTTTAAGAGCGTTCACCGCAATCTATAAATCCATGTATGGAAGCAACGGCTCCATTCCGGCCACTTACGAGATTATTTGGGCCGCAGCCCAAAAGCCCCAACATGAAGTTGCCCTTGCTGGTTGCCGGTTACCGGAATATGTAAAGGGTCACCCACAAGAATTTAAACAGAAATTTATATCTCTTAAAAAAACCTTGACATTAATTAATTTTTGTTGTAATTTCGCTGACCTGGGTGGTCTGTTTAATGTGCAACCCCTTAACTGAGGGTCGCCCTAGGAAAGGGGCGCCAATCAACCAAGGAGTGGAAATTTCTTTGGGGAAAACCGGTATTTCACACCTTTACCGGGAGAGGAGGCGCCTCATGAAAACCTTCCAAAAACTCCAAGTTGCGTGGCTGGTGGCAGTGGCGGTCCTGATGTTGGCCATTCCTGTCAGTGTTTGGGCCGGTAGCATCCCCATCAATAATCCTTCCTTCGAAAGTGGGGGGACGGGGTCAACGATACCGGGTTGGAACAAGGACAGCGGGGCTGTGATCGGCATTTACAGTCCTTCGGCATTCCCATCGGTGCCGGATGGGTATTATGTGGCCTACGTGACCGGGGCGTCCATGTCCCAGGTGCTCACGGCGACCGTCCACCATGGTTATCAATATTCTCTGGACTTTTTCGTAGGGGGCATTTTCCCTGACGACTTTCCCTCATATACCGTGCAACTGGCAGCGCGGGACGGCGGGGGCGTGGATCACGTTCTTAACCAGTATTCTGGGACTGCCCCATCTCATACTTTTAATCATATATTCCTCAGCTACACCGCGGATTCTACTTATGACGGCGACCTCCTGAAGATCATCGTGTCGAGCCCCGTAAATGAAACCAATTTCGATATGTTTTCTTTGTCTTATACAGAACCGCCACCGCCACCCCCGCCACTCACCCCCATCCCTTCCACGTTACTGCTGCTGGGCTCAGGGCTGCTTGGGATAAGCCTGCTGCGGAGGCGGCGTAAAGCCCTCAAGTAATACGCTATAAGGGCGTGTCAACCGGAGAAGGCTATATTTCCATAACCCGCGCGCCGGGTGCGGACGCCACCGAATTCCCTTTACTGACGCAATAATTGCAAGAGTTAATGACGGACAGGGAGCGTCCCTCTTCAAGAGAGGAGCAAGGCCATGAATTTCCGGGGTTTAAATCGGTTGCTGGTTGTAATGGCCGCCCTGGCTATTATGGCTGGGGGTGCCTACGCTGCCACCTGGAATGAGACGGGGGACGCGGAACCGCTGCTGGGGACCGCCCAGGTGACCACGGGGAGCGGTCCGCTAACCCAGATTTCCGGCCAGTTCTTTGACCGAACGGATGTTGATTTATACAAAATTCAGATCACCGACCATGTAAATTTCACCGCCCAGACGGGTCTGGGCTGGGACCCCATGCTATGGTTGTTTAACAGTTCCGGCCTGGGGGTCATTGCAGACGATGATTATCTTGGTGGATCCCCCAAACTCTCCAAGGGCACCATCTACCAGCCGCCGTCCAACGGCATATATTATCTGGCCATTTCCAATTTTCCCCATGGTCCCTACAGCTCCGGCGGAAATATTTTTACTTGGGAAAATCTCCTGGCTTCGGATGGCAATTATGTCAGCACTCCCGATGGCCCCGGGGCGGGTCTTCCCCTTTCCAGTTGGTCAGGCGCCTGGGAAGGGCCGGGCGAACCCTATACCATCACCCTGGAAGGGGCCGGTTTTGCTGATCTCGCATTGACCCCCATAACCGGCGGGATATGGCTACTGGGAGGGGGCCTGGCGGGGTTATGGATGTTGGGGAAAAGACGGAAGCGGCTTTCCGCCTGAAACGCAGAAAATTATAAAAATGATTGAAAGCAAAAGGGTGCGCCCGCCGCACCCTTTTTGTTTTGGCGGCCCGCGCCCGTCCCGGTTCAATCCGAACCTAACGAATCTCCAGGGCTTATAACAGGATGCCGTCAAGGCGGTAATTAATACCAAGTTTAGTTTCAGATGCAACAAATTCTATGGCTAACTCATTGATAATCTAATTTCTTTTAACCGAAAACTGAAAACCGAAAACCGAGAACGGTATAATGCCGCAGGCTTCCCTACCAGACCAAAAAACGAAAACCCAGAACCTGAAAAACTAAAACCTGAAACCTGAAAGCTGCTACGGGCGGGGTGACCCCGCCCCTACGGTTTGACGGCAACAATGGTGCACTAAGTTTGGCGGGCACGGAGGCCCGCCCCACCAAACCCAAAACCTAAACCTACAACCCAAGACCCAGAACCCAGAACCTGAAACCTGAAACCTAAAACCTGAAACCTCCTAATCGGCCACCCTCACCCAATTTGCCTGGGGGCCTTTGTCGCCTTCCTCCAAGCCGAAGGTCACCTTCTGCCCCGGAGCGAGATGGGAAAATTTCCCTTTTTTCACCGCGTGGGCGTGGAAATAGACTTCCGAGCCGTCTTCCGCCTCGATAAAGCCGTATTCCTTTTCCGGGAAAACCCGCAAGACCTTACCATGGCGTGCGTGTTCCTCGTGGACCTTCACCTCCCGCTGCATGGCATGGGAACGTTCCAGGAGGCGGCGGTCCAGGACGTCAAAAGCTTCCACCAGCAGGGGATGAACGAATTCCCCCTGGCGGGTGATGGTAATGGTGTCCCCGGTGACCGTGGCGGCCAGATGGACCTCGAAGGCTCCGTGGCGGTGGTGCTTGGTGCCGATAATCTCCACCCGGGCGTGGAGGATGGGGTCATGATAGTGTTTCTGCAAGCGGGCCAGTTCTTCTTCGATCTTTTCCCGCCATTCCGGCAGGATTTCCACCTGCTGGCCTTCGATGTGCACATCCAGGGGTAACATGGTCATACCTCCAATAGCGTCGGCGTCGGTTTGTCGCCCGGGCCGCCCCTCGGTTCCCGGCGGTTAGATGCGCCTATACGGCTCATAGATAATCGGTTTCTTTCAAAAACTAATCAGCAGCCGGCAAAAATCAACGTTATCTTGGGAAGATTTGTTGAAACCGCTAAAGAGGAAAAATATCCGGCGCCTGCCCGGGATTTATGAAAATGGTTGTTGAAGCCGATATATTATGCGCATAATAACATTCAGGTCTCTTTGAATCAGAAGCCGTAAAGCCTCGCCTGGGCTATGGATGGCAGCTTGATGCCGCGAAAAGCCAAAATAGCCTTATTTCTTTTCCTTGTCTTAATAGCCGCGACAGTTTCATCGAGTGCGGCTTCGCCTCCCCTGGCGGGTAAACTGGTATATCTCCAGGGGCAGGTGGAAGTCCGGGGGGAGGGCCGGGAATGGGAGGCGGCCCGGCTGAACCAGGAGCTTTGGGCCGGGGATGAGGTGCGAACCGGGGTTCTTTCCCGGGCCGCGATTCTTTGCGTGGATGAGAGCCAGCTCAAGCTCAATGAAAATACGGTGATGGCCTTGAAAAGCGCCGCGCCTTCCCCCCGGCTGTCCCTGGGCCAGGTCGTCCCCGCCGCGGTGAAAGAAGCCGCGGCCAGCCTTTACCGCGTGAGCCAGGGAGAGGTCTGGCTGCGCAATAAAAATGAGAAATTCCGCTTTGAACTGGAAACCCCCGCGGTGACCGCGGCCATCCGGGGCACCGAGTTTAACCTCAAGGTAGCCCTGGACGGGCTCACCCTTCTCACCCTGCTGGAAGGCGGCTTGCGCCTCATTAACCCGTATGGACAACTGGACCTGAAGCCGGGCGAAGAGGGGTCGGCCCGGCCGGGGCAGCCGCCCACCAAAAGGGTGCTGGTGCAGCCCGCGGACGCGGTGCAGTGGTCCCTCTATTATCCCGGCATCTTCAGTTCCCGGGACCTGCCCCTGGCTTTACCTGAGGCCGCGGCCCAGCCGGCGCCGGCTTCCAGGGCCGCCGCGCTCGTGCGCCAGGGGGAAACCTATTACGATCAGGGCCATCTAACCCAGGCCCGGCAGGAGGCCCAGGCGGCCCTCCAACTGGACCCGGAAAACGACCGGGCCTTGGCTTTAATGGGCTCTGGATCAGCTTGCAGAACCATGCCCTGGAAGAGGCCCAAGCCTACTTCCGCCGGGTGCGCCGTCCGGATGACCGGGTTGTCATCGGACTGGCGCTGGTTCGCTACCGTCGGGGGGACGTTCCAGGGGCATACCACCTCAGCCATACTGCCCGGCAAAAGCTCCGTTCCCCCCTTCTAACCACCACGGCGGGATATTTTGCCTTGCTGGCCGGCCGGGTGGAAGAAGCCCGGGCCTTGCTGGAGGAAGCGGACCGCCAGGCGCCGTCTTTGGCTTTGCCCCAGGTCCTGCTGGCCCAGATTTTCCTGGTGCAGCTGCTGGGCCGCCGGGAGGGGAAAACCCCAGATTGGCTGGAGGTGTTTGCCGCCGGCCGGGAAGAATACACCAGGCGGGAATGGGCCAGGGCGGAAAAGCTCTTTCAAAAGGTTTTACGCCTAAAGCCGGAAGACGTCCCGGCCCGGGTCTTTCTGGAGCGCTGCCGCCGCTTCCAGCAGCAGCCGCCGCCGGATGAGTGGGAAGGGGTGTTCGTCCTGGAAAGCAAATAATACTGTTTTCGGTTTTCGGTTTTCTGTTAAAAAGATAAATAATATCTATATGTTAAGTTAGCGAATTTGTTTCATTTGAAAGTAAAATTGGTTAATCCCTCAAGCCAAGACGAAAAAAACGAGGCAAATAAGACGAAGGGCGCGGCTTTTGCCGCGCCACCTTTTACTTATGCGTCTTGGCGTCTTGGCATGAGGTTAAACTTAAATCAACGACAACCGCTCATCGTAAATAAACTCCCGGGTATGGCGAGCCACCCGCTCCGGCTCCAGGTGGATGCGGGCCACTCCCGTTTCCAGGCCGGCCCGGGCCGTGGCTTCGGCCACTGCCGGGGGTACCCGGAAGTCCAGGGCCTGAGGGAGAATATGGCCGGCGTCCAGGTCCTTGCCCACCAGCCCGGCGATGGCGTGGGCCGCGGCAATGTTCATTTCATCGTTGATGGCCCGGGCCCGAATATCCAGGGCCCCCCGAAAGATGCCGGGAAAGGCCAGGCAGTTGTTCACCTGGTTGGGAAAATCCGAGCGCCCCGTGGCCACCACCGCCGCGCCGCCCTGCCGGGCTTCCCCCGGGTGGATTTCCGGGTCCGGATTCGCCAGGGCGAAGACGATGGGGTCCGGGGCCATGGACCGCACCATGTCCTGGGTGAGGACGTTGGGGCCGGAAAGGCCGATAAAGACCTCGGCCCCTTTGAGAACGTCGGCCAGACTGCCGGTGAGGCGATCCGGGTTAGTGATTTCTGCCATCTCAATTTTAATGCGGTTCATTCCCTTGGTTCGGCCCGGATAAATGGCGCCGGTGGTGTCGCAGATGGTCAGGTTCCGGGCGCCGGCCTTCATGATCAGCTTGGCCGTGGCGATGGCCGAAGCTCCGGCGCCGTTGAACACGATTTTCACCTCTTCCAGCTTCCGGTCCATAATCTTCAAGGCATTGATGATGGCCGCCAGGGTGACCACCGCGGTGCCGTGCTGGTCGTCGTGGAAGACCGGGATGTCCAGGCGCTCCCGCAGTTTGGCCTCGATTTCGAAGCAGCGGGGCGACGAGATATCTTCCAGGTTGACCCCGCCGAAGGCCGGAGAGATGTTTTCCACCAGGGCCACCACCCCGTCGGATTCCTGGGTGCTGATACAGATGGGGAATGCCTCTACTCCGCCGAAGGTCTTGAACAGGATGGCTTTCCCTTCCATAACCGGCAGGGCCGCCCGAGGGCCGATGTTTCCATAGCCCAGGACCGCGCTGCCGTCGGTGACGATGGCCACCAGGTTGCTTTTACAGGTAAAGTCGTAGGCGGCCATGGGGTCCTGGAGAATCTTCTGGATGACTTCGGCCACCGCCGCGGGGGCGTAAAGGCGCTTATAGATGATCTCGTCTTTTATAGGCACCTTGGTGAACACCTGGACGCAGCCGGTATAGCGGCGGTGCAGTTCCAGGGCTTCCTCGTTGATGCTCAGCTTGCCATAGTCCTGGCCTTCGGAAGGCAGCCAACCCAACTCGCCTTCGTAGATGTACCTTTCGGTGCGCTCATAAACCTGGTCCGGGGTCATTTCCGGCGGATTGATTTGGGCCACCTTGGTTTCCTGGGCCGCCCGGGCTACGGCCCGAGCCACCACCGGGGAGATGCGCCAGTCCATCTGCCGGGGGATGATGTTATCGGGGGCCAGCTTTTCTTCGGGAATCATGGCGGCCAGGTCTTTGGCCGCGGCCAGGAACATCTGGATGTTGACCCGTTGGGCCCCCACATCCAGGCAACCCCGGAAAAATCCCGGGGTGACCAGGGAGGAGCGGATCTGATTGTCGCTGTCGGCCCGGCCGGTGGCCACCACCGCGGCGCCTCCGGCTAGGGCTTCCGCTTCGCTGATTTCCGGCTCCGGCAAGGCCAGGGCAAAGACAATGGGGTCGGGGGCCATGCTGGCCACCATCTCCCGGTTGACCAGGCCGGCGGCGGAAAGCCCGATGAACACGTCGGCGCCTTTAATTACTTCTCCCAGGCTCCCTTTGACGTCCAGAGGCCGGACCAGGCGGGCGATCTCCGACTTGGCCCAATTCATCCCCACGGGTCGGTACACATGCAGGGCGCCGAGCCGGTCGGTGAGGGTGATTTGGTCGGCCCCGGCCACCAGAAGAGCCTTGGCCACCCCGATGCCCGCGGCGCCAGCCCCGCTGATAACGATGCGCGCCTGGGACAGGTTCTTCCCCACCACTTTGAGGGCATTTAACAGCGCGGCCAGGACGATGATGCCCGAGGCGTGGGTCTCATGGTGCAGCACCGAAACCCGCACCGCCCGCCGAATCTGGGTCTCTATCATGAAACACTTGGGCGCCGCGATGCTTTCCAGGCAAAAGCCTCCGAAAGTGGGGGCCAGGACCCGCACCGTTTCCACGATTTCTTCGGGGTCCTGGGTCTTGAGAGCAATGGGCACGGCGTCCACGTTGGCAAAGGTCTTGTACACCGCGCTCTTGGCCTCCAGTTTGGGCAGCACTGCCGCGGCCCCGATGTTGCCGAATTCGTAAGCCGCGCTGCCGTCGGAAATCAGGGCGATGGAATTGCCCCGGCAGGTGTATTTATAGGAAGCCACGGGGTGCTTGTCGATCTCCCGGCAGACCGCGCCCACCCCGGGGGTGTAAATCCGGCTTAAAACCGACATGTCCCGGATGGGCATCTTGCTCTTGACCCCGATGAGGCCGCGATAGCGGCGGCGGTAGGATAAGGCATCGGATTCGTTGGCCATTATGAACTTCCTTTTCTTGGCCACAGATTACCCAGATTTCCACAGATTATTAATCTGTGTTCATCTGCGTTCATCTGCAGTTCCAATTATTCCACTTTATCATGGGTAAAATATAAGACTTTGAATTTGCTCTGCAACTCCTTGTGCAGGGCCTCTTCGTCCTTCACGTCCCGGGCCCGGATAAAGACGCGGCGGTGGCCCGGGGGCGCCTTCTCATATCCGGTTAAAATGCTGGCCAGGCGGCCGCCGTGGGCTCGAATAACATTGGAGACCGCGCCGATGGTTCCCGGCCGATCCTCCAACTCAAAACCTATGGCCAGTTCGGCCTGGTGTATGCCGGAGATGGAAACAAAAGCCCGGAAAATATCGCCTTTGGTGATGATGCCCTCCATCTGCTCTGCGGCGCCCACCACCGGCAGGGCGGAGATGTTGTGTTTCAGCATGACCCCCGCGGCCTTTTCCACGGTGTCTTCCGGAGCGATGGTGTACAACTGCTTGGGCATGATGTGCTTGACCTTGACCTTGTCCAGCAGGTAGTACATTTCGTGGATATCCAGGGTGGTGGCCTGGGAAGGCTGGGCCTCCTTCAGGTCCCGGTCGGACACGATGCCCGCCAGCCGTCCCTTGCTCATCACCGGCAGGTGCTGAATATTGTTGGCCTTCATAATCTTGGAGGCCCGCATGATGGAATCGTTTTCATCGATGGTGATGAGGGATTTGGTCATCCAATCCTTAACCGGCATGACTAACCTCCTTTTTTTGGCCCTTGGTGTTCATAGGATAAGTTGAAATCTTGGCAAAATCCACTAGGTCATTCCCCGCGGTGAAGAATTTTTGCCTATAAGGTTCCTGTCAACTTCTTGAAAAGTTCCTTTTGCCAAGGGTGAGCCTGGCAATAAAGGGCGAATGAATGGATGGCGTTCTCGCTGAGAACTGCCCACGGCAACTGGCAACTTTTTATGAAGCATGATCCGGCGACGCTGCTTTCGACGGCGGTAAATGATATCCTAAAGTGGGTATTTTTCCAACGCCATATGCCGACGGTTACATGATATCCCCGGCTGAAAAAGCCTATATCCTGGAGCAAGCCTATATCCCCGAGCACCTGGTGGACTTGATGACCCAGGTGTCCGGCGGCGAACCTTTTCTGTGGGGCGACTATTTTGGGCTTCGGGGCCGGGATTGGACCATCATGGTGGGCTACCCCCTTTCAGGGGAATTCCTTCTGGAGCGCTTTGGAGCCGCGGTAAGGGAAATCCTGGATAAATTCCGCCCCAGAGAAGTCTGGGTCATCGCCCCCCGGCTGCCAGGGGATTGGGAGGGGCGGTTCTCGGAACTAGAAAGGGACCACTATTTTACCCTGGATATGCCAGCCGGCATCCCCCGCCCCTTGCAGCGGGCGGTGTCCAAGGCCCGGGAAAATTTAACGGTCACCCGGACCACCGCCTGCACCGAACCGCATTTGACCCTTATCCGAGAATTTCTGGAGCGGGTGAACCCCCATCCCCGGATGCGGGAGTTGTATCTGTCTATGCCCCGCTACGTGGGGAAATCCCCTTCCGCCCTGATCCTGGATGCCCATGACCACGAAGGGAACCTGACAGCCTTTTATGTAGTGGACCTGGCGGTTCCCCGTTTTGCCGCATATATCATCGGCTGCCGCTCCTGGCGGCACCCGGCGCCTTATGCTTCGGATCTCCTCATGGCGGAAATGATCGCCTTGAGCCAGGAACAGGGAAAGACCTACATTCACCTGGGCCTGGGGGTTAGCCCCGGCATCCGGCGGTTCAAGGAAAAGTGGGGGGGGCGGCCCACCCGGCCGTACGAAATGGGCAGGCTGATATGGCGCAAACCGTCCATATTCACGTCCCTCTGGAACCGCGGACATGCTGGAAGCCGCGTTTAAGAACCGGACTCTTTCGGAATTACAGCAACATTCATTCATGACCCGTTGGCTCACTCCATGAGCAAGAAAGGATGTTACTTTGGGGGGAGGGCAGGGAGCAACGCTCCCTGCCCTCCCCCCAAGCCCCTCTCCCAACCCTTTAAGGGGGCTGAGGAAGTCGGGGCCTGCGGCCCCGACTTCCAGCCCGATTATTACCCCTTAAGGGTTTGGGGGAGGGGGCAAGGGCGGGCGCCCTTGGCCCCCTCCCCCAAAAACAACTTTTCAAAGCAAAGATAGTGGAATTAGCGCTTAGGGAAAAGGGGGAAATGCCTCTCTTTTTCAAACCGGAAAAGCCCATGAAGATGATCTGGCGGGTTCAGGGACAGGAAAGCCCCTCCTGGCTCGTGGGAACGGCCCATTTTTTCCCTTACAGCTTTAAAAAATCTCTGGCCCGATACTTTCAGGAGGTGGACACGGTCCTCTTTGAAGGCCCCTTGGACCAGGAGAGTTTGACCCGGGTGGCCCAGGCGGGTCATGACCGCCAGGCCCCCCATCTTTTCACCCTGCTGGACCGCCGCACCATCGGGCGGCTGGCGCAAGTTTTAGGGCCTTCCCTCCGGGAGGCCCGGATTTTAGGACTTCTTTCCCTTACAACTTCCGCCGCGGAGGCCTATGTCCATGACCTGGTCCAGGGGATGAAGCCCTGGATGGCTTTCTTCACCCTGTGGACTTATTTTCTGGAGAAGCAAGGCTGGCGCTATTCCGTGGACCTGGAGGCTTATGACCTGGCCCGGGAACGGGGAAAAGAGATCGTGTTCCTGGAGACCCTGGAAGAGCAGATAGATGTTTTGGAGTCCCTGTCCCGGGAGAAAATCGTCAATTTTTTAAAACAGGCGGACCGCTGGAAATTTTACTCCCGGCGTTACGTAAAGGGGTATCTAGCCGGGGATCTGGAGATGCTCCTGAGCCTGACGGGCCATTTTCCCAGCCGCACCGCCCCGGTGATCCAGGGGCGGGATCATATCCTCTACCGGCGCCTGCGCCCTTTTCTGGAAAAAGGGAAAGCCGCGGCCTGCGTGGGCGCGCCCCATGTTCCCGGCATCCGGCAACTGCTGCACCACGATGGATGCCTGACCCGGTCTGAGCATGCTTGAGCCGGAAGAACGCGATTATGTTTACCGCCGGGCCTGCATCCCCGAGCAGGTTCCCGGTTACGTCGCCGCGGTTTCCGGGGCCGAGCCTTTCCTCCGGGATGATTATTTATGCTACCTGGCCGGGGAGATGCTCATCTTCGTGGGCTATCCCCTGGAAGGCCCTGTGGCGGCGGAGAAACTCCGGGAACATCTCCAGGCCGCAAAGGAAAGATTCAAGGCAACAGGCCTCACCCTCATCGCTCCCCAGGCCCCTCCGGGTTTCAGACCCCTGGGTTCCACCGGCCCGGACCATTACTTCCGGTTGGACTTGGAGAAACCGGCCCTCCAGGGAAAGCTGCTCTACACCTTGAACCGGGCGGCCCGGGAATTGCGGGTGGAGGAAGGGGGGGAACTGAGGGAAGAACATATAAGCTGTGTAGCGGAATTTCTGGATTCCCGGAAGATCGGAAAAGACACCCGGATGATTTTCTCCCGGATCCCCGAATATATAGCCGCGGTCTCCACCTCCCGGGTGTTCACCGCCCGGGATGGCGCCGGCCGCCTGTCGGCCTTTACGGTGGCGGAATTCGGCAGCCGGGATTACGCCTTCTATATGTTCAACTTCCGGTCCCCCGGAAATCAGGTCCCCGGGGTCTCGGACCTGCTGCTTAATGAGCTGGTGGCCAAGGCCCGGGCTCTGGGTAAGCATTACGTCAATTTGGGACTGGGGATAAATGAGGGGGTGGCGTTTTTCAAAAGAAAATGGGGGGCTTATCCCTTTCTTCCCTACGTGGAGTGCCAGCTTCCGGGTTCCAAGCCCTCCTTGTTTAAATCACTGCTCCGGTCCCTGAAATCATAGCATCCGGCTAAAAAGTTCAGTTCAAAGTTCAAGGTTGATGGATTCGTAAAAAGTCGATTTCATATAATTATTTGAAATAATTTAAGATTATGGTATTTTTTTCTTGTCGGGCGTCGCTTTTTATGGCATAATTCGGTGAAAAATCAACGGGTTAATGGCAAAAAGATGATTCGTACACGCGATCCCCGACAAGCCTCATTAATTGATCCCTGGGGGGATTTAGGTCCTAAGCGCCGCCAGTT
>VGSW01000088.1 GCA_016874915.1 Deltaproteobacteria bacterium
CAGCGAACTGGTGCGCATGGGCGCGGACATCACCGTATCCGGCAACCACGCCATCGTCCGGGGCCGCAAAACCCTCCAGGGCGCGCCGGTCATGGCCACGGACTTAAGGGCCAGCGCCTCCCTGGTGGTGGCGGGCCTGGCGGCCCAGGGCCTCACCGAAATCCACCGGGTTTACCACCTGGACCGGGGCTACGCTAATTTAGTGGAAAAACTCTCGGCCCTGGGGGCGAGGATCGAGAGAAAGCCTGCTTGAGGTGTTGAACCTTGTGCAAGAAGAGAGAATAAAAGGAGCTCTATTATGGCCACTTGCAAATGGTGTAATAAATCAGGATGGTTTCTATCTTTGACTGCCAATGGACTTTGCAAAAATTGTGATCCCATAGTAGTTTTGAACGTTAGTCAAGCTACGAGAATAATTAACGAATCCGTAACATTAATCGAGAAGTCAAATAATTTGGATACCCAGCTTTCTCGATGTAACGTAATAATAATTAAATCTGAAGAGCTGCTTCCTTATGAACAACGTCATATCAATACCATAAATCCTAAACCCTCTGAACTGATAAGCCAATATATCAAAAAGAAAGACGATTTGATTCTAAAATCTATTGATCAAGACCTAGACAAGATTGTTAGGCAAATACCATTTTCAGATAACCATAAGCCATTAATAAACAATCTTAATAAACTTTTAGCAAAAATAGATAAATATAAACCAGAGCTTTATAATAAAACATATACTGATCAGCATTATAGGCTGACTTTAAAAACTATCGCTGAATTACGTTTTAATTATCATCTAAAAGAAGCTGAACGCGCAAAATTCAAATCCCAACTGAAAAAGGCTTTAGATCATTATTATGAAGCACTTTACTTAATTAATACTGACGAAACTGTCTCTTCTATATTTTCTGAAAAAATTAACGATATTGAAAGGAATATTAATTTACTAGGAGGGACATTACTCAAAAGTCCGATCCAATAAAAGGTCTTCGAGGATTCAATCGGTATGGTTAAATTAAGCTATGAGTTCAAGAAAATTAACATGAACCCACTTCTAAACATTTTTGCGGTCCCTTTGTATTACTCCATCAACTCCCGAAAGCTGACGATGGAAACAAACTCCGGATGGGCTTCGGCTTCTTCTTTAGAACTGGATTTGGCCTTAAAAAACAGGTACTTGATGCCATAATTCCGGGCCGTCGCCAGGACGCCGGCATTGTCGTCCACCAGCATGGTGCGGTCCCGGTCAAACCCCAGCCGCTCCTCCAAAATCTCCCAGAACCGCAGGTCTTCTTTGGGTGTCCCCAGGTCGAAGGACGAAATCACTTCATCAAAATAGCGCCCTAAACCCGTGTGGTTCATTTTCAGGTCCAGGGTTTTATAGTGGGCGTTGGTCACCAGGATGACCTTTTTCCCCAGGCGCCGCACGTAGTGCAAAAACTCCCGGGCCTCGGGGTGCACCTCGATGAGATGACGGATGCTCTCCTTCAGGGCCGGGATATCCAGGTCCAGCACCTGGGACCAGAAATCGATGTCCGTCCAATTCAGGGTGCCTTCTTCCCGCTGGTACAAGGCGAAGACCTCCTCCCGGGCCTTGGCCAGGGGCAGCCCCTGGCGCCGGGCGTATTCCTGGGGCACCAGGGTTTCCCAAAAATAGTCGTCGAAATGTTTATCCAGCAGGGTGCCGTCCATGTCCAGGAGCACCCAGGTCACGTCGTCCCAGGTGAATGCCTTGTCTTGGGTTTTCGGTTTTAAGGGCAATATTATGGGGTTGGCCACAATGGCGTACTCCTTATTTATAGGCTGATTCCGTGAAAATCCCCTTTTGATTTATAGAAATTCCTTATAATTTTCAACCCCTATATCCCTTGACCGTTTGGGGGAGAGTGATTAAAAAATTTGGAGAGATAAAAAACTCGGAGGAGGTAACGTTATGCCTATCTTTACTTTTCGCGACCCCTGGTCCGACCCCTTCCGGGAAATGGCGCGTCTTCAGCGCCAGATGGAGCGCCTGTTCGAAGAGACTTTGGGCCCGGGGTTGGCCAGGTGGCAGCCCGGGGTTTACCCCCTGGTCAATATTTCCGAAGACCGTGATCATCTCTACGTGCGGGCGGAACTTCCCGGTATCACTCCCCAGGAGTTGGATATCACCATCCACGAGGGGAACCTGATTCTGCGAGGCGAACGCAAGATTCCGGTGGAGGCCAAGGATGTCAACTATCACCGCCGGGAACGGGAGTCCGGTTTCTTTCGCCGGTTAGTGGCCCTACCCAGCCCGGTAAATCCGAATTCGGTGGAAGCCTCGTATAAAGACGGCATCCTGACCATCAAGATGGCCAAACCGGAAGAGATCAAACCCCGGAAAATCCAGGTGAAGACCGCGTAAGGAGGCGGGACATGGCTGAAAAAGAACTGCAAGCGAAAGCTAAGACGGAAGCGCCGGCCAAGGCCGAACGGGGCCGGCCCGGACGGGTCTTCCTGCCGGCGGTGGATATATTTGAAACCCCCGAGGCCATCACCGTGCTGGCCGACATGCCCGGGGTTTCCGGCGATAAAATTACCATCGACATTAAAGACAACCACCTGCTCATCAGCGGCGAAGTAGGCCCGCCCCTGGGACCGGGCGAAACTATGCTGGTGCAGGAGTATTACACCGGCGACTTCCAGCGGGAATTCCACCTGGGCGCCGTCATCGACCAGGGCCGCATCGAAGCCACCGCCAAAGACGGCGTCCTGCGGCTGAAGTTGGACAAAGTGGAAAAGGCCAAACCCCGGAAGATCGAGGTGAAGACGGGTTAAATACAGTTTTCAGTTTTCAGTTTTTAGTTGGTGAGGGTTTCTCGGCAACTGAAGACTGGGACTTGAACTGGAAACTCTTAATAACACTCTGGGGGAGGATGTCATCCTCCCCCAATTTTTTCCATGTGAAGTTTAATGCTTTTTAACCTTTTCCCCTTTTAACCTTTTCTACCTTTCCCCCCCCAATCTTTTAAAACATCCCCGGCGGCTCTGAGGTTTCCGCCAGTTCGAAGCGGGTGAATTTTTCCAGGAAGGCCAGCTTGAATTCCCCGGTGGGGCCGTTGCGCTGTTTTTTCAGGTAAATGCGGGCGAAGCCTTTTTCCGGGGAGTTTTCGTGGTAGAGTTCATCCCGGTAGATGAAGAAGATAACGTCGGCGTCCTGCTCGATGGCCCCGGATTCCCGCAAGTCCGCCAGTTCCGGGATTCTTTCCTTGCGGTCCTCCACCTTGCGGCTCAACTGGGACAGGGCCAGGACCGGCACATTCAGCTCTTTGGCCAGGGCCTTGAGGTTGCGGGAGATCTCAGAGATTTCCTGCTCCCGGTTAGGAGCGTCGTGGCGGCCTTTCATCAACTGCAGGTAATCGACGATGACCATTCCCAGCTTGCCTTCGGCCTTGAGGCGCCGGGCCTTGGCCCGCACCTCCAGGACCGTGGCCGCGGGGGAGTCGTCGATGTAAATGGCCGCGTCCAGCAACCGGCCCGCGGCTTCCTGAATACGCTGCCATTCATCGTCGGTAAGAAAAGCCCGGCGCAGATGATTGGCGTCGATGCTGCCCTCGCTGCTCAGCAGCCGCCGCACCAACTGCTCTTTGGACATCTCTAAAGAGAAGAAGGCCACCGGCACCTGGTGGTCGTAAGACGCATTGAAGGCAATGTTCAGGGCCAGGGCGGTCTTGCCCATGCTGGGGCGGGCGGCCAGGATGATGAGGTCGCTGTTTTGAAATCCCGCGGTGAGGTTGTCCAGGTCTTTGAAGCCGCTGGGAACGCCGGTGATCCGGCCTTTGTCCCGGTGCCAGATGGCCTCCAGGGTGGCGATTTCCATTTCTACGAGCTTACCAACCAGGTTGAAGCCCGGCCGGATTTTACTCTCCGCCACCTGGAAGACTTTTTGCTCCGCGGCGTCGAGGAATTCTTCCACGTCTTCCACAGGGCTCAAGCATTGAGCGGCAATCCCCTGAACACAGTCCAGAAGACGGCGCAGCACCGCTTTATTGTGAACCAACCCGGCGTAGTGCTGGGCATTGACTGCGAAGCCCACCTGCTCGGAAAGCCCCACCAGAAAACCTGGCCCCCCCGCGCCCTCCAGTTGGCCCCGCTCTTTGAGCAGCGCGGTGATGGTCACCAGGTCAATGGGCTCCCCCCGGCGGTAGAGGTCCAGGATGGCCTGATAGATGCGGCTGTGGGCCTCCCGGTAGAAATCTTCCGGGGAGAGGAGGTCCGCGACCTGGTCCATGACTTCCGGCCGCACAATGATGGCCCCCAGAACCGACTGTTCGGCTTCGGGGCTGGCGGGGGGGGTATAACCCGCGGCGGGCGGGGGGCTGTCAGAAGACGCGGTCTGGCGGCGGCTGGTTTTGGCCATGATTACCCCCTGGGCGGAATAAAGAGTGCGACGCCCGGCACCCCCCACGAATTATATGGGAAGTCAGAAAGGAATGGAAGAGGAACGTACCGCGGGGACCACGAACCGCTATACCGGTTCAACCAATTGATAATCTTCTATTTTTTCACCGAAAACCGAAGACCGAAAACCGAAAACCGTATTCAGGGGCTGGGATGCTCGCCTTTAGTGATTTCCGTCAGGCCGCTGCCGTCTTTGGCGATGCGGTAGATGCGAAACGGTCGCGGCTCTTTATAGTGAGGTTCCCGATAGCCCTGAAAATAAATAAAATTACCGTCTCGGGACCAGATGGCGTAAGTGGCCATCATGTCCGGCGGCGTCAGCCGGACTCGCTTCTTGGTGCGGAAGTCATAGAGAAACAAAGCATCGCAAGGCTCGTGGAAGGTGCGTTCGAACTTGGGCGTGCCCGGCACCCCCATGGTAAAGGCCCAGAGTTGGGGGACCACCGGATTAGGGGCAAAGCGGTCCATGCTGCTGATGGATTCCGCTTTTCCGGTTAGGTCCGTAATAGGAATCCGGTTCAAGACCTGGCCGGTGAGGTTCACCTGAAATAAAGTGTGCAGGTCATGAAAATAGATGCTCTGGCCGTCGGGGGCCCATACCGGTTGATGGACCATGAAATCACCCCGAGCGACTACGGCCCGCCCCGACCCGTCGAAATTTACGGTCTCCACCTGGTCCCGGTCGCCCCGGTTGAGAAAAGTTAGGCGGCGGCCGTCCGGCGACCAGGAAATGTCGAAAATCCCTTCCGGCCCTGGATTAACCACCATCTGAGTCCGGCCGCGGGCCAGGTCCAGCACCATTAGCCCCGCGGCCCCGCCCCGGTCTTGCCGGGGTTTCCCGAAAGCCAGCCGGGCCCCATCGGGACTGAGGGCCGGATATCTCCCCGGAACCAGCTTCCGGGGCTGTTTGGAACCGGGCGCCAGGTGATAAAGCAGCTCTTCCCGGGAAAAGACCAGGGCGCCCAGGGCCGGAGCCTGGGGAGCCGCTTGCTTAACCTGCGGCGGAGCCGCAGCCGGCGCCGGCGCCCCAGTCTGGCCAGCCGCAATCGCCGATAAAAACAGGCCGAGCGCCATTGCCCCCAACATACCGAATCTTAGAACCCTGGGTTTCTTCATTTGGCTCACCCGAACCAGTTATTACTCGGAGCGGAAAATGGATTACCTTCACCCCCACCCCAGCCCTCCCCCCTCAAGGGGGAGGGGGCAAAAGGAAGGAACTTCTTTAATGCTCCGAGTAATAAGCAGATTCTTCAGGGCACAGCGGCGGAATGCCCCTACTGGGCGCCCCTAAGTTGGTCCAACGTTATTTTTCGGCGTAATCAAGCTACCAGTTGCCAAAGGCTAAAAAACCGAAAACTGAAAACCGAAAACCGAAAACCCTCTTATTCCGGCACCACTTCCACGGTTACCGCGGCCTTCACTTCCGGGGCCAGGCGCACCGTGACTTCGTAGGTCCCCAGCTTCTTGAGGGGTTCCGGCAGGTCCAACTGCTTGCGGTCCACCGTAAAGCCTTTGGCTTCCAGGGCCTCGGCGATCATGGCCGCGGTGACGGAGCCGTAGAGCTTCTCCCCTTCCCCCACTTTCTGGGCAATGGTGAGGCTCACCCCTTCCAGCCGGGCCACCAAGGTCAGGGCTGACTCTTTTTCTTTCAACCGGGCCTGGATTATCCGGGACTTTTGCTGTTCCACCCGAGCCAGGTTGCCTGGGGTGGCTTCCAGAGCCTTGCCTTGGGGAATGAGATAGTTGCGGGCGTAGCCCCGGGCCACGTCCACAACCATACCCGCGTCTCCCAGGGGCTTGACGTCTTCGGTTAAGATCACCTTCAAGGTTCTGCCCTCCTCACGCTTCTTCGGGCTGATGGAGGCGGCGGAAATCGAACCACAGGTCCATCATCCCCAGTATGATGACCAGGAACATCATGGGATTAATGAATAGCAATAAATAACCCACCAGCCGGAAGATCCGGGGCAGGGAAAACCGGTGAAACCAGGCGGAGACCACCGCCATCCCCTGACAGAAATAGAGAAGCCCCAAAATGATGAGCAGATTGAGGCTGAAAAAGCGCAACACCTTGACGGGCGCCAGTAAAAGGAAACCCGCTCCCAGGGCCACGAAGATAAGCCACTCGGGCGCTGCCCAGTGGTACAACGGTTGGGTGTCCGGTTGGGGCCGGTCCAGGGCAAAGGCTATTTGGCGGACCAGGACCACATTGAACCAGGCCACCAGGCCCATGTTGGCCACCACCAACCCCGGAAGCAGGCCCTGCACCAGGGCCTCCAGTTCGGCGGCGGTGCCGCCGAAAGGCATGGTCGAAGAGCCTCCACCTTCCAGGAACTGTTTGACCATCTCCATGATTTCCCGGGTTTTCTGGGCCAAAAGTTCCTGAGGGGAAAGTTTCAACAAGGCAGCTTCGCCGGCCAGATAGACCAACGCCAGGAGGCTAAGGGCCACCACCGTCAGGACAATGGCCCGGGCCGGAGCCATACCCCGAGCGTGGAAGCCGCTCAGGAGCACCCCCATGAGGAGCATTTCTCCAAAGCCCAGGTGCGCCTTGATGATTTCCAGGCCCGGCTTCAGGCTGAAGATGGCCAGGGCGGTGGTCAGGGCCAGAAATAGCGCCGCCCTGGGACCCACCCGCCACCCCACCAGGAGCACCGGCAGGGGCACCAGCACTCCCGTGAGGAGAAAGACCACCGGATTGGTTTGTCCCCCGAGAAAGGCCAGGAGCAGGGCGCCCAGGCAGAAGAGCCAGATGCGCAGACCTCGGCCCCTTTTCACCAGGTTCCTCCCAGGGATCAGGGCGGCGGCGCCGGAATGTACGCGATCAGGGACAGCAGCCGGGCCTGTTTGATGGCCCGAGTGACCCGGCGCTGGTGCCGGGCGCAGTTGCCCGAGATGCGCCGGGGGATGATCTTCCCCCGTTCGGTGACGAACTGCCTCAGGGTGTTGACGTCCTTGTAGTCGATGGCCAGCCCGGCGTCCACGCAGAATCGGCAGACCTTGCGCCGGACATAGAACTGTTTCCGTTTACGGCGGGGCATTACGGGCACCGGTTACTCCTCCTGGGCTGGGGATGGGACTTCTTCGGCAGGAGCCGCGGGCACTGCCGCGGCTTGAGCCTCCGGCGGCGCGGCCTCCGCCGCGGGCGCGGCTTTGGCGGCCATCTCCGCCTTCAGAGCTTCCAGGTCCACCCGATCCGCTTTTTTAGTGGTGAAGTAGCGAATGATGCGGTCGTCGATGCGGTAGTTCCGCTCCAGTTCCTTGACCGTCTCCGGAGTGCCGGCAAAGTCCGCCATGACGTAATAGCCCCGGGCGGCGCCTTTGATGCGGTAAGCCAGCTTCCGGCGGCCCCAGTCATCCAGCCCCACCAGCATCCCGCCCTGGGCGGAGATTATCCGGCTGAACTTGTCATTGACGGCTTTCACTTCTTCGTCCGAGAGGTCGCCGTTGACCACCCAGACCGATTCATAACGTCGCATGCATACTCCTTATGGGCTAATGGCCCTGGACCCAACGGCCAGAGCAAGGAGAAAAACAGTTTTATTTATCAAAAGAAAAAGGGCTTGTCAATAAACGTTTTGTTAAGTGTCAATAGCACCTACAGAGGTCCGGTTTTCATAGCACATGAAATGTCTGGTTGATATCTCTCTCCACCACTTCTGGCATTACTCCCGGGCAGTTCTTCGTGGCTTCCGTCTCCACCAACCAGGCCGCCAGGGCCGCTACCGGCCTTACGTAGGGTGCGACGGCGCACCATTAGTTTACCTCTTTCAGACCCTCTCCAATCATCAAAGCCGCGACAGGAGTCAGATGCAGCAGCAGCCGGTCCAGGGTGGCCCGGACGTAGAAGGGAAATTCCGCCGCGGAGGTGGGCGCCAGAGCGTAGCCCAAAACAATAGCCACCAGGTTCCCCGCCAGGAACAGGGCCAGAAAGATCACCGGGGAGTTATAGAGCCGCCGTCCGCACAGGGCCAGGGCCAGAATGGCCGCGGGCCACAGAACCCCGAAGTGAAAGGGATTAAAAAGGCCTTCGGGCAGGAAAAGCAGGGACTTGAAGAACTGGCCGGGGTAGAAGTTCAAAACGTGATCCGAGCCGCTTTCGATCTGGTGTTTAATCAGATAAATTTTCCAGGGAAGGTAGCCCGCCACCAGCCCGGAGGCGGGGATTGCCAGCTTCAGGAGGCGGCCACCCAGGCCCGGGGGCCGCAGCCAGACCAGCGACAGGGCCGCGGCCAGGAGCACGGTCCCCGCCAGAGGCGGGCCTTCGTATTTGCACCAGGCCATCCCGGCCGCAAAAACCGCGGCCACCGCCAGGCTGCCCCGGGGAGCCTGGTCCTTCAGCCACAGATAAACAAGCCCCGCGGCCCCCAGGGCGAAGTAGGCCAGGGCCAGGTCCGCGTAAGCAAGCTGCAAGTGAACGATGAACACCGTGCCGTTCAAAGCAAAAAACGCCGCCGTCCCCAGGGCCTGGGTGCGGTTAAGGCCCAGCCTCCTTAATAACGAGCACAGCAGCACCAGCAGCATGGTCCCCCACAAGGGAAACACCGCTTTCACCAGGTGGTCGTTGACCTGCCCCAGGCAGAGGTAGAGGTAGGTGAGCAGCAGGGGCACCAGGTTGGGGTAATAGTTGTGGGCGTCGATGCAGGATAGGTCCAGGCGGCGGCTGTCAAAAAAGACCCGGGCCTTGCAGCCCCAGGTGGCGATTTCGTCCCAGGCCCACATGGGGTAAAAGATGGCCCGGAGGACTGCGAAGAGGATGACCAGGGCCAGGAGGGCGATGAAGAGCCAATCCCATAGCGGGTTTTCGGTTTTCGGTTTTCGGTTTTCGGTTTTGATAAATGTAGGCGACCTACGCCCCCTACCTTTTCCCAGCCACCTCTTAATGACCAGAATCACGCCGGACAGGACAAGGAGGGGAGTCAGAATCAACGGCAGGCTGAAAGGGAGGCCCATGAGGGCCAGGGCCAGCATCCAGAGGGTAATAAAAACCGCCCCCATGCCGAAGCTCAGGGCAACCCCTTCCAGGCGGGTCCTTTCCCGGGCTGGCAGCGTCGGGGCCGGGAAGCCATACCCCACTAAAAAAATCGCCCCCAAACCCAGGGCCAATCTGAGCAAACCGGCCGCGGGCTCAATCATAAAATTCCCCCCGGACGCGGGAGTAATCCACCCTTAGCACCAGCCCCGGGCCGGGGATGTCCAACCGTTGAAAGGCCGGGGAATCGAGAGCGGCCCGGACCCCGGGGCCCGGGGGCTTGTCTCTGTCCCGGATAATGACGAAAGTGGCCTTTCCCTGGCGCACCTCATAGAAGAGTAAACTTGCCGGAACTTCCGGGGATAGGAGCACGCGCTTCCGGGGGGTGAGGTGGTAGCGGGCCTCGATTTCCTTCCCCGCCTCGTAGTCGTCCACAAAGATATAAGTGGCGCCGGGAGGGATGACTTCCGCCAGGGTCTGGAGCCATTGATAAAAAGGGTCTTCCAGGCGGACCGCGGCCCCCCAGCGCCGGCCCGCCGCCCTTTCGACCAGTTCCCCCGCCTCCGGGGCGAAATGCCATGTCAGCCAGATCAATTGGACGCTCCAGAGCAGCAGAACCGCCCTGACCAGCCAGACCTTAGCTTTTATCATAACTTAGATCCACAGATTACGCAGATTACACAAATTTTATAGATTAAATCTGTGAAAATCTGTGAAATCTGTGGATAGTTTTAATCAAAAAACCTGAAACGCAGGATATGGAAAATCGCCGCGATGCCGTCCCGCCAGGTGATCTTTTTGCCGTGGGCGTAGTCCCGGCCATGGTAGGAAATAGGCACTTCGTAAATGCGGACTCCCTGTTTGGCGATCTTGGCGGTGAGCTCCGGCTCCACCCCGAAGCGGTTGGACTTGATGCGGATGTCTTTGAGCACCGCGGCTTTAAAAACCTTGTACCCCACCTCCATGTCGGACAGATTCAGGTTGGTGAACATGTTGGACAGGGTGGTCACCGCCTTGTTGCCCATGAAGTGCCAGAAATACAGGACCCGGTGAGGCCGGGCGCCGATGAGGCGGCTGCCGTAAACCACGTCGGCCACCCCCTGTTCGATGGGTTCCAGCAGCGCCGGATAATCCATGGGTCTATACTCCAGGTCCGCGTCCTGAATGATGACCACGTCCCCGGTGACCTGGGCGAAGCCGGTGCGCAGGGCCGCGCCCTTGCCCTGGTTGCCCTCATGATAAAAGACCTTGAGGTTGTCGTATTGCTGGGCCAGCCGCATCAAAATATCTCGGGAACCGTCCACCGAGGCGTCGTCCACCACGATGACCTCTTTGTCATAAGGGGTGGCCTGGACCAGCCGCATGATCTCTTCCAGGGTGTCTTTTTCGTTATAAACCGGCATCACTATGCTGAGTTTCATCCTTTTTATTCGCTCTCCTGTAAAAACTTTGCGCCTTGGCGGCTTGGCGGGAAAAATTATGTTCTCCCGCCAAGACGCGCCAAGATTAATCTAGATATTATAGACCTTAATTAAGAGAAATAGTTAGGATTTTTTAAGACTCAGCCGCCGATGCTGACCATGGCCCGGCCGGGTACAAAGGCGTCTCTTTGGGCGGTCTTCCGGTGGATGGCCTCCCGAAAAACTCGGCCCAAATCCTCGTCAGAGGCTCCCTGGCGTAAGGGGCTTTTCAGGTCCAGTTCCGGCGCGGCAAAGAGACAGGGGCGCAGCCGGCCCGCAGCGGTGAGGCGGAGGCGGTTGCAAGTGGGGCAATGGTGCTGGCTCACGGTGCTGATGAACCCCAGCTCTCCCTGGAACCCGGGGTAGCGGAAGATGCGGGCCGGCCCCGCAGTGGCGTTCCGGCCCACCGGAACCCCATCGCCCAAGGCCGCGGCCAGTCTCCGGCGCACTTCTTCCATGGGAAGGAAATGGGGAATCCACTGCTCCTGGGAGACGGTGGGCATGAACTCAATGAACCGCACCTGGTAAGGGCGCTCCCGGGCCAGGAGGGCGAAGTTTACCAGTTCGTCGTCATTTATGCCCTTCAAGACCACGCAGTTGATCTTCAGGGGATGGAAGCCCAGAGCCGCGGCCCGTTCCAGGCCGGCTAAAACTTCCAGCAGGTGGTCGCTGCCGGTGAGCTCCCGGTAGCGGTCCCTCTCAAGGCTGTCCAGGCTGACGTTCACGTGGCGCAGGCCCGCGGCGTAAAGGTCCGGGGCCAGGTCGTTTAGCAGCACCCCGTTGGTGGTGAGGCAAACCTCCGTAAGGCCCTGTTGCTGGTGAAGAGCCTGGATAAATTCCATCACCCCCCGGCGCACCAGGGGCTCTCCGCCGGTGACCCGGACTTTGCGAATGCCGACGCCGGCCGCCACCCCGGCCAAACGCAGCAGTTCCTCATACCGGAGGATTTCCCCGGCCGGCAGCTTTTCCCACTTATCCCAGGCCGTGCAATAAGAACACCGAAGGTTGCAGCGGTCGGTAATGGAGAGGCGGAGGTAGTTGATATTCCGCGGCAAAGTCTTTTCCACCCTTCTATTTTATCCAAAAATTCTTGACCAAGGAAGGGAAGATTCACCACAGAGGGCACAGAGAGTACAAAAGGTCCCCAGAGATAATAAAGAGGTGGCGCCGGCCAGCGCACCTTATTGTTTTTCCCTCTGTGTTTTTCTCGGTGCCCTCTGTGCCTCTGTGGCGAGATTTATTTCTTTCCTGTTTTCCCCTTGAAAATCGAAGGGTGTTTGTACTATCATACTCGCAGAGCAGACGGGCGCCCATATAGGGCGAAAAGGGAAGCCGGTGCAAGTCCGGCGCGGTCCCGCCGCGGTAACCGGGAACGAAACCTGCAAGGAAGCCACTGTTCCTGCCAAGGGAACGGGAAGGCGCAGGGATTAGGGAGATCCGGAAGTCCGAAGACCTGCCCGTCTGGCTGACCGCCTTCGCCCCGAGGCAGGGAGAAGCGGCCGGCCCGAGGTCCATTTAGCCTTCGGGTCCCCCTGGGATCAAGTAAACTGGGTGCCATCCCTGGGTCCATTGAGGCCCGGGGATTTTTTTTGGCACCTTCAGAGGGCGGCGGCTCGGCTCCAGGAGGCCTGGCCTCCTCACATTCTCAACTATCAGGAGGGTTTTATGAAAGACGGACTCATTGTGTACCTGGTGAACAGCCCGGAGCCGCCGGAGGGGTTTGACGCCGTCCAGGCCGCGGAGAATCTGGGGGAAAAAGCGGAGCAGATTGAAGTAGTGTCCGCCCGGGAAGGGTTCTTCACCGTGGAGGACGCCTGGCACTTTCTCTTGACCCGGGGTTGCGGCCGCATCCGCCTACTGGTGGCCCAGGCGGAGGATGACCTGAAGCTGCGGCCTCTAGGCCCGGCGGTGCGGCTGTGCGGGTGATTAGCTGATTAACCACAAAGACACAAAGACACAAAGACACAGAGGATTCACAGAGATAATTAAAAAAGCGGTGGCGCTCAAGCGCCACCGCTTTGATTTTCCTTTGTCGTTCTTGGTGTCGTTGTTTCTTGGTGTCTTGGTGGTGGAAAATTTTTACTCCACCAAAAACCGCACGCTCTTCATGTCCTCGGCAAAGCCGGTGCTTACCTTGGTCACCAGGGTGTAGTCGCCCACCGGGGCGTTTGGGGGCAGGGTGAAGGTGATTTCCCGGTTCCAGATGCCGTTCTTGTTACGGGCGTCAATGTCTTTCACCTTGCCCAGGGATTTCCCCTGGTAGAAGATCTCCCGGCTGAAGGTCACGGGGATGGGCACCTGCTCCGGGGTAAGCAGGGTGTACATGGTGGTGAGGGTCAGGGTGTCGCCTTTGCGGGCCCGGAAGGGAGAGATGTCCACCCGGTCCAGCCGCAGGACGCAGCCCCCCGTGGGACAGTAGTTGTGTTTAGCCACCGCCTCCTCCCGGTCAAAACCCATGGACTCGCGATACGCCCCCCAATTTCCGAAGCTCCAATTGTCCCAGCCGGTGATGGGCGGCCCCTGGGCCGCCAGAGGTAAACTCAGCGCCGCCAGGGCGATTAGGGCCAAACAAGCAGCAAAAGCATGGCGATTTTTGAACATGGTCCTCTCCTGGATTACCGGATAGCAGGCTGATTAAAAATACACTACAAAGGCACAAAATTTCACCAAGAATTTTTATTGGCATCAATAGCTCAACGGCTCGAAAATTGCTTCTTGGTGACCCTTGGCCTCTTGGTGTCTAGGTGGTTAGCTTTTTATTCCCCCGTGCTTTCCTACCTTATCAAATTATGGGACTTAATTCCATCCCCGAACAACCAAGAGCAGCCCGTTCCGGCCATGCCTCGATTGGTTTTTTCCGAAAACCGAAGACCGAAAACCGAAAACGGCATTAATAAGGCAGATACCGCCGGGCGCCCATGTAGGAGACCCGCCAGACCTCGGCGTCCAGGCGGCTGACGAACACCCCCTTGGGAGAGGCGTGGACGAAGCGCCCCTGGCCCACGTAAATCCCGTTGTGGCAGACCTCATCGGCCAGGGCCGGGTTGACGATGCCGGCGGTGAACACGTTGTACCTCTTAATCTGGCAGAAGCGGTTGAAAAAGACCACGTCCCCGAAACGCATCTCGCTCACGGCCACGGACTGGCCCTCCCGGAACTGCTGGGCCACGGTGCGGGGCAGGGCCACCCCCGCCCTTAAGAACGCGGTCTGGACCAGCCCCGAGCAGTCCACCCCCGCGGGGGTGGTGCCGCCGGATTTATAGGAAGCGCCGTAGAATTCCTGGATGGCCCGGTCCAGGGCCGCCTCCTGGGGGCCGAGCATGGCCGGCGGCGGGGGAGGCATAGGGAGCGCGGGAGGACGGCGGGGCGGCTCCCCGGCGCAACCCCATACAAATAAAAGCACTGCCAGCCAAAAACCGATGCGCAGTGCATAAAGATTGGTGCGCAGTGCGCACTCTACATTTCCCAAGCTATGCTTGGGACCGCATAGGGGCGCTAACCTTCGCTTGGAAACCAGCATGACACCGCCGGGTTTGCGGGCTTTTGAGCAAAGCAGAGCTTTGCACCCAAACAGATTCCCAAGCGGGAGCCTGGGAACCGGGAGAGATGCTACCCATTGGGGCGGCCCAACGGGCCGCCCCTAACCTTGCAGGGGGTTGGGAGGGGAGTTTGAGGGGAGGG
>VGSW01000089.1 GCA_016874915.1 Deltaproteobacteria bacterium
GGTGGCCACGGTGAAGGTGAAGCCGGACTCGGCCAGGAGTTTTCGCCCTTCCTCCACGTTGGTGCCTTCCAGGCGGATGATGATGGGCACCTGGACTTTAACTTCTTTGACCGCGGCGATGACGCCTTCGGCCAGGCGGTCGCAGCGCAGGATGCCCCCGAAGATATTGATGAGCACGCCCTTGACCCGGGGATCCGAGAGGATGATGCGGAAGCCGTTGGCCACCATGTCGGCGCTGGCCCCGCCTCCCACGTCCAGGAAGTTGGCCGGTTCGGCCCCCGCGGCTTTGATGAGGTCCATGGTGGCCATGGCCAGACCGGCGCCGTTCACCATGGCCCCGACGTTGCCGCTCAAGCGGATGTAGTTGAGGTGGTGCTTCCGGGCTTCGTGCTCCAAGGGGTCCATCTCGTCCGGGTCTTCCAGGGCGGCCAGGTCGTGGTGGCGGAAGAGGGCGTTGTCGTCCAGGTTGATCTTGGCGTCCAGGGCCAGCAGGTCCCCCGTTTTAGTGACCACCAGGGGGTTGATTTCCGCCAGGGAGCAGTCCAGGGCGGTGAACATGCGGTAGAGGTTTTCGATGAAGCTCACCGCGGGCCTGAGCAACGCGGGTTCCAGACCCACTCCGAAAGCCAGGTTCCGGGCCTGGTAGGGCATGAGGCCCGTGGCCGGGCCCACCGCTTCCTTGATGATGAGTTCGGGGGTGCGGGCCGCCACTTCTTCGATTTCCATGCCCCCCGCAGAGCTCATCATGATTACCGGCTGGGCCAGGCTGCGGTCCAGGACGATGCCCAGGTAGAGTTCCCGGTCGATGTCCTGGGCCTGTTCCACCAGGACGGTGTTGACCACCCGGCCTTCAGGACCGGTCTGGGGCGTAATCAGGGTCATGCCCAGAATCTGGCCGGCCACCTTCTCCACCTCTTCCGGGGTGGCCGCGGTCTTGATGCCGCCGCCTTTACCCCGACCGCCGGCGTGGATCTGGGCCTTGACCACAAAGGGGCCTTGCTCCAGTTCTTCAGCCACGGTGCGGGCCTCCGAAGGGGTAACGGCCACATCCCCCGCCGGCGCCGGCACCTTGAATTTCTTGAGCAGGTCCTTGCCTTGGTATTCATGAATTTTCATGGCTGATCCTTACCTGGGCTATCGTTTATGTGTCTTTGAAACCATGAATGACCCGAGACTGGCCCCATTGTTCCCTCTCCCTTGAGGGGAGGGGGTTATTACTCGGAGCATTAAAGAAGTTCCTTCCTTTTGCCCCCTCCCCCTTGAGGGGGGAGGGCTGGGGTGGGGGTGAAGGTAATCCATTTTCCGCTCCGAGTAATATAATCGCGGGAAACGAGGTCACAGTTCCAAACCCGCCGCCGGGCTGGGTTCCAGCAGTAATAACCGTTTAGAATGGACCGGATTCCAGGGTGCATGGTCGGGCTGGGGTAAGGGAGTTCAAGGACAATAATAACCCGGAAATCCGCCTCTAATAGGTAAAAGCCCGAATCTTGGTGGGCAATTCCGAATATTTATCCAATTCGTCCTGAAGTTTCCGACGTTCCGGGTTGTTAAACCAGGCCTGCCAGTGCTCCAGAGATTCCCAGGAACTGATGACCAGGTAATAATTGGGGTCGTCCACCGCGTGCAGGGTTTCGCCCCCGATATATCCGGGCTGCTGCATGGCCATGACCCGCAGCTGGCGTAGGAGCTGGACGATTTTGCCCACGTGTTTGCCTTTGATGGATCTTTCCAGCAATATTTTGACCATAACTCACCTTCATGCCGCACCCGGGAGGAAGCCGGCAATCCCGGCCTCCTCCCGGTAAAGGATTTACCTAAATGTTGAAATGCAGCGCTGGCGCCCTCGCCTGCTCTGGCACAGCCGGGGGCGGCTGTACTACTTCTCAATCACCAGGATGACCGCATCTTTGGCCACGGAAGCGCCGGGCTCGAAGTAGATGGCCTTCACCGTGCCCGAAGCCGGGGCCGGCAGGCTGTTCTGCATCTTCATGGCTTCCAGGACGCACACCAGGTCGCCGGTCTTCACCTGGTCCCCCACTTCCACCGCGTAGGAGATGATCATCCCCGGCATGGGGGCCCTGAGGGGCACTTCCCCGGCGGCCAAGGCTTCCGCGGGGGCTGCGGCGGGGGCCGGCTTGGGCGCCGCGGCCGGCGCAGCCGCGGGAGCGGCGGCCGGAGGCGCGGCCGGGGCCAGCCGGGGCGCGGCCACGGCCGCGGGGGCGATGCCGGTGATCACCGGCGCCCCGGAGGTGCACTCCACTTCCACCTCATAGTACTGGCCATCCACGAAGACGTTGAAGGTGCGCAGACCCGGACCCTTTTCCGGCGCGGGCTTCTCCAGGCTGTCGATGTATTCCTTGATCTTGGCGAAAAGCTTTTTCTGCTTGACGGTGGTATAGACGTCATCTTCCAGCTTCACCTGCTCCAGGGTCTTGGGTTTGACTTCCTCGGGCACCGGCTCCAGGCCGTACTTCCATTTGAGGAAGCGCGTGCCTGTGGTGGGATAGAGGGCGTAAACCAGGACGTCGCCATCATTTTTGGCCAGGGCCTTGGTGGCCTCCACCGCCTTATCCCATTCCGGCTCCAGGATCTCGCCGGGCCGCTTGGTGGTGGGCTGCTCGCCCCGTTCGTAACCCTTGAGGATGATCTTCTGCACCTTCTTGTCCATGGGGGCCGGGGTCTTGCCGTAGAGGCCGAAGGCCAGGCCCTTGACCTCCGCGGGCACCATGTTGTAGCGCCCGAAGAGCACGTTCATCACCGCCTGGATACCCACTATCTGGCTGGTGGGGGTCACCAGGGGCGGGTAACCCAGCTCTTTGCGGGTCTGGGGGAGATCATCCATCACTTCCCGGATGCGGTCTAAGGCGTTGGCCTCCTTGAGCTGGCCCACCAGGTTGGAGTACATGCCCCCGGGAATCTGGTGCAGCAGCACGCCGGTGTCGATCTGGGCCATCTTGGAGGTGTCCAGCAGATCCCGGTACTTCACCGCCACCTTTTCCAGGTCGTAGCCGATCTCGATGAGCGCAGCCAGATTCATGTCGGTTTCCCGGTCCGTCTGCTCCACGCTGACGAGAAGGGGCTCGATGGCCGGCTGGGCGGTGCGCAGGGCAAAGGGTGAGAGGCAGGTGTCCAGTATGTCCACCCCGGCTTCGATGGCCCTGAGGTAGCTCATGGAACCCTGGCCGCTGGTGTAGTGGGTGTGGAACTCCACCGGAATCTTGAGCGTCTCCTTGAGGGCCTTGATGATGTCATAGGCGTCGTTGGGGGAGACCATGCCGGCCATGTCCTTGAGGACGAAGGAGTCGGCCCCCATCTCTTCGGACTTCTTGGCGAAGTCGACGTAGTACTCCAGGTTGAAGATGGGACCCCCCATGCGCCGCTGGGTCAGGGAATAGCACACCGCGGCCTGGAAGTGGGCCATGAGCCCTTCCTTTTTGGCGTCCATGAGGGCCTTCACCGAGACTTCCCAGTTGCGCATGTCGTTGAGCGCATCAAAGACCCGGAATATATCCACCCCGGCCTCCGCAGCGTAGCGTACGAACTTGTAAGTGACGTCGTCGGCGTAGTTGCGGTAGCCTACCAGGTTCTGGCCCCGGAGCAGCATCATGGTGGGGGTCTTCTTGAGAATGCCCTTGATGGTGCGGATGCGTTCCCAGGGGTCATCTCCCAGGAAGCGGTGGGTGGTGTCGAAGGTGGCCCCGCCCCACACTTCCAGGGCAAAGTAGCCCATTTGATCCATGCGCTCCATGAAGGGGATGATGTCCTCGGTGCGCATCCGGGTGGCCAGGAGAGACTGGTGACCGTCCCGAAAAGTGGTGTCGGTGAATTTAATGGGATTCTTACCGGCCATATATTGACTCCTTAGGTCTTTGGTTCCTGATTTTTGAGCAGTATTGCGGTTTGGCGGTTTGGCTTTAGTTTTTTTAAATAACCCGCTGAACCGCGAACCCGCCAACCCGCTACCTTAGACTGCGGCGCTGCATAAGCGTCCGAAGCTGCATGGCCGCTTGGCGTCCGGCCAGGCCCCAGAGGTTGGGAGGCGGACCCGGGGGCGCGGCCGGGGCCATTACGGCCGCGGCCTGCATGGCCAGCTCTTCTTCCAGCATAAACTCTTGAATCGCCGCGCTGATGGCCGCCAGCACCTGGGGTTTGACTGCCATGGTTACCTCCGTTTTTCTCTGGAGCGGTTTGGCGGTTTGGCAGTTTAGCTGTTGGGGTTTGAATGAGCCAAAACCGCTAACCCGCAAAACCGCTAACCCGCTACTACACCGGGATATTGCCGTGTTTTTTGGGCGGCAGGTTCTCCCGCTTGGTGCTCAATGCTTCCAGAGCCTCGATAATCCGGGGCCTGGTCTCCCGGGGCGCAATGACCTGGTCCACAAAACCCCGGGACGCGGCGATATACGGGTTATACAGGAGATTCTCGTAATGATCGATGATCTCCTGGCGTTTGGCCGCGGGGTCTTCCGCAGCCTGGATTTCTTTGCGGAAAATGACGTTGGCCGCGCCGGAGGCGCCCATGACCGCAATCTCCGCGGTGGGCCAGGCCAGGACCATGTCCGCGCCCAAGTCCCGGGAGCACATGGCCAAATAAGAGCCGCCGTAGTCTTTGCGGGTGATAAGGGTGATCTTGGGCACCGTGGCCTCGGAGTAGCACCACAGAAGCTTGGCCCCGTGGCGAATAATGCCCCGGTGTTCCTGTTCGCTGCCGGGGAGATAGCCGGGCACGTCGGCGATGGTGAGGAGCGGGATATTAAAGGCGTCGCAGAAGCGAATGAAGCGGCAGGCTTTGTCCGCCGCGTCCACGTCCAGGCAGCCGGCCAGGACCTGGGGCTGGTTGGCGATGATGCCCACGGAGCGGCCGTTCATCCGGGCAAAGGCAGTGATCATGTTCTGGGCGTAATAATGGTGGGGCTCGAAGATCTCCCCGTTATCCACGATGGCCCGGATGACGTCGTGCATGTCGTAAGAGGCCCGAGCCGAATCGGGCACGATGGCGTCCAGGCCCGCGTCTTCCCGGATGGCGGGATCGGAGCAAGGAACGATGGGCGGGTCTTCCATGTTGTTGTTGGGCAGATAGCTTAGAAGCGTCTTGATCTGGTCGATGCAGTCCTGGTCCGATTCGCAGGCGAAGTGGGCCACCCCGGATTTCTGGTTGTGGGCCATGGCGCCGCCCAGGTCTTCAAAGCTGATCTCTTCGCCGGTGACGCTCTTGATGACGTCCGGCCCGGTGATGAACATGTAGGAGGTGTTCTTCACCATGAAGACAAAGTCGGTCATGGCGGGGGAATAGACCGCGCCTCCCGCGGTGGGACCCATAATGGCGGAAATCTGAGGAATCACCCCCGAAGAGATGGCGTTGCGATAAAAGATCTGGCCGTAGGCGGAAAGGGAGTCCACCCCTTCCTGGATGCGGGCGCCCCCGGAGTCGTTGAAACCCACGAAGGGGACTCCGGCCTTCAGAGCCAAGTCCATGACCTTGCAGATCTTTTTGGAATGCATCTCCCCCAGGGACCCGGCCCGGGAAGTGAAGTCCTGGGCAAAGGCGAAGACCACCCGGCCGTTCACCCGGCCGAAACCGGTGACCACGCCGTCCGCGGGGATTTCCACCTTCTCCATGCCGAAGTTGACGCAGCGGTGTTTGACAAAGATATCCGTTTCCCGGAAGGTCCCGGGGTCAAAAAAGAGGTCCAGGCGTTCCCGGGCCGTGAGCTTGCCGGTGGAGTGCTGCTTCTCCACCGCCTTGGCCCCGCCCATACCCTTGATCTGGGCCTCTTTCTCTTTCAACTCCTTAATCTTTTCAGCTACACTCTTCATAGGCGACTCCTTTTTAAGCGTATATATCGCCTTACAAGGGAGGGGAAGTTAGGCCTCCCTCGAGCTTATGGACTTATTTATGGAGTTTTCCAAATTTTAGCCGAAGTACAGGGGGAGAGTTTTAGGACTTTAACAGCCGGAAGGCGAACTGAAAATCAGCCATTTTCTGATTTTTTTGTCGTAAATTTTCTTACAGACAGTGAGGCGGAGGTCAGGGGTCAGGTTTCAGGTTTCAGGGGTCAGGGGTCAGATTTTTGAGGGTGCTCGCAGCGCCCGTGAATAAGGTTTTCCACTCGTTCCCAAGCTCCCCCGGGGGAACCCATCCTGGTTGTCAAGCTTCCTGCCCATTCCAATGACGGGAACCCGCGGGAGTAGTTTCCAGAAAGCCCTTGACAATCATGGATTTCCCATTATTTTGGGGAAAAAAGATAAATTTGGAGGCGCTTATGCGGCAAAAGAAGATCATCGCGGTTTTTTTTATCCTTGCTTTGTCGGTCAGCGCCTGCGCCCCGGCCCTTCAGGACTACCGGGAGGATTACGTCAAGAGTCATCCCGATTTGGACCCCCGGATTCGAGAGGCCATCTTAAAAGGGGAAGCAGTGGTGGGCATGACCCAGGAGCAGGTAATGGCCAGCTGCGGCGCCCCCAACCTGACAACCCGGGGCCAGGAGGCCGGTAAATATTGTGATTATTGGGGGTACAAAAGGTTTACCGTGACCATTGGGCCGGACGGCAAAGTAATTAACGTGAAGTAGGGAGCAGGGGGAGAGATCAGGTTTCAGGTTTCAGGATAGGGTTAGGGTTAGGGCTGAGGACGCCTTATACCCAAAACGGGCTTTAAAAGGAGGCAAAATGCGCACCGCAAATCCGGCCCTGAGGGCCGACACCTTTACGGGCTTCGGCAGAGTCGCCGCGGCGGAGGCCATGACCATCCAGGGCACGGTGAACAAGGCCCTGATCATGTTGTTATGCGTGCTGATTACCGCCGTCTGGGTCTGGAACCTGTTTTTTCAAACCCGCAACCCCGGGGTGGTGATGCCCTGGCTGCTGGTGGGAACCATCGGCGGCCTCATCGTGGCATTGGTGACCATATTTAAGCAAGAATGGGCCGGGGTGACCGCGCCCCTCTATGCTCTGCTGGAGGGTCTGGCCATCGGCGGCATTTCGGCCATTTTCGAAGCTCAATTCCCGGGCATCGTCATCCAGGCGGTGGCCCTCACCTTCGGCACCTGCCTGGCCCTGCTCCTGGCCTACAAGTCGGGCCTCATCCGGGCCACGGAGAACTTCAAACTGGGGGTGGCGGCGGCCACCGGCGGCATTTTCCTGTTTTACCTGATTACCTTTATCCTCTCTTTCTTCGGAGTGCGGGTTTCCATCTTCTACGCCTCCGGCTGGGTGGGCATCGCGTTCAGCCTGGTCGTATGCGTCATCGCGGCCCTGAACCTGGTGCTGGACTTCGACTTCATCGAACAGGGCGCGGCGGCCGGCGCCCCCAAATACATGGAATGGTATGGGGCCTTCGGCCTCATGGTCACCCTAATCTGGCTTTACCTGGAGATTCTGCGCCTGTTGGCCAAGCTTAGGAGCCGGGATTGAAGGAGCGGTTTAGCGGGTTCGCGGTTCGGCGGGTTGGCTTCGATGTATAATTGCCAAACCGCCAACCCGCTAAACCGCCAAACTACTTTTCCACCATAATCAACGCGCGGTACGGCTCCGCGGTGTTTAAGGGAAAGTCAATGACCAGGTCCCCGGCGAACCCCTGGGTGTCGTCGCTCACCAGAGCATAATCCCCTTTGGTCAGGTGCTCATTCAACTGCTCCAGGCGGTCCTCGTCGTATTCCTCGGCCATCTGGAGAAAATACTGGGGGTCATAAGCCACGGCCCAAGCCCGCTTGGCTTTAAGAGATGGGTTTCCCATCGTTGGCCTCCTTTCGGAAAGACTTCAGCCTTCGCTCCTTCTCCGTTCAGTATGAATCCCGGGGGAATCCTGGTTTTGAAGTTAGTAACCCCCGCGGCCCGCGTCAATGAGGAAAAGGGGGGAAAGGCGGGCGATTGGCGTCTGGGCGCGGAGTGGCATGATTGGCGCCCTGGTTAATAACGCCGCCGTCAAACGGGGGCTTGGGATAAAACTCCCACAGCTTCCAGAGGGGTTTGTTATAATTGAATCGATTATTCTCTTTGCTCCGGAAAGGCAATCCAGAGATGGCATCTTAAAAAAAATCTCCCTATTTCGAGAGAGATCATTAACCAGAAAAATATTAGTGGCACAGGCCTCTGGCCTGTGGGCGCAGTCTGTGCTGCCAAGAAACCTTCCCACAGGCTGGAAGCCTGTGCCACTAATGTCAATGTATTTTGTTTTTCGTTTCAGCAAGAGGCCGCCGATCTTCAGAGGCCCTTTCCGGAGTTAAGGCAACAATTCGGAAAATTGAAATAAAATTCCGGGGTCGATTCTCAGATGAATAAAAATGAGTTGCCGCTCTCCGGAGAAACGGCCTTCATTGAGGCCCTGGCCCGGGAATTCGGAACGCCGCCCCCCGACGTAATCCTGGGCATCGGGGACGACTGCGCCGCGTTGGCGGTGGATGGGGACCGCTATCTGCTGTGGACTGTGGACACCATGGCGGAAGGGGTGCACTTTGACCTGTCCTATATGTCCCTGGCCCAGCTGGGATGGAAGGCCCTGGCGGTTAACGTCAGCGACATCGGGGCCATGGGGGGCGAGCCCCGCTACGCTCTTCTCTCCCTGGGGTGGCCCCGGAACCGGGACCGGGCCGGGGCGCTGGAATTCGCTCAAGGACTTCAGCAGGCGGCCCGGGAGTTCGGGGTGGCGGTCATCGGCGGCGACACCGTGGCTTCCCCCCAGGGAGTGGTGATTACCCTGACGGTGACCGGGTGGGTTCCGGGGTCGGAGATGGTGCGGCGCTCCGGGGCGCAGGCGGGGGATTTAATTTACGTCACCGGGGTTTTGGGGGATTCGGCCGCGGGCCTGGAGATTCTGAAAAACCGGGTGGAACTGGATTCGGTCGTTAAAAAGCCTCTAATCCAGGCCCACCTGACGCCCCGGCCCCAGGTTCCCGCCGGGAGGCTGCTGGCCCGCCTGGGGCTGGCCACGGCCATGATCGACCTCTCCGATGGGGTGGCCACGGACCTGTTCCACATCTGCCGGGCCAGCCGGGTGGGGGCCCGCGTTAAAGCCGCATCGGTCCCCGTATCCCCCCTGGTTAAGACCGCGGCCTCCTTGCTTAACCGGGACCCCCTGGATCTGGCCTTAAAGGGCGGGGAGGATTATCAGCTGCTGTTCACCTCGCCATCGAGGAAGGGAGAAGCCCTGCGGCAAGCCTTTACCCAGGCCGGGCTGCCGCCTCCCCTGGCCCTGGGAGAGGTGACGCCCGGAGACCGGGTGCTGCTGGTCACCGAAATGGGCGAGGAGGACATTTCCGGAGCCGGCTTCGACCATTTTAGGGGAGTGAGCGGCGAGCGTTGAGCAGCAAGCCGGTTGGCCAATAACCGTTGGATGTTGACAGTGGCAATCAGGATATGATTTTCTTTTCGATTTTTTTGAGATAATATTATTGCAATCAAAGATACAGCAGCCAGCAGTTTACTACTCACTCACTGATTCAAACATGCAAAAGGAAAATCGTCCCTTGAAAGTCTGCCATACCTGCCGTTATTGGTCTCCCAAATTAAAAGGATATTGCCACCGCCTGGAGCAAGGGGTGGGGAGGTTCTGGATCTGCGAAGAGTGGCTGGCCGGGGAGGAAGGGAAAAACCCCCCGGAGGCCGGTCCTCGCGCCTCCAATCGACCATAATCCGTAGGGGCGCGGCGGGCCGCGCCCCCTGAGTTTCCACCACCTCCCGGAAAGGAGGCCTCCGATGCAAAGCGTGGTCTTTGACGCTTTGGTACACGGCGTTTATGTGGTCACCACCCGCCTGGGAGACAAGGTCAACGGCATGACCGCCTCCTGGGTGTCCCAGGTTTCCCTGAAGCCCCTCCTGGTGATGGTATCCATCGCCCCGCCCCGTTATTCCCATGACCTCATCAAAGAAAGCCGCGTCTTCGCGATCAACGCGCTCCGGCCGGACCAGGTGGACCTGGGAAAACGTTTCGGCTACAAAAGCGGCCGCCAGTTGGACAAGTTCGCCGGCCTGGACTGGCTGGCCGCGGCCACCGGCGCCCCCATCCTGCCCCAGGCTTACGCTTACCTGGACTGTCGGCTCACCGACACCTTCACCGCTGGGGACCATACCCTGTTCATCGGGGAAGTGGTGGAGGCCAAAATCCTCCATCCCCAGGCCGCGCCCCTGGTTTTTCAAAAAAGCGACTTTTTTTAGGCAGCCATCCGTCCCGGCACAGGATTCGCCTGGAGTAAGAACTCACGATTGACCTGAAGATTGGGGCCACGGGCCGGAAGCCGGTGTCCCCTAATTTTTTGGCTCTTAGGCTAGTGCAACCCAAATCCCGGAGCTATCGACTTGAAATTAATCTTAACCTTTTACAATCATTGTAAAAATATAGTGAATATATTCTCATAGAGAGAGAAAAAATTATTTGACTTTATCCATTTTTTGGTTTATTGGTGGTTTAGAAACTATCTTTTCCAGGTTATCTAATGAACTTCGGGGATGTGGGGAGGATCTGCCTCAATAGGGAGATTGAGGAGGTCTGTCAAAACTGCCTGTGGCTGGAATGGGATAAACGCCGTCAGCAGTGTAACAACTGGCAGTATCCCATCTGTCAGCTTTACCGGGAAAACCTGCTGGCCGGAGGCCAGAGCGTCAAGGCTAATGCGGCGCTTGGGCCCGCAGATGCCGGCTTAGAAGGTCCGCTTGCCGTAAAGGGACGGGAACCCGGTAGCGCCTGACACAGCCCAGGGTGATGTCCCGCGCCTCTTCCAGGGTGATCAAGTGCCCCGGGGAGAGGTAAAGGGGCTTGGTATTCCCTGCCGTCCGCAGAATCAATCCCACCACCTGGCCTTCCCAGATTAACGGAGTGGCGGCGCCCGCGTCCCGGGGCGGCTCCTCTCCCTGGCCCACCAGCCGCGACTTGGCCACCCCGATGGTGGGGATATTCAGCGCCACCCCCAGGTGCGAAGCCAGCCCCAGACCCCGGGGATGGGCAATGCCCTGGCCGTCCACCAGCAGCACTTCCGGCGGATTCTTCAGCTTCTGAAATACTTCCACCAGGATGGGCACTTCCCTAAAGCTCAGGAGCCCGGTGCGGTAGGGGAAGGGGCAAGCTCCCGCCAGCCCCGCCTCTTCCATCAGCTTCAGTTCCGGGTAGCGGTAAACCGCGATGGCCCCGAAGATGCGGCGGTCCTCCTTATCGCAGATAGCGTCCGCGCCCCCCACCGTCCGGGGCGGACGGGGGAGCAGGCTCAATCGCACCAGGTGGCGCAGTTTCTCCTGGAGGGCCACCGCTTCTTGATAGGTCCGGGGCCAGGGATGGGATAAAAGCATAATCCACAGATTACACAGATTTACACAGATTTCATATAAAAGTTCTCGTTCCCAAGTTCAACTTGGGAACGAGAATTTTTGTAATTCTGCGTAATCTGTGAAATCTGTGGATTATCTAACTAGCTCCTGACTGTATATAAACGCCCCGTCTCGCTTCACCAATTGCCCGCCCCGGTTCTCCAGGATCCACCCGCTGGCCCCTTTGCCTCCGAAGGGCAGGCGCAAGGGGGTGAAGAGAAAGTCGGGGTTGTCATAGACCATGCCGAAGGTGTCTTTAAACTTCTCTTTAGCCCCCGGCGGCGGAGTCCCGAAAAACGACACCAGAAAAGGATACCGGCTCCGGAGCACTTTTGCCGCCGCCTCTTCATCATCGGCCACCGGGCACAGGGCCAGAAACGGGCCAAAAAGTTCCACCTCGGGAGGCTCCGGGGTCTCCACCAGAAACGGCCCCTGCCATTCCCCTTCTCTTTGATAAGGCCATAAAAACTTCGGCTCCTTAAGGGCTTCCAAGGCTCGGTCCAAGAGCGCCCGGGTGCGGGACACCCGGATGGGGCCGATCCAGGTTACGGGGTCTTCGGGGGCTCCCA
The DNA here is from genome assembly GCA_016874915.1 of Deltaproteobacteria bacterium. Taxonomy (GTDB): domain Bacteria; phylum Desulfobacterota; class Desulfobaccia; order Desulfobaccales; family 0-14-0-80-60-11; genus VGSO01. The sequence goes on from VGSW01000089.1 coordinate 11,865, forward strand.
CTTTGATCTCCGGCATCATGGCCAGCACCCGGGCTTTCACCTCCGGATAAATGGCCCGGTGGATATAAGCCCGCTTCAGGGTGGTGCAGTACTGGCCGCCGTTGATAAAAGCCCGGCGCACCATGAAAGGAACTGCCTTATCCAGGGGCGCGTCCCGGAACAGAATAACCGGCGGCAACCCGCTGGGCCCGGCAAAAAAGAGCTTGTCAAAGGCCAGGGCCTTCTCGGCGTAAGCCGCGCCCAACTGGCCGCCCCCGGAGATGAAGAAGACCCGGACTTCGGGGTCTTCAACGCAGTCTTCGCCGAATTTGCGGTTGTCCACTCCTGTCACCGCCTCAAACTCCGGGAAAGGCGCCACCACCTCCGCCAGCAGCCGGGCCGTCCGGGGGGTCTGGGAAGACAGGCTGAACCGGAAGCGGTTCCCCCCCAGGATGGCGGAGCCGCCCACCCGGGCCAGCATGATGGGCGGGGCGTCGTAGGGGAAGACCGCGGCCACCGTGCCGTAGGGCGATTTCCCCCGGACGTGAGGCGCTTCCACCGCCATGGTCCTGAGGTAGTCCGCGGCCAGGTCCACTTCCAGGCCGGCGATGGTTGCAGGCGCGCCCATATCTTTCCCGGCCGCGGCCACCAGTTCCTCCCGCCGCCGGGCCAGGCGTTCGGCCAGTTCTTTTAGCAATTCCAGACGACTTTTAATTCCCGACATTTCTCCGTCCGAACCGACCTTTTTGGGTCCTAAAATAGCATAATCCGGATTGCGAAAAGAAAATAATCTCACCCAAAGGGCAAAGAGGCCGACCCTCGCTTGAGGTTGCATTTTTCGCCGTTCGACTTAAAATCACATCAAAGGAGGCGCTATGAAAAAGTCCTTAGGCCCCCGCACCCTGGCCTTTCCCACTCCCGTGTGGGTGGTGGGCGTCTATGATGAAAACGGCAAACCCAATGCCATGACCGCGGCCTGGGCGGGAGTGTGCTGTTCCAAGCCGCCGTGCGTGGCGGTGTCCCTGCGCCCGGCTACTTACTCCTATGGCTGCATCGTGGCCCGCCAGGCCTTCACCATCAACGTCCCCTCGGAAGACCGCGTCCGGGAAGCCGACTACCTGGGGATGGCCTCGGGCCGGGAGGTGAACAAGTTCGCCCAAGCCCGCCTTACCCCGGTGAGCAGCACCGTGGTGGACGCCCCCTATATCCAGGAGTTCCCCCTGATCCTGGAATGCAAGCTCCTCCATACTTTGAAGATCGGCCTCCATACCCTGTTTGTGGGTGAAATCCTGGACGTCAAGGCCGACGAGGCGGTATTGGGGGAAAAGGGGCTGCCGGATATCGAAAAAGTCAAGCCTATCATCTTCGGCCCGGAAATCCGCACCTACCATGGCCTGGGACCATACCTGGGCCGGGCTTTTGACATCGGGAAGGAAATTGGATGAGCGGGTTGGCGGGTTAGCGGTTCGGCGGGTTAGCAGTTGACAACCAAACCGCCAAACCGCCAAACCGCTAAACCCCAAAAGGAGAACCTTATGACCACCGACCTCACCGAAGCCGAAATCGGTTTGATTCGGGAAAAGATTAAGGAGAAGTACACCGGGGTGGCCGCGACCGGCGCCGGGGGCTGCTTCCGGTACCCCACGGGAATCGACGGGCTGAGAAAGCTGGGCTATCCGGAAGACATTCTCCGGCAGTTTCCCCCCGCGGTACTGGAACTTTTCTGCGGAGTGGGCAACCCCTTCAGCCTGGGGCCACTTTACCCCGGTGAATCAGTGCTGGACCTGGGCTGCGGCGCCGGGGTGGACACCTTTATTGCCGCCACCATGGTGGGCCCCCGGGGGCGGGTGGTGGGGCTGGACGTAACCCCGGAGATGATTGCCAAAGCCCGGGCCAACCTGGCCCTTACCGGGCTGAAAAACGTCGCCTTTGACGTGGGGGAGGCGGAGTCGCTTCCCTTTCCCAACGACTCCTTCGACGCGGTCATCTCCAACGGCGTCATCAATTTAACGGTGGACAAAGAAAAGGTTCTGCAGGAGGTTCACCGGGTGCTCAAACCCGGGGGCCGCCTCATGGTGGCGGACATGGTGCTAATGAGCGCCCTGCCGGAAGAGCGGGCCGGGCGCGTCGAGAACTGGTTCCAGTGAATCGGCGGGGCCATACCGGGAAGGGACTTCCTGGCGCTCCTGCTCAAAGTGGGCTTCCATCGGGCCGGCCTGGACCGCTACACCGGGTTTAAAACCTCGCCCTATACCGAAGGCGCCCTGTTTTACGGGGAAAAGCCGGTGGTGGAAAACGCCCTGGAAATCATCCAGGCTCAGACGGAACTGGTGGCGGAACCGGCCGCCACCCCGGCCTGCGAGCCCGGCTCCACCTGACCGCGGTAGGCCCCGCTTCGGAGAAGCGGGAAGATTTTGGGGGAGGGGGCCAGGGGCAGCAAGCCCCTGCCCCTTCCCCCAAACCCCCATCCCCAACCCCTTAAGGAGACCTCTGCAAAAAGCACTTTTGTCATTCTGAGCATAGCGAAGAATCTAGATTCTTCGGTCGCTTCGCTCCGTCCCCCTTACAGGGGGCGGGGAGGGGAGTTTGAGGGGAGAGCGGGGGACTGGCTGTCCCCCGGCCCTCCCCTCAAAACCTTACCGGCCTAACCATCGGCTCAGGAAACTCTTCTTTTCCTCCA
>VGSW01000090.1 GCA_016874915.1 Deltaproteobacteria bacterium
CCAACAGGATGGGCTGCTCTTTTTCCACCCGCAGTTCGCACCACTTGGGGCCCACGGGAGAGGTGGTGATGCGGGCGAATTCGCAAAAACCCGCGGCCACCACCTTTTGCAAAAAGGAGTCAAAACCTTGGCTGAAAAAGGTTTGCAAGCCCTTGTAGCCGTCGTAATCCTGGTACTCTTCCCAGGAGGTGGGAATGATCTTCCCCACCAAATCCGAGACAAACATCTTCTGGTGTTCGGTGAAGTCCCGGTAATCTTTGCCCATGAGCCACCGCTGCACCGGCCGCCCTTCGTCGATATGGTTCTGAATAATGCGCGACGCCATATCGGGGGTGATCAACTCATACAGATACGCGTCCTTCTGATCGCGCACTTCCACCACCACGTCCTTGCCTTCAATGCCGCGCCAGCCCACCAGATTGACGTCCAAAGGGCCAAGGTCATCCAGGGAACGCTCTTTTAGCTCGGCGATGAACGCGTCAGCCACCGCGTTCGCGGCTTTAAGACCTCTCCGGGGGAAAGTGGAAATATTGATCCGGAGCAAGGAATTGCCATTGTGATTAGCCATGGCGGGGGCTCTCCATGTTTATCGGCGGGTTCGCGGTTCGGCGGTCTGGCCTTATGCCTTTTATGTGTTCATATAAAATTTAAAATACCAACCGCCGGCTATATAAGCTACTGATTTTATTGAGCGCGCTTTGAAAAACCTAACCCGCTAACCCGCCGAACCGCTATCTAGCGCTGACAATGGTCTCCAGTTCAAAAGCCACGGTTTTGGCGAAACGCTTCCGGCGGGTCAGGTCCAATTGCTCCGCCTGGCCGAAACTGAGGCAGTGCGTGACGCACTTGGCCACGCAGGCCGGGTCCAGGCCCTGGTCCACCCGATCCATGCAATAGTCACACTTCACCACCTTGCCGGTTTCCGGATGCCATTGGGGCGCGCCCCAGGGGCAGGCGGTGATGCAACTTTTGCATCCCACACACAGGACCTGCTCCACGTAAACGATGCCGTCCTCCGGGCGCCTGCGCATGGCGCCGGTGGGGCACACCGGTACGCACCAGGGGTCCTCGCAGTGGAAGCACGGCATGAAGACAAAGGCCATGCGCGGCACATTGGCCACCATCTTCGGACCCACGGAGATGATCTGGCCCAGCCGGGGCCCAAAGGGCAGGCCCTTGTTGCTCTTGCAGTGCACCTCGCAGCTCAAACAGCCGATGCATTTTTTCTGGTCTTGCAGGAGATAGTATTTGCTCATGAGTCAGCCTCACTTCACCGGGCGGATCTGCACCAGGGTTTCGTCCAGGGCAGGGCTGCCGCCCACTTTATCGGAAACGTTTTCTTGCAGCAGGGCGTCGCTGGCCCCTTTCTGGTAGCAGCGGGTCTGGACCGGCACCGTCTTGCCGAATCCATGGAGCATGAACACCGCCTCGGGGTGAATGAACTCCGTCACCTTGGCCTTAATGCGTCCGTTGGTCCCCAGGGGCGAGGCCAGCTCCACGTAAGCCCCGTCTTTAATGCCCAGCTTGCCCGCGGGGCCGGGGTTGATCCACAGTTCGTTTTCCGGCACCAGCTCGCTCAAGAGGACGTTGTTCTGGGTGGACACGTGGGTATGGGCGGCGCAGCGGCCCACCATCATGCGAAAGTGGCCCTCAGGTGGGACGGCCACCGGCTGATACTCCGGGAAGGACGGAAACCCGGCGTTTTCCATGAGGGAGCTCACCAGCTCGATTTTTCCCGAGGGCGTCTTGAACTTGATCCCGTCTTTGCGGTCCCACAATATCGCCTTATCCGTCAGGGATACGAACCCCTTGGCGTCAAAGTCCTCGATTTTCACCCCCATGTCCTTTAGCTGGAAGTTCCAGATGTCTTCGATGGTTTCATAGGGGAAGTATTGGCCCAGGTCCAGGCGCTGGGCGATTTCCTTGAGGATGAGCCATGCGGGTTTGGTGTCGTACCGGGGGGAGACCGCCTGTTGGCGGATGCGCAGCGAGGGCCGCAATCCTGAGACCATTTGGATGGAATCGGCCCGCTCAAGATAAATTGACTCCGGCAGTATCACATCGGCATACCAGGCGATTTCACTGTAGTTCACCTCGATGGCCACAATGAGGTCCAGCTTGTCCAGAGCCCGGCGCACCGCGGCGCTGTCGGGGATGGACTGGAGCGGCTCGAACCGGTTGGCGATGAGGGCCTTGATGGGGTACGGGTCCTCATGCATGATTGCGTAGGCCAGCATTTGGGGATTGCCGTGGGAGGAATCCGCGATGGGGAAAACCTCCGCGCCGGAGCCGTCAAACCGGGGCGCGCTGATCTTGGGAAACTCCTGGCTGACGTACTTGCCGATGTCCCCCCGGCCCACAGCCGCCGCGCCTTTCTTGAAGAACAGGCCCCCCTGGGCTTCGATGCTGCCCATGAGGGCGTTCAGAATGATGAGGGAGCGGCGCAGGTAAATTTCGTTGGCATGATGGGCGCCCCGGTAGCCGTAGTGAAATACCACCTTGGGCTTGACTTCCGCGGTTTCCCGGGCCAGGGCGACGATTTCCGCCGCGGGAATGCCCGTTTCCTTCTCGGCCCACTCCGGCGTATAAGGCTCCACAAATGCCTGGAGTTCCGCCAGGCCTGATACCCAGCGATTGACGTATTCCGCGTCATAGAGCCGCTCTTTCAGAACGGTGTGAATCAAGGCATAGTTGAGGGCCAGGTCCGTGCCCGGGCGGATCATCCAGTAGCGATCCGCCTTGGTGGCGGTGACGCTCACCCGGGGGTCGATATAGGTAAGCTTGGCCCCTTTTTCCATGGCCTTGAGCAAATTGTTGATGGGCGCGATTTCCAGGGCCTCGAAGAGGTTGCGTCCATACATGACAATGTGTCGGGTGTTGGCGTAGTCGATGCCCACCTGGGGGTCGGCGTGCCCCGTCAAACTGCGGAAGGCGGTATTCACCGAACCTTTGCACAACGCGTCATGGGTGAAGTGGTTGGGGGAGCCGATGGCCTTCATGAAGGTCTTGCTGATGTGGGTGTTGAGGTTGGTGCGCTCGCCGAAGACCACGCTTTGGCCTCCGTGCTCCTGGATAATCTCCCGCAGCTTGTCGGCCGCGTAATCCAGGGCCTCCTCCCAGGAGGCCCGGCGCCACTGGCCGGCGCCCCGGGGCCCGGTGCGGATCATGGGGTACTGGGGCCGCTCATGGTCGTGGAGCAAGGCCAACCCCGCGGAGCCTTTGGCGCACAAGGCCCCCTCGATGCCCGCCACGTGGCGGCTTCCCTGAATCCACACCACGTCGTCATTGGCCACCAGCACCTCGATGGGGCAGCGCACGGTGCACATGAAACAGATGCTATAGACTTTATTTGCCATGAACGACCTCTTTATTGCATTACTTTTAATTTACCATAATTTTTGTTTAGATAAAAATATTGTCATGCTAACAGGGTCAATCCCTGGATTGAGTGGGCAGAGGGCTTGCCGTAATTCCCATGGCCTCTGGATTACTTGAATTTTTCAGGCGATCCCGGTCCTTTTTATACGAGTCCAGAATCTCCTGGATCCGGCGAAAATAGGGGAGCCGGCGTTTAATCCGTTTGAAGGCCAGGAACGCCCCGATATAGAGAAGGATGAACACCCCCATATATCCCAGGGAAATGGATGTGAGAGGGATTGGGAACTCCACCCCGGCAAACCGGTGCTGCATCCAGGCCAGGGGGATGAAGACCGGCCAGAGCCGGGCTGCGGACAGGCCCAACTGGAGGAAAAAGGACTTGCCGAACGCGTCGTTGCCCAGCTTGTTGACGCTTCGGTAAGTCTCTTTATCCCCGGCCTTCAAGGCTTCTATTGATAACTGATAGTACCTGTCCACTTCGGCATTGATCCGGTCAATATGATTCCTTATGGCCAGGAAAAGCAGGGAAATGGTGAATTCCCCGATGATGACCGCAATGAAGGCCAGGACCAGAGTGCCGAAGAAAAAGTCCACCCAGGCGTAACCGGTGATCCGGTAAAGCCAGATGAGATATGGGTCAAGCTTGAGGAAGATCCAGGGCATTTCCATAAAAGCAGGTTCCAGGTTTCGGGTTTCAGGTTTCAGGTTTCAGGTTTTAGGCTTCAGGCCTCAGATTTTAGGCTTCAGGTTTTAGGTTTTTATATATTGGGGAAGAAAGGTGGAGAGCGCTTCTGGTGTCTCTATTCCCTTTAACCCCTGATAATCCCTGACACCTAAAACCTGAAACCTGACACCTGCCCTTACATCCCCGGCAAAATGGACTTGCCCATGAAGCCCTTGGTCAGATAGCCCACGCCTACGTAAATGGCCAGGACCACGAAGAGGCGCTTCAGCCAGATTTCCGGGATCTTCTTGGAGGTGAGCGGCCCTAAAACGGAGCCGATGGCGATACCTATCAATTCGGTGCCCACCATCACCAGATCCATGGGCACGCTCTTGACGAACATGAAGGTGAAGATATTGGTGATCATGCCCACCAGCACCGCCAGGGCCGAGGTGCCGGCCACGATGAACATGGGAAGCCCCGCCACCGAGGTGAGGAAGGGCACGTAGAGAAAACCGCCGCCCACCCCGATGAAGGCCGAGATGCCGTTGATCACGAAGCCGCCCAGGATGGGCCAGATGGGGTTGAAGGAGAATTCCACGCCATAGAAGGTGAACTTGACCCGGGAAATCCCCAGATGGGTGAGGCGCACGCCCATGGCTGCGGCGGGCACTTTTTCCGCGGCGGCCAGCTTCTTGATGTGGGTGTCCTCAAAGGCCTTGGCCGCGGCCCGGGCCGCTTTCCGGCTCTCCTGCCCTTTGGGGGTGGTCTCATAAAAGAGGACAAAGGCCACGGCAAACACGATGAGACCGAAAAAGCCCACATACACGCTGACGTCCAGCTTGCCCGCGGTGAGCATGGGAATCAGATAACCCGCCAGAATACCGCCGCCGGCCAGACAAGCCCCCAAGGGGAGCACCAGCCGTCCCATACGGTAATAGGTGACGGAAGAAATTATCGCTGACAGCCCCACCAGGTACATGTTGCAAACCCGGATGGAGTCGGTGAGCAGTTTGTTCATGACCGGGGCGGTTTTCTTAAAACCCGCGGCATAATCCGCCAGGCCGAAGACCGTAATGTGTCCCACCCCGGCCATGATGCCGCCGAAGGCGCCCACGGAAGAGAAGATCCAGCCTACCCACATGCCCCACAGAATATAAAAAAGCCAGAAATGGCTGGGAGCGCCAGGAATGCCCATGAACCCCTTGGGCGCCTGTGGGTCAATCTGACCCTTGCCTTTTCCTGCAGGAGCTGAGGCAATGGCATCCTCCAGCTTGCTCTTTTTACCGGCTCCCGGGGCCGCCTTGGCAGCCTCCGGGGCCTTGGGTTTAGCCGGGACCGGCGCTTCCTTCGCGGCGGGGGGAGCCGGTTTGGCGGCTTCCGGCGCCGGCGCGGCCTTGGCGGCTTCCGGAGCGGAGGCGCCAGGTTTGGCGGCTTCCTGCCCCTGGGCCATGACCAAACCCGCGGTCATGGCCAGCGCGGCCAACAGACCAACGATTATCCAGGTTTTTTTCTTCATCCTAACCTCCGATTATTAAAAGATAATTGCTGTTTTATGGCTCTTACGGCACATTTCGTGACCCAAGACCCAATTCCCCGCAAAAAATATAAAGCAAGAGATATGCCTGAAGGAGGCGTTTCTGGTTAATTCATGTATGGCATTGAATTAACAAACTAATTTGCTTAACCCATTAAATTTGCTTGACGGAAAAGACATGTTAATTTAACATAAATTTCAATTAACATTCGCGTTAACTTAACTGGTCAGGGAAACGGCAGGCGGGTGTGCGTCTGGACGCCGCCAGCGGTGAAACCGACATGTTTCAGCAGGGTTACGGCAAATTTTGGGAAAAAGTAATCGACACCATGATGGAAGGAGTGGTGGTGGTCGATCCCCAGGGTGTTATCCTCTCGGTTAACCATGCCCTGGAAGAAATCACCGGCTACCGGCGAGAAGAACTCTTGGGCCAGCCCTGCGCTTTGATCAAGACGGACGCCTGCTATCACTCGCTCAATACCGGGATTAGTAAACAGTGTGAGCTTTTTCAATCGGGGTGCATCCGCCGCAGCAAGTGCGTTTTAGCCAAGAAGGATGGAACTCTGGTACACGTTTTGAAGAATGCCGCCCTTATCAGGGATGACAACGGCCAGATATTGGGGGGGGTGGAAACCCTCATCGACATCAGTGAGATGGTGGCTAAAGAGCGGGTCATTTCCCGCCTCCGGCGGGAACTCAGCCGGGAAGACGGGTTCCAGGGAATTCTGGGAAAGTCTCCCGCCATGCTGCAGCTCTTTTCCCTCATCTCCAGTGCGGCTCAATCGGAAGCGCCAGTGATTATCTACGGGGAAAGCGGCACCGGCAAAGAACTGGTGGCCAGCGCCATCCATCGTCTCAGCCCTCGGAGCCAGGGCCCTTTCGTCAAAGTCAACAGCGCCGCCATCCATGAGTCCTTGCTGGAAAGCGAACTATTCGGCCATGTAAAAGGAGCTTTTACCGGGGCGGACCGGAACCGCGTGGGCCGGTTTGAGGCCGCCCACGGGGGTGACATCTTCCTGGATGAGGTGGGGGACATGCCTGTGTCCACCCAGGTCAAGCTGCTCCGGGTCCTCCAGGAGAAAATCATTGAAAAGGTGGGGGATCAGAAACCCATTCCCCTGGACGTGCGGGTGATCACCGCGACCAATAAAGACTTGTACAAGCTCATGGAAGATGGCCGCTTCCGGGAAGACTTATTTTATCGGATCAATGTCATCCCCATCTCCATCCCCCCGCTGCGGGACCGCCGGGAGGATATACCATTGCTGGCGGAGGCCTTCATCGAGCGCGCCCGCTTGAAGACCCGGAAATCCATCACCGGCATCTGCCGTGCCGCTCTGGAAATCCTGGTGGCATACAACTGGCCCGGCAACGTCCGGGAACTGATCAATACGGTGGAATATGCCTTTGTGTTGTGTCACGAAGGTAAAATTTTGCCGGAGCACCTGCCCGCCCAGCTCAGAATGGCGCCTCCGGCTCTTCCTAAAATAAACCAAAAGACGCCGGCCCCCGGCAAAAGCCCTGACCGGGAGTTGCTGCGCCAGGCCATCCATGAGGCCGGCGGCAAAAAGGGCGAAGCGGCCCGGATATTGGGAGTAAGCCGGGTAACTTTATGGAAATGGCTGAAAGATCACAATCTCACCGTGGAAGAAGTGATCTCCGCTTAAGCTCCCTGAGGGGAAGAAAGCCATGACTTTAAAAAGAATAATCTTCCTGGGGTTGCTCGCCTGGCTAGCAGTTGGCTGTGGGGAGGATGAGCCGGCGAAAAAAATCGATCTGGATAAGCGGGAAGAAATCTCCCTCGCCAACCCGGATAAGGCCATTACCTACGCCTATCTCCCCCAATACGCCCATACTGTTTCTTACCAGCGCCACCATCTGGTAATGGAATACCTGGCCAGGACTACGGGGTTAAAAATCCGGCAGGTGTACCCTGACACCTTTGACCAACATATGGATATGGTAGGCCGGGGCCTCATTGACATCACCTTCAGCAACCCCTTTATTTACGTGAAGATTGCCGAACGCTACGGGGCCAGGGCCTTCGCCCGCATCGTTGAGGCCGTGGGTCGGGAGAATTTCCGCGGCCAGATAGTCTGCCGGGCCGATAACCGCAGCCTCAAGACTATCGCGGACTTGAAGGGCAAGCGCCTGATTGCCGTGGATCCCACTTCTGCCGGAGGCTACCTCTATCCCTGGAGCTTAATCCTGGAACACGGCCTGCGCCGAAAAGATTTCGCCGAGATCGCCTTCGCCCCCGGACCGGGCGGCAAACAGGAAAAGGTGGTTATGGCGGTTTATTCGGGAAAGTATGACGCCGGCATTATTCGGGAGCACACCCTGGACATTCTGGCTGACAAAATCGACTTAAAACAGATTCGCGTCCTGGCCCATTCCCGGTGGTATCCGGGTTGGGTTTATGCCGCCCGGCAGGGGATGGACTCCGGAACGCTGGAACAAATCAAACAGGCCCTGCTGGCTTTGAACCTAAACAATCCGGAGCATCAACCGATTCTGGAGAAAGCCGGTTTTGTGGGCATCATTCCCGCCCGGGACAGTGACTTTGATCCGGTGCGGAAGTTGGCGGAGATGGTGGCCGCGGAAGGAACCTCCTCCGATAAATCCTGGCCTTTGCCCAGCAAGGACCTGAAAAATTGGCAGGATTAGGAAACCGGCCTTGTCGCAGACCAGGCTCGATAGTCTGAGGCTGGATACTTAACCAAGCAAGAACGTAAGATGAAAAACGCAAAAGGTGAATGATATGCGTTTTATCCCCCGCTTGTCTTTCCGCACCAAAATTAATTTGGGCATCATCGGAGTGGTGCTGGTTTTCGGCCTGGTTTCCGGCTTTCTCATGAGCCACATCACCGGCCAGGCTATGCTGGGGGAAATCAAAAAAAGAGGCCTGGCCCTGGGCTGGAATCTTGCCACCCGCACGGCCGAACCTTTGTTGGCCCTGGATTTTCTCCGGTTGAAAAACGTGGTGGATGAGGTCAAAGGCTCCAGTGATGATATTCTCTATGCCTTCACCTTGGACCAAAACGGCCAGGTGCTTTCCCATACCTTCAAATCCGGATTTCCCGTGGAGCTGCGACAGGCCAACCTTTTGCCGGAAGAGAGTCACCACCGCATCCAACTGCTAGATACCGGAGAAGAGCGGATCTACGATTTCGCCCTGCCTGTACAGATCGGCCCCAATCGTTTGGGCGCCGTCCGGGTGGGCCTCTCCCGGGCCAAGGCCGAGGCCGCGGTGAATCGGCTCTGGTTCACCATTTTCAGTGTCTCTGCCGGGGTGGCCCTGCTGGCCGTGGTGATGGGGACCCTGTTTGCCGGCACGGTAACCCGCCGTCTTAATGTCTTGCGCCAGTCGGCAGAGGAAATGATCAAGGGCAATCTGAATCTCCAGACCAGCCCGCTGCTGAAACGCTATTGTTGGGAAATCAAGGACTGTCAGAGTGAGCAATGCCCTGCTTACGGCAATACCCGGCGCCGTTGTTGGAATTTGCCGGGAGTTTTATGCCCCGAATGCAAAGAAGTCGGTTATGAGGAAAAATTGGAAGTTTGCAAAAAATGCCTGGTGTACCAAGTTAATGCCGGCGATGAAATTCAAAGTCTGGCCGAGTCCTTTGATGTCATGGCCATGACCCTAGATGCCCATATCAAAGAGCTCAAAGAGGCGGAAAAAAATCTCACCCGCCAACAACAGCTTCTTAAGACCATCCTGGACGTAACCCCCGACCTGGTCAGCCTGCAAAACGGAAACCTGGTTTATCGAGCCGTTAACCCGGCTTTCTGTCACTTCTTCGGCTTGCAGGGAAAAGACATCCTGGGAAAGGCCGATGTCCCCATCTTTCCCCCGGACCAGGCCCAGGACCATAGAGCAGAAAACCTGGAGATTCTCAAAACCGGCGTCCATAAGGTCAAAGAGGTTTTGGTCGGCAGAGAGGATGACAAGCGCTGGCTCCATATGGTCAAGGTCCCCGTCTATGATGAAGAACGCATCACCGGCATCCTCACCGCGGCTCGGGATATTACTGAGATCAAACAGTACCAGGAGAAATTAATCCAATCGCTTAAAATGGAGCAACTGGGCAAGCTGGCCGGCGGCGTGGCCCACGAGATCAACACGCCCCTGTGCGTCATCCTGGGCTACGCCCAGATGCTGCTGGAAGATTTCCCCCAAGACACCGAAAGCTATGAATACCTGCAACTTATTGAAAAGCAGGCCCAGATTTGCCGCCGCATCGTGGGTGATCTCTTGAGCTTCTCCCGGCAACTCGAAAGCCGTATGGAAGAGATGGACCTCAACCAATCCATTCAGGAGGTTCTGCATTTAGTCAGGCATTCCTTTAAGCAAAATTGGGTGGACATCGTCCCTTCCCTGGCCCCCGATTTGCCCCCCATAATCGGCGACAAGGATAAGCTTAAGCAGGTCTGGCTCAATCTCTTGAACAATGCCGCTGACTCCATCGGCCAGGACGGCGCCATCCGGATCGCTACCGGAATCGATCCCCAAACCCGCCGAGTGCTGGTCACGGTTACCGACAGCGGTTCAGGTATTGCTCCGGAAAATCTGAAAAAGATCTTCGACCCCTTCTTCACCACCAAGGCTCCCGGGGGGGGCACCGGCCTGGGCCTGTCGGTGTCTTTCGGCATAATTCAAGATCATCTGGGCGCCATCTCCGCCATCAGCCCGGCCCCGCCGGAATTCCTGAAAAAATCCGGGCCTCATAAAAAACCGCCGGGGCCCGGCTCCATGTTCCTGGTGGAATTGCCGGTGTCCCGGGAGAAGACGGTGGAAGAACCATTTAAGGAAATGCTGCCGGATAGCCTGCCGGCCGTTGACCAAACCGCGGTCTAAGAGACGCTATGAAGAATATCTTGGTGCTCGATGACGTCCTGGACGCCGCCATCATGATCAAACGCATCCTGGAACGCCAAGGTCATGAGGTGGCGGTGTTCACCGAGGAGGAGGAAGCCCTGGAATTCCTTCGCGCCCACTCGGTGGAGGTGGCCATTTTGGACATCAGACTCAAGAAAATGAGCGGCATAGCCATGCTGCAAGAATTGAAAAGGGTCTCTCCCCACACCCGGGTAATTATGCTCACCGGCTATCCTACCCTGGAAACGGCGCGCCAGGCCCGGCTACTGGGCGCTTTTGATTATTGCATCAAACCCATAGACAAGAAAGACTTAGAGGAGAAAGTGGCCCAGGCCCTGGCCGCGGAAGCTTAACCAAAGGTGCGCCGAATATCTCATGCAGGAAACCATCTTCGAAGAAGGCTACTGGAAGAATATCATCGACACCATGATGGAGGGTCTGATGATCGTGGACACCCAAGGCCGGATCCTGTCCGTCAACCAGGCCCTGGAAGAAATCACCGGCTACTGCCGGGAAGAGCTCATCGGCCAATCCTGCGAAATTCTGAAATGCGACACCTGTTTCGGCGCGAAGATACCCCCGGGACAGTGCGACCTGTTTACCAAGGGTCTGGTGCGGCGCTGCAAGTGCGTCATGGTCCGCAAGGACGGCCGCCCCCTCCATGTCCTCAAAAACGCAGTGGTCTTAAAAGACCATGCCGGCCGGGTGGTGGGCGGGGTGGAGACTCTTACCGATTTGAGCGAGGTGGTAGCCAAGGAAAAAGTCATCTCCCGGCTGCGCCGAACCTTAAGCGGCGAGGATGGTTTCCACGGCCTCCTGGGCAAGTCGCCGGTCATGGCCCAGCTCTTTACTCTTATCGACAGCGCCGCCCAATCCGAGGCCCCGGTCGTTATCTACGGCGAGTCCGGCACCGGCAAAGAACTGGTGGCCTCCGCCATCCACCGCCTCAGCCCCCGGCGTAAAGGCCCCTTCATCAAGGTGAACAGCGTGGCCTTGAATGAAAACCTGCTGGAAAGCGAACTCTTCGGACACGTCAAGGGCGCGTTCACCGGCGCCGACCGCACCCGGTTGGGCCGTTTTGAAGCCGCCAGCGGCGGGGCCATCTTCCTGGACGAAGTGGGAGACCTGCCCCTGGCCACCCAGGCCAAGCTCCTCCGGGTCCTCCAGGAAAAGGTCATCGAGAAGGTAGGGGACCATAAGCCCATCCCGGTGGACGTGCGGGTGATCACCGCCACCAACAAGGACCTGCACCACCTCATGGCCCAGGGCCGCTTCCGGGAGGACCTCTATTACCGCATCGGCGTGATTCCCATTACCCTTCCACCCCTTAGAGAGCGCCGGGAGGACATTCCCCTGCTGGTGGAGGCCTTCGTGGAGCGGACCCGTCTCAAGACCCGAAAGCCCATCACCGGCATCAGCAAAGAGGCCCTGGACGTCCTCATAAATTATTCCTGGCCTGGAAACGTCCGGGAACTCCTCAACGTCATCGAATACGCCTTTGTCTTGTGTCCCGAGGGGGTCATCCTGCCGGACCATTTGCCGGCACAGGTGCTATACCGCCGCGAACCTTATCCGGCCAGGCCCCGGACTGGGGCCAGGTCTCCCTCGAATGAACGCCAACTGCTGATGGCCGCCATTGCCGAAGCCGGCGGCAAGATGGGCGAAGCCGCCCGCCTCCTGGGCATCAGCCGGGTGACCCTGTGGAAGCGCCTCAAGGCTTACGATATCCAAGTGGACAGGGTAATTCGAGGATAAGATTAATACCGTTTTCGGTTTTCGGTTTTCGGTTCAAATTAAACAACATTATCAATAAGTTCAGCATTTAGTTTGTTGTGTTTTAAAGCGAACCTGTATAACAAGATTTAACACCAAAAAAATTGTCTTTTTCGGCGCCAGCCAAATCCCCTTTTCCCCTTTCCCCTCTTTTTTGTTCAAAGCCCCTTGACACTCTCAGTAATGGTTATTAACTGATAACCACTCTATGGAAAATCTCGTCAAAAAGCTGCGATCCCACGGCATCGCCGTCACCCCTCAGCGCCTTACGATCCTGGCGGTTTTGGAAAACCGCCGGGATCACCCCAGCGCCGAGAGGATTTATCAGGAGGTGCGCCGTCAACTTCCCGCCATCTCCTTTAATACGGTGTACAAGACCCTGGAGGTTCTACACCAGAAGGGCCTGGTGTCCAAAGTGAACCCCCTGCATGAGGTGGCCCGATATGATGGGCACACCGCCCCTCATGCCCACCTCATCTGCCGGAAATGCCTCTCGATTCTGGACCTGGACTGGGAGCCGGCCAGGGTTTTCTCCCCGGAAGATCTCCAGGGATTTCACGTGGAACAGCAGTACCTGGCCTTGTGGGGCCTTTGCCCCCGGTGTCAAGGACAGGAAAATCGGAAGGAGGATTGATATGGCCATAGCTGTGGGTCAGGAGTATCGGTGCAAGATCTGCGGCAATAAAGTAAAGGTGGTGGAAGCCGGCGGCGGGGTTTTGGTCTGTTGCGGCATCCCCATGCATCTGGTGGAGAATAAATAAACGGAGGTGGAAGTTCGTGGAAAAGAGCTTGAAAAATCTTCAAGAAGCCTTTGCCGGGGAGTCCCAGGCCAACCGGAAATACCTGGCCTTTGCCCAAAAAGCGGAACAGGAGGGCTACCATCAGGTGGCCAAACTCTTCCGGGCCGCGGCAGAGGCCGAAACCGTCCATGCGCACAATCACCTGCGGGCCATGAAGGGCGTCAGGAGCACCACGGAAAACCTCAAGGAAGCCGTGGACGGCGAAACCGCCGAGTTCCGGCACATGTACCCCCGAATGATCGCCGAGGCCCAGGCGGAAGGCGACAAAGAGGCGCTGCGCACCTTTAACTTCGCCAACGAAGTGGAAAAGGTCCACGCCCAACTTTTCCAAAAGGCCCTGGATAATCTGGATAATAAAGCGGAGGCGGACATTTATGTCTGCCAGGTGTGCGGCCATACGGTGGAGGGAGAGCCTCCGGATAAGTGCCCCATCTGCAACGCGGTGAAGAAGCTGTTCAAATTGATCCAATGATAAGCGAGGTCAAACCATGAAATTATTCCGTTGCCAGATCTGCGGCGACCCTTATCTGGGCAGTGAGGCCCCCAGCTTCTGCCCCTTCTGCGGCGCGCCCCAGAAATACATGGTGCCCGCGGAAGCTTACGTGGACCGCAATAATATCCCGGATATGAGCCCCCTCTCCCGGGAAAACCTGGAAACCGCCCTGGCCCTGGAAGTGGCCAATGCCGCGTTTTATTTCTGCGCCTCCAACTGCGCCCCCGGGGCGGTGGATCAGGCCATGTTCAAGGCCCTGGCCAAGGCGGAGTCGGAACACGCCTCTCTTATGTGCAAACTGCTGCAGGTTCCCAAGCCGGAAATCAAGCCCGACGACAAAGCCTGCCGCAAAGACCCCCGGGCCAACTTCAAAGAGGCCCACGGCCGGGAAACCCGGGCCGTGGCCTTCTACCGCCAGGCCGCGGCGGCCGCCGTGGAAGACCGGGTCAAAGAAGTCTTCACCGCCCTGTCTGAAATCGAGTCCTACCATATCGCCCTGTCCGAAGCGCACGGGTAAAATAGAGTGATTCATGGGGGGAAGGCCAGGGAGCAACGCTCCCTGCCCTCCCCCCAAACCCCCCTCCCAACCCTTTAAGGGGTCCGGGGAAGTCGGGGCTTGCAGGCCCCGACTTCCCCGGCCTAATTATTTCCCCTTAAGGGATTGGGGGAGGGGGTGTGGGGGAGGGGTAAGGGCGGACGCCCTTAGCCCCCTCC
>VGSW01000091.1 GCA_016874915.1 Deltaproteobacteria bacterium
ATTGGCGCCCGGATAATGAAAGATAAGTGGTCCGGTTGGTGTCTGGAGCACGTTTCGCTAAATTCCCCGGAGACCTGGGAAAGGATGCTGACCAAGCACGGCTTTTCGGTCTTGGAGCACGGCACCACCGGGCTTTCCGGCCTGCCCCTCTTCCGGAATCTTCCCCTGGGTTTGATTAACTGGGGGGTGTTGTTTTTATTCGGCTTTTTCCCCTGGCGCCAGGGAGAAGCATATATCTGTGTAGCGCGCAAGAACGCGACACCGGTAAGAAGTTCAACCTTTGTAAATTCCTAAGGGATTATTTTACCTAAGAAATTATGCCCGTCCCTTTAGAGAACAATTTGAACAAGTCTTCGTTTTACTTGGTCTGTCTCCGGTATACCCCGGCTATGTGGCAGCACATGGCCTCATTCGCGGCCAGCCTTCTGAAGCGGGGCTATGGAGTGCGTTTTCTCATTTCTCCGGAATACCGCTGGATGGCCGAAGGCAGTTTTGATGGGATGATTCATTATAGTTATGCTCCGAACGGCAGATTTTCCCAATTGCGCAAGGCTCTGTCATCCTTCTGGCTCCCCTGGGGATCTTGTCGAAAACTGTTTTCCCAACACCCGGCCTCCGGCGTTTTGCTGGCTTCCTGGCACCCCATGAATGTCTTTTTGGCCGGCCTGGCTAAAGCGGCCTGTCCCGGGGCCCCGGTGATCGCCTGGCTGCACGAGCCTTATAAAGACGAAAAAAAGGTCTATGGGGCCAAGGCCGTCATTATCTACCTGGTGGAGTTCTTTCAGACCCTGTCGTTGCGCTATGCCGATGCGGTGATCCTGTTTTCCCGCCGGGCGCTTCGCCTGTTCCGGCAGCGGTACCCCAACTTCAGGGGTCTGGACCGGATGGCGCCCCTGCCTTATCGGGACGAACCCGCCCTTGCCGGCAAGCCGCGCCGTTATATATCCTTTCTGGGCCGGGCCGACCGGGCCAAAGGCATCGATCTGTTCTTCGCCCTGGTGGACCGGCTGGGTCAGAATAACCTGGACTTTGAGTTCCAGATTGTGACTTCCTCCGACATTCAACGGCGCCTGGAGGCCCTGTCGCCCCGGGCCCGCCAACAACTGCGGGTGGTCAATAAACCCCGGATCTCCGATGCCGAAATCCGGGAGGGCGCGGCGGAAAGCCTGGCGGTTTTGGCGCTCTATAAAGAAACGACGCAAAGCGGCCTCATACCCGTGGCCCTGATGCAAGGCACGCCGCTGATCGGCACCGACATCGAGGGTATCACCGAATGGCTGAGGCCGGGGGAAACCGGGGTCATGGTCTCGGCCGAGCCCACCCTGGAAGAGTTAAAGGGGGCCATCGATTACGTCCTGGTCCATTTCCATGAGATGACCGGCCATTGCCGCGCCGCTTACCTGGACACCTTCGATGACCGCAATTGGGACCGGCAGTATGGTTGGTTACCGGGAATGCTGCAAGAATGAAGTTTCTTATTTCCTTGTTAAGAAGGCGCTTAACGAGATGGTAGAAGCTTACGACATTATTCTGACTAAATTTTATGAAGATAACCATCCAGAACTATAAGAGCGGCAAAGTGTCGCTCATGGAGGTCCCGGAGCCGGAGGCCAAGGCGGGCGGGCTGCTGGTGCGGACCGTCGCCTCGCTAATCAGCCCCGGAACCGAGAAGCTGATGATCGAAATGGGGCAAAAGAGCCTGTTGGGCAAGGCCCGGGCCCGGCCGGACCTGGTGCGCCAGGCCTGGGCCAAAGCCAGGAAAGAAGGATTCCTCAGCGTCTATAAAGAAGCCATGAACCGCCTGGATGAGCCGATCCCCCTGGGTTACAGCGCCGCCGGGGTGGTCCGGGAAGTGGGCGCGGGGGTCACCGGCTTTAAGCCCGGCGACCGGGTGGCGGTGGCGGGAGCGGGTTTCGCGTCTCATGCCGAGGTGGTGTGGGCGCCGGAAAACCTTTGCGTCCCTATTCCGGAAGGGGTGGACTTCGAGGAAGCCGCGTTTGCCATGTTGGGGGCCATAGCCCTGCACGGGGTGCGGCTGGCCGGCCTCACCCTGGGGGAAACCGCGGTGGTCATCGGTTTGGGTCTCCTGGGCCTCCTCAGTGTGCAATTCCTCGCGGCCCAGGGTTGCCGGGTCATCGGCGTGGACCTGGACCGGGGTAAAGGCGAGCTGGCCAAAACCTTGGGGGCGGATCTGGCCCTGGCGCCCGGCGAGGATGAAGTCGAGGAAACGGTGGCTAATGTTACGCGCGGCATGGGGGCTGATGCGGTGGTCATCGCCGCGGCCAGCAAAGACGCTCGCCCGGTGCGGCTGGCGGAGGCGGTGGCCCGGGAGCGGGCCCGGTTGGTGATGGTGGGAGTGGCGGAGCTGAGCCTGACCCGCAAGGCCTTCTGGGAAAAGGAGCTGAGCTTCACGGTTTCCAAGGCGGCGGGCCCGGGGAGCCTGGAGCCTGCTTACGAAGCCAAAGGCTTCGATTACCCCCTTTCCCTGGTGCGGTGGACCGAACGGCGGAACCTGGCTGCCTTCCTGGAACTGGTGGGCCGGGGCCAGGTGCGGTTACAGCCCTTGATCACCCACCGCTTCCCTCTGGCTGAGGCCCTCCAGGCTTATGACTTGATCTTAAAGAACCTGGAGCCGTACATCGGCGTGGTCCTTAACTATCCCCGGGAAGGGGAAGCGCCGGCCATGGGGGCGCCGGTCCACAAGGTCCTGGTCAGGACCGCCCCTCCGCCATCCGGGTCTGCTTCCCCGGGCCGGGGGCTGGGATTGATCGGCGGCGGCATGTTTACCAAGAATATTTTGTTGCCGGTTCTCAAGAAAAACGGGGGAATCATTCTGGCAGGAGTCGCCACCACCACCGGGGTGAGCGCCCGGCATATTGCCGACAAGTTTGGCTTTACTTATGCTGCCACCGACTACCAGGAAATTTTGCGGGATGACGCCATTGACCGCGTGCTCATCACTACCCGGCACAACTCCCACGCGGCCCTGGTAGTGGAGGCGTTGGCCGCGGGAAAGCACGTCCTGGTGGAAAAGCCTCTCTGCCTGACCGCCGAGGAATTAGGGCGGATTGCCGCGGCCTATGACGGCTCCCGGCTGCTGATGGTGGGGTTCAACCGCCGGTTTGCGCCCCTGGCCCAAGAGGTCAAGGCCAGGCTGGCCGGCCGCCTCACTCCCCTGATGATGACTTATCGGGTGAACGCCGGCTTTATTCCCCCAGACCACTGGGTGCACGATCCGGAAGTGGGCGGCGGCCGCCTGTTGGGCGAAGTCTGCCATTTCATCGATTTTCTGCACTATATGACCGGCTCGGAGGCGGCGTCGGTACAGGTCGCGGCTATTTCCGGGGAGTGCGGCAAATACCGCCATGATGACAACCTGGCCATCACCCTGACCTTCAAAGACGGTTCCGTGGGCGCCATCCTCTATACCGCCAAGGGTCCCAAGGCCTACTGCCGGGAGAGATTTGAAGTATTTTGCGAGGATTCGGCCGCGGTCATTGAAGATTTTCGCCGGGGGATGGTGGTCCAGGGAGGCCGGACGCGCAAAATCAACAAGTTTTCCATGGACATGGGCTATCAGGGCGAGTTGCGGTTCTTTACCCAGGCAACGGCTGATCCGGCCGGTTTCCCGGAACTCTTTGACAGTTATGCGGCGTCAACGGCAGCCACCTTAAAAGCTGCGGAAGCCTTAAAGACCGGAGAGACCATCCGGATCTGCCCATAACCGGTGGGCGAGGCGGCTGGGAAGGTGCGGTACATAAATTGCAAAATAAAAATCAATCAGTCAGCGGCGGCCAAGAAGAATAGCCCATGAACATCCTCAACATTTCGCCGGTTTTTCCGCCTTTGTGGCATTATGGCGGCTCGGTGACCACCAGTTTCGCCATGGCCCGGGAACTGGCGGTTCAGGGTCACGCCATGTTTGCCCTGACCACAGAGGCCCGTTACCGGTCCGAGGAGCATGTCCCCATCTCCCAGGATACTGAATGGGACGGGGTGCCGGTGCGGTATTGCAAGATGTGGGGGCCGGCCCCCCCCTTTTGGTCCCCGGAATTGAGGCGTCAGGTCCGCCTGCGCGCCCCCCATTATGACATTGCTTTAATTAAAAGTTGCTGGGACTATGTAGGAGTAGCAGCCGGGAAGGAATGCCGGCGGGCTGGGGCGCCATATCTGGCTTATCCGGAAGGCTCTCTGGATCCCTGGCTCTTCCGTTACAGCCGCCTGAAAAAACAGCTTTGGTGGCGTTTGTGGGGACACTCTTTTTTCCAGGGCGCTGCGGCCATCGTCGCCAATACCCAGGCTGACCGGGAAAATATTGCCAGCCTGGGACTCACCAACCGGATTGAAGTGATAAACAACGGAGTTAATCTCGCTGATTTTGAGGAGGCGGTCAGCCGAGAGGAATTAGAGTCCCATTGGGGCATATTAAGAGGGAAACGTTGGCTGTTGTTTATCGGCAGATTGCATCATAAGAAAGGTCTGGACCTGTTGATCCCCTCCTTTGCCCGGGTGTCGCGCCAGTTCCCTGATCACCTTCTGATAATCGCCGGGATCGATGAGGGGGGCTATGAGAACACCGTGCACCAAATGGTCAAAGAATTCGGGCTGACTGACAAGGTAATCTTCACCGGCCCGGTGTATGGGGCCATCAAGGTACGGTTGCTCAAGGAGGCGGATGCATTCGTGTTGACCTCTTACAGCGAAGGCCAGCCCATGGCGGTGATCGAGGCCCTGGGGTGCGGGGCGCCGGTGTTGATCACCACTCCTTGCAATGTGCCGGAAGTGGCCGAGGCCGGGGCGGGTTTCGTGGTTCCCGCCTCGATTGAATCCATCGTCCCCGCGTTTACCGATATCTTGCGCCAGGATCGGCTGCGTCAGGATATGGGCAAACGGGCAAGAAATTTAGTGGAATCGCGCTTCACCTGGGAAAAGGTGGCCCGGCGGAACCTGGCCCTTTTCCAAGATATCCTCTCTTAAGGTGGCGGCTTTTCAGTCATCGGTTCGGGGAAGGGTTGAAGACTCAAGGGGGTGAATTATTTCGCAGTTAGCAACGCTCAAAGGCGCCAGGGTGCTGATCACCGGCGGCGCGGGCATGATCGGCAGCACCATCGCCCACCTGGCGGTGGCCCAGGGGGCCCGGGTGACTATCCTGGACGCCATGCTGCCCTTGTATGGAGGCAACCGGTTCAATCTCCGGGGTATTCTCGATGAAGTGCAGTTCATTGAGGGTGATATCCGGGACCTGGATTTGATGCGGCGGGTGGTTCCCGGCTACGATTACATTTTCAGTCTGGCCGGCCAGGTGAGCTACGTGGACAGCAACACCGAGCCTCTCCTGGACCTGGATATCAACTGCAAGGGGCACCTCCAGGTGCTGGAGGCCTGTCGCCGGGAAAACCCCCAGGCCAAGCTGCTCTTTGCCAGTTCCCGGTTTGTCTATGGCCGCATCGAATACAATCCGGTGGATGAAAATCACCCGTTTAACTGTTTGAGCATCTACGGCATCCACAAGCTGGCGGGGGAAAAGTATTATCACTTCTATCACGAGGCCTACGGTTTAAAAACCGTGAGCGTGCGCATTGCCAATCCTTACGGGCCCCGGCAGCAGATGAAACACAGCAAATACGGCATTGTCAACTGGTTCGTCCGCCTGGCCCTGGATGGTCAGCCGTTGACGGTGTTCGGCGACGGGCAGCAGCACCGGGATTATATCTTCAATGAAGATCTGGCCGAAGGATGTTTGGCGCTTATGCTGAGCCCGGGAACCGAAGGCCAGGTGTATAACCTGGGCACCGGCACTGGAGTGCCGTTTATCGAGATGGCGCGTCTGGTGGCGGCGGCGTTGCCCGGCACCGAGTTGCGGCAGGTGGAATGGCCCCAGGATCGGTATTTCGTGGAAACCGGGGATTATCTCGGCGAAATCACCCGGATCACCGTGGCCACGGGCTGGCAGCCCAAAACCACCCTTAAGGACGGGATTGCGCAAACCGTGGCTTATTATCGTGAACATCGGCAAGAATACTGGTAGTCGAGCGAGGCAGCGGGTACGGCATGGGGCTGTTTTCCTGGCGATGGCAAGTAATACTATTTTCTCTTTCAAGTGCAACAAACTTAATCTGTAACTTATTGATAATCCATAATTATCTTTACCGAAAACCGAAGACCGAAAACCGAAAACCGTATAAGCTCTAGCGGATCGCGCTGATATTACGTATGAAAATTTTACTGATATCCGCCTTTTTCCCCCCGGAAGTGGGTTCCGCGGCCCATCTGTTCTATGAACTGGGCCAGGCCCTGCGTCACCGCGGCCATGAGATTACGGTGCTCACCGGTCTGCCCCGTTATCACGTGATCGGGGACAAACAGCGCCAATACCCCTTTATCCATGAAGAGTATCATGGCTTGCAGGTCCTAAGAGTCTTTAATCTGGATGTTCCCTGGGCGCAGCCCCTGCTGCGGGGGTTGGACCAGTTGGTTTTCGCCTTTTTTGCCGGGGTTGCCGGCTTCAGTCTGCCTCGGTTCGATGCGGCCGTGGTCTATTCGCCCCCCCTCCCCCTGGCCCTGGCGGCTTGGGCGCTAGGCCGCTGGCGCCGGCGTCCGGTGGTGGTCAATATCCAGGATCTTTTTCCCCAGAGCGCCATAGACCTGGGAGTTCTCAGGAATCCCCACCTGATCCGGGTTTTCCGGAGGATGGAATCTTTTCTGTACCGCCGGGCTGATCTGATCACCGCCCATTCAGAAGGCAACCGGCGCTATATCGTCAATGCCGGCGCCGATGCGAATCGGGTCAGGGTTATTCCCAATTGGATCGACACCGAAGCCATCAAGCCCATGGGCCGCCATAACGGCCTGCGGGCTGGACTTGGCCTGGGGGAGAAATTCATTGTTTCTTTCGCCGGCATTATGGGTTTTTCCCAGGACCTGGAAATAGTGCTTGAGAGCGCCGAGCTCTTAAAAAATCAACGGGATATCGCCTTTCTGATGGTGGGGGATGGGGTGGAAAAACCGAAGTTGGAAAAGCTTGCCCGGGATCACCACCTGGACAATGTTTACTTTCTGCCGATGCAACCCAAGGATAAATATCCGGAAGTGCTGGCGGCTTCCGATGTCTGCCTGGCCACCTTGCGCCGGGAAGTTCGGACCCCTGTAGTGCCGTCCAAGATTTTGAGCATCATGGCCGCAGGCCGGCCCGTGCTGGCCAGTTTGCCCTTGGATGGCGATGCGCCGCAGCTGATCGCCGCGGCCCAATGCGGCATCTCCATTGCCCCGGGAGACCCCCAAGCCATGGCCCAGGCCATCCTGCAATTCTACCGGGACCGGGAGCCCGGGGAGGCGATGGGCGCCAGGGGCAGGGAGTTCGTGGTGCGGCATTTTTCCCTGGAGCATTGCGCAATAATCCTGGAAAGCTATATCAAGCAGGTCTGCCAGGCAGATCGGCCCCTGATGAGGTCTCATGTTCCGGGTATTTAACTTACATATTAACAAGTGGATCCTGATCCTGATGGCCGGGGACGTCGCGGCGTATTGCCTGGCCATCGTCCTGGGGATTTTGCTGCGGGTAGACCCGAGTATGCCCAAAAGTCCCGGTTACTAGGGTTTTCTGGTTAAATATTCCATTCCGTTCACGCTCATCGGGCTGACATATCTGACGGTCTTTTATATTGCCGACCTTTATGACTATCAGAAAGATTTCAGGAACTGGAGGAATATCGGTCAGATTGTTTTTACCACCCTGTTGGGCACGGTGATTGTCATCGTTTTGTTTTATTTTCCCCTGGGGGTTTTTGTCGGCCGCGGCTTGTTGATCCTGGCATTTTTCTTCTTCATGGGCATGTTGGTCTTGTGGCGCATTACTTTCTCAGGGCTGGCTTTACAGAAGCGCCTGCATAAACGGCTCTTGATCGTGGGCGCCGGTAGCTGTGGCAGCCAGCTGTTACAGGCCGTCCAGGAGCACCCCCACAGCGGCATCATGGCCATTGGCTTTGTGGACGATGACCCTCGAAAAGTCGGCAAAGAGATTCAAGGGTTGCCGGTGCTGGGAGATTCCTCGCGGCTGACGGAGCTGGTCCGCGAGCATCAGGTAAATCTGGTGGCGCTGGCCATCACGCACGAAAAATCGGGAGTATTGTTGAAAGAGGTGGTGAGGGTCGATTTTAGCGGCTGTCAGGTCCTGGATATGCCAAGTCTATATGAATTTCTGGCCGGGAAGATACCCATCGAACATATTTCCGATATCTGGTTTTACTTCTCCAGTTCGCAAAACCGTAAATTTTACTATCGACGGCTTAAGGGCCTGGGTGACGGGTTGTTGGCGATATTGTATTTGATTATGACGTTTCCCTTATTCCTGGTGATTTCCTTGGCCATTAAGCTGGACAGTCCCGGCCCGGTATTTTTCCGTCAACAACGCCTGGGCAAAGATGGCAAGCCCTTTGAGATTATTAAGTTTCGGACCATGGTGGAAGATGCGGAACGAGACGGCCCCCAATGGGCCAGTCAAGACGACTCCCGGATTACGCGAGTAGGCAGGATCTTGCGAAAGTTGAGATTAGATGAGTTGCCCCAATTGCTCAATATTCTCAAAGGGGACATGAGCTTCATCGGGCCGAGACCCGAGCGGGAGGTATTTGTCAGCACTTTCCAGCAGTTGGTGCCGGTTTTCCGGAAAAGACGCCTGGGCGCCAATGCCGCGGTAATTAAAATTTGCGATTACGAGGAGCAAGTCCCCCATTACAGTTATCGCTTGTTGGTAAAACCGGGGATTACGGGTTGGGCCCAGGTCATGTATCCTTATGCCTCTTCCCAGGAGGAAACCCGGGAGAAACTTAAATACGACCTGTACTATATCAAGAATATGGGGTTTTTCCTTGACCTGGCCATCCTACTCAAGACGATACGCATCGTCTTGTTTGGGCATGATAAATTTGCCCGTTGACGCGAGGAGAAAAATGGCTTTACCTGATTATCAAGAGTTTTACCGCGACAAAACCGTCTTGATCACGGGCGGGGCAGGAGCCATTGGCAGCAACCTGACCCGGGCGGTGGCGGGAGCGGGGGCCAAACTGGTCATGGTTTTGGACGACTTGTCCTCGGCGGTAAAGTGGAATGTTCCGGCCCTGGCCAACGTCATGTTCATCGAGGGCAGTATCCTGGATGAAGTCGAGCTGAAACGGGTCTTTTTCGAAGGGCCGGACCTGGTTTTTCATCTGGCTGCGCTGTTCGCCAACCAGAATTCCATCGATCATCCCGAGACCGATCTCCTCGTGAACGGCCTGGGAACCTTGAAACTTCTCCAATACTCGCGCCTTGCCGGCGTAGAGCGGTTTATCTATGCCTCCTCCGGCTGCTCCATCTATGGCAGCAGCGCCCCCCTGCCCCTCACCGAAGAGTTCATGTCTTTGCACCTGAGTACGCCATACCAGATCACCAAGATGCTGGGGGAGCTTTACTGTAACTTCTTTCACCATCACTACGAGCTGGCGGTGGTCAAGGCGCGTTTCTTCAATTCCTATGGCCCCGGCGAGTTGCCCGGACAGTACCGCAACGTCATCCCCAACTTCATTTACTTAGCCATGCAGGGGAAGCCGCTGCCCATCACGGGCACAGGAGAGGAAACCCGGGATTTCACCTACGTGGAAGATATCGTGGACGGGCTGCTGCGGGCGGGCTATTTCGAGGCTGCCGTGGGCCAGGAGTTCAACCTGGCCTCGGGCCGGGAAACCCGCATCATCGACCTGGCGGAAATGATCAATGGACAGGTGGGCAATAAGGCCGGGGTAAATTTTACCGAACGGCGCAAGTGGGACACCAAATCCCGCCTCCTCGCCTCGGTGGACCGGGCCCAACAACTCATCGGCTATGAGCCCCATACCCCCTTTGAGGCCGGCTTGAAGAACACCATTGCCTGGTTCAGGGAAAACTGGGAGGGGATCCGGGCCGCGGCTAGCTTCGGTCCCGGAATTTCGTCCGCCGTACGCAGCTGTGTCACCAAATGAGCCAAAAGGCCTCTGGATGACATGAAAAGCCTCGCTTTGCATGGACCTGAAGTAGGGAAGGAATGTTGCGCCTTTATTAAAACCTGGCGCCATCAAATACAATTCAGCCTATGTTCTCCGGGACCCCGACCAAGACGTTTCGGAATTTATACCGTTTTCGGTTTTCGGTTTTCGGTTTTCGGTTAGGAAAACCTGAAATACCAATAAGTTACAAATTGTATTTGGTGCATTTGAAAGGGAATCAAGTATTATTCCCTTGCCTGACCTTTCCTAACCGATGAAAAAGATCCTGATTATCTTCGGCACCAGGCCTGAAGCCATCAAGATGGCCCCGGTAATATTAGGCCTGAAAGCAGCGGGGGACTATCAGGTCAAGGTCGTGGTCACCGCCCAGCACCGCCAGATGCTGGATCAGGTGCTGGAACTTTTCCAAATCAGGCCGGATTACGATCTGAATGTCATGACCGCCAACCAGGACCTTTTTGACATTACCGTGCGGATACTCGAAAATCTCAAAGCAGTGCTTCAGCGAGAACAACCCGACTTGATCTTGGTGCACGGCGATACCAGCACGACTTTTGCCGCCGCCCTGGCGGCTTATTATCTGAAGATCCAGGTGGGCCACGTGGAGGCCGGGTTGCGCACCCGGGACAAATACCAGCCTTATCCCGAAGAACTGAACCGCCGATTGACCGGAGCCCTGGCCGACTACCACTTCGCCCCCACTCCCTGGGCCCGGGACAATCTTCTGGCCGAAGGAGTCCCGCCGGAGCGCATCTGGGTAACCGGCAATACGGTGATCGATGCCTTGAAAATAATAGCCGCCAAGGTCGCCCGGGAAAAAGAGTTGTGGGCCGATTATTGCCGGGAGAATTTTAGTCTTGGCCTCGACGGCCAGCGGTTGTTGCTGGTGACCGGACACCGGCGGGAGAACTTCGGCCGGGCCTTCCGAAATATCTGTCTGGCTTTGCGGGACCTTGCCGAGCATTATGCCGATCTCCATGTCATTTACCCGGTTCATCTTAACCCCCAGGTCCAGCAGCCGGTTTACGGAATCCTGGGAAAAGCTCCCGGGGTCAGGGACGGCAAACCCGGCGTCTCCAGCGTCCAAGTCCCCGGCGGCGGCCGCATCACCCTCCTGCCCCCGTTGGATTATGCCCCCTTCGTGTTTCTCATGAGCCAAAGCACGGTGATCTTGACGGACTCCGGCGGGATCCAGGAGGAGGCGCCGGCCCTGGCGAAACCGGTTTTAGTGATGCGGGAGGTCACGGAACGGCCCGAGGGCTTATGGGCGGGAACGGTAAAACTGGTAGGCACCGGGAGAAAGAAAATTTTTGCCGCGGTTAAGGAACTGCTGGATAATCCGGTCAGCTATCAAGCCATGGCCCAGGCGCAAAACCCCTATGGCGACGGGCAGGCGGCTCAAAGGATTGCACATATCGTGAAGCAAAAATTTTCCGACGGAAAAGCAGAGAATTTGTTCATTCCTTTCGGAACAAGCGTTCAGGCAGGAGAAAGACCGTGAGGGAATTCGGCAGTGACTGTTGAAAAAGCTAATTTGTGAAAGGTGCTTCTCTCTGGATTAGATAAAATAAAGGATGCGGCATAATCTCGGTTTATTATTGTTATCTTTGCTCCTGGGATCGCGTCCCCGCCCCGGGGTCTCAAAGACCGGTTCGTAGCCC
This sequence comes from Deltaproteobacteria bacterium, assembly GCA_016874915.1. Taxonomy (GTDB): domain Bacteria; phylum Desulfobacterota; class Desulfobaccia; order Desulfobaccales; family 0-14-0-80-60-11; genus VGSO01. Next base: position 11,681 of record VGSW01000091.1, read on the forward strand.
GGGGCGCCGCGTTCGGTCTTGCCTTCCGGAAAACCGGGTCAGATTAGCAATAAACTTTCCGCCAACTAATGCTAAAATGACGGTCAAAGGTGCAATCAGGTGCAGGCAAACAAAGAAGAACTCCCTACCTGGCTGGTAACCGGGGGCGCCGGTTTTATCGGCTCCAATTTCGTGCTGGCCCAGCGGGCTGCCGGCGCGGCCCGCATCATCAATTTGGATAAGCTCACTTACGCCGGGAACTTGCTCAATTTAGAGAGTCTGCGTAACGACCCGGACCATGTCTTCGTCCATGGCGACATCGGTGATCCCGCACTGGTGGCTGATCTGTTAAAGCGCCACCGGCCCCAGGCGGTGGTCAACTTTGCAGCGGAAAGCCATGTGGACCGCTCCATTCATGGGCCCCAGGTTTTTATCCAAACCAACGTGGTGGGCGCATTCCATCTATTGGAGGAATGCCAGCGCTACTGGGAGAGTCTGAATCCCGAAGCCCGGGAAAAGTTCCGGTTCCTCCATATCTCTACGGATGAGGTTTATGGTTCTTTGGGGCCCAACGATCCACCGTTTTCGGAGTCGGCGCCGTATGCCCCCAATAGTCCCTACGCGGCCTCCAAGGCGGCGAGCGACCACCTGGTGCGGGCCTACCACCATACCTACGGCCTCCCAACGCTGATCACCAACTGTTCCAACAACTATGGCCCCCTGCAGTTTCCCGAAAAACTCATCCCCTTGATGATCCTTAACGCCCTCCAGGGCAAACCCCTGCCCCTGTATGGGGACGGGAAGCATATTCGCGATTGGCTGTACGTCACCGACCACTGCGAGGCCCTGACCATGGTCCTGAACCGGGGCCGAGTGGGACAGACCTATAACATCGGGGGCGGTTTCGAGTTGAGCAATTTGGACATGGTGTCGGCCATTTGTGCAGTCCTGGATAAGCTTCGGCCCCCATCCCCTCCTTTCGTTCACGCCTCTCTTATCACTTTTGTGAAAGACCGGCCGGGTCATGACCGCCGCTATGGCCTGGACACGGCTAAGATTGCCGGTGAAATTGGATGGCGGCCCCGGGAGACCGTAAAAAGCGGCCTGGAGGCAACGGTGCGCTGGTACCTGGACCACCCGGAATGGGTTGAGTCAGTGCAGACCGGGGCCTACCAGAGATGGCTGCAACTGCACTACGGCCCGGCTGGTTAGGTTCACGGTAACGGAGACGAACTCATGCACCCGCGGACTCACATCTCTCCCCCCCCGACGGAATCGACGGTGACCTCGGACAGTTGGAAGGGCATCATCCTCGCGGGGGGGTTTGGAACCAGGCTCCGCCCCCTCACTCAGGGAGTGAGCAAGCAGCTTCTGCCCGTCTATGACAAGCCCATGATCTACTACCCGCTGTCAGTGCTGATGCTGGCGGGGATCCGGGAAATCCTCATCATATCCACTCCCCACGACCTGGACCGTTTCCAAGGACTCCTGGGGGACGGGACCCATCTGGGGATGCGCTTTTCTTATGCGGTTCAGCCTCATCCCGGTGGCCTGGCCCAAGCCTTTCTCATCGGCAAAGAGTTTATCGGCGGGAATCGAGTCTCGTTGATATTGGGAGACAACATCTTCTACGGGCACGGCCTTCAGGCCGTCCTAAGGCAGGCCACCAGCCTGAAACAGGGCGCCGTGATTTTCGCCTATTGGGTCAAGGAGCCGGAACGCTACGGCGTGGTGGAGCTGGGTGAGGCGGGGAATCCCCTGAAAATAGAAGAGAAGCCCCGGAAGCCCCGGTCAAATTATGCGGTCACCGGCCTTTATTTTTATGACAATGAAGTAGTGGCCATCGCGGGCAATCTCAAGCCTTCCGCCCGGGGGGAGCTGGAAATCACCGATGTTAACCGGGAATACCTGCGCCGGGGACAACTCAAAGTGGAGCTGTGGGGACGGGGCTTCGCCTGGCTGGACATGGGCACTCCGGATTCCCTTCAGGAAGCGGGGACCTTTGTCCAGACCCTGGAGAAGCGCCAGGGTTTAAAAGTGGCCTGCATCGAAGAGGTGGCCTATCGTATGGGATATATTGACGAGGCTCAGTTGCGCTTGCTGGCCTCGGAATTAAATAATGAATATGGCAAATATCTCCTGCAGATAGTAAAATTGGGGAGGGGCAGATGAAAAACAGGCCCAGGTGCTGGGCTGCTTGGCTATAACCTGGTACCCATGAACCTTAACGTTCCCTAACCATGGAGGTCGTCTTCGAACTGAAGCCGTGAGCACGTAGCGAACGCGACCCAGCGTCAGCATGCACCAAGAACTGTGGGTTTCACCAAAACCACGCATATAAAGCTATTAAGATGTTGACGTAAACTCCTGTTAAAGAATTAAAAAGAATGCACCAGTGTATTCTCATATAAAAAGTGAGGATCATTCCTCCGTTATCCAAAAGTTGAATGGAAAGGTGCTTGGATAGGGCCATGAACCCTCAAATCTTTCG
>VGSW01000092.1 GCA_016874915.1 Deltaproteobacteria bacterium
ATGAGGCCGGTCGGGGAGTCCTGGCGGTGGAGCAGGTCAAGGGCCTGGAATTTCGGGATGACCAGGAAGCGGTGGAGATTCGCCAGATAATCATGCGGGGGGTGACGGCTCTGACCTTTACCTACGGCCAGGGCGGGGAAGAAAAGCAAACCTGGGACGGCTCCAAAGAAAACCGCCTGCCCGACTGGGTCCGGGTGAAGTTGACCCTGGCCGGCCAGGGGGCCCAGGAATGGCTGGTTCCCATCTATGCAAGGGATGTTAAGATTGGCCAGAGATCACCATAACCGCCGCAATCAGCCCGCGGTCAGGTCCGGTCCCCTATCCCGAAGGGGGGAAGAGGGCGTCATCCTGCTGCTGGTGATGTGGATCCTGGTCCTCATCAGCGTGGTGGTCCTCAGTTGGGCCCAGGAATGGCGCACCGAAATCAGGCTCACCGCCAATTACCGGGATGCCCAAGAGTGCCACCGCCTGGCCGAGGCCGGGGTCTTTTATGCTTTGGGGAAATTGACGGAAACAAAAATTGCCGAAACCACGCGGGCCTCGGTGGGATTGGTGGAACTACCCCAACCGGTTTCCGGCTGGCCTCTGGACCAGACCTCCCGGGTTATTGAGCTTCCTGGCGGCAAGGTGGAAGTCAGGGTCGGGGACGAAGGGGGTAAGATCAACCTCAACATGGCCAACGAGCAGACCTTAACAAATATATTCACCGCCCTCAGGCTTCCGCCGGATCGGGTCAAGGCCATGGTAACCAACATACTGGATTGGCGCAAACAGGAGGGGGGACCGGCTGGATCTTCCCCGGTGTCTCCTTTTGCGGCTCGCAAGGCCCGCCCGGGAGGAGGATTGAGGCAGCCTTTTTCCCGGAAAACCCGTTTCGATACGGTGGAGGAACTGGCCTGGGTCAAGGGCTTTGAAAGCAGCCCCCTCATTCCCCGCCTGGCCGACTGGTTTACGGTGCAGCCAACGGGCGCCGGCGTCAACGTCAACACCGCTTCCCTGGAGGTTCTGGAGGCCCTGGGTTTTGCCCCGGAACAGGCCCGCACCATTATTTTCAGCCGCCAGAGCGTCCCTTACCGCCAGATCAATGAACTGCCGCCCCGGGCTGTGGACCCCCGGATCACTCAGTTCCAGCAGCCGTTCTCCTTCCAGAGTTCGCCTTTTTGCACCATTAAAGCCTCGGGCATGGTAAACAATAAAAAGGCGCGACATACCATCAAAGCGATGGCCCGCCTGGACATCTCTGCCGAAACTCCTTGGAGCATTCTGTCCTGGGTGGATGATTTCCCCGGATGAAGCGTTTTTTGATATAATAGACCAAGTATTTGTGAGCTTTCGGTGCATAGCTATATAAATCACTCTGCAAAAAATTAACCAATGCCGACGAACAGACTCCATAATTGGCGGCAAACCTTAGCCACCGAACTCATGGCCGGCGCTGGTGGCCTGGGGGTTTATTGGGACCGTGGCGGGCTTACTCTGGTGCACCTGGAAAAAGGGCTAACCGGGGTAAAGGTCGTGCACCACCTCCATTTCCCCTGCCCGCTGGAACGGCTGGAAGACCTTGTCTTGCCCCTACTGGAGACCATGTCCCTTTGGGGGCTGGAAAACTCGCCGGTAAGCCTGGCGGTGGCCCGGGACATGGGCTTCAGCCAATGGGCTAGCCTCCCCCGGGCCGCGGCCGAGAATTTGGCCCAGGTGGTGGGTTACGAGTTGGACCGATTCCTTCCCCTGCCGGCGGAAAGCCTCTATTTTGACTTCCAGATCCTGGGAGAAACCGATACCGAAATCCAACTCCTGCTCCTGGCCCTGCCCCGGGAACCGGTGGATCGCATCTTAACTCTCCTGGCCCAGGCGGGGCTGCGGCCCCTGGCCCTGGAGCCGGCTCTCCAGGCCGCGGCCAATGCCTTCGCCTTGTTAGGCGGACGTCTGCCCGCTTCCTGGCTGCTCCTCCATTTGGAGCCGAAAGGCTTTGACCTGGCCCATATCCAGGGGCGCGCCGTGCAAGCCTTTTACCAGGTCCGAACCTCCTCGGAAAACCAGGCGGAACTCCTGGCCCAGCAACTGGAGGGCCTGACCCAGGCAGGAAACGGCCCCAAGGCGGTTTGCCTCTATGGACCGGGCGACCTGAGCCTGGAAGTAAGCGCCATTATTCAGAGTCGGGATTTGGAGGTGATCCCGGCCTCGGCCCTTTCCCTGGATGGTCTGCCGCCGGAAGCCGACCCCGCCGGCGCGCTCCCCGGAGTGGGCGCCGCTCTCAGGACCTTGGGCAAAGTGGCCTTTAAGGCCAATCTTTTGCCCGAAGACCAGCGCGCCCCGGTGAAACTAGGTGGATTTTCCCTTAACAAATTATTATTGTCAGTTTTAACGGCGTTGGTGGTTGTCTGGCTGGGCAGCGCCTTGATCCACAAGCGGGTCTTGCTTTACCAGGTGGACAAGCAACTGGCCCAACTCAACCCGGAAGTGCGCCAGGTGGAACGCCTGCTGGAGGAGACCCGGAATCAAGTCAAACAGCTGCAAAGCGTCCGGCGGCTGGAGCAGACGCCGGATAAACTCAAAATCCTCCGGGACTTAACCTCCCTGATCCCGGACAACACCTGGCTGTTTCACGTGCGTCTCAGCCGGCAGACTTTGGAGATTAGTGGCCTGTCCAAGTCGGCGTCGGACCTGATACCTTTGCTGGAAAAATCCGGCTGGCTTACCAAAACCGAATTTGCTTCACCCATTGTGACCGATGCTACTAAGCTCGAACATTTTAAAATTAAAGCAGAAATTAAAAGCCTGGAACCTGCTTCCTGAGGGTCTGACGCCCCAACAACGGCGCCTGGCCTGGATTCTGGGGGGTGGCCTCCTGGTTCTCCTCATTTACCTGGCGGTGATCAGCCCCATTATTTCCCTGGAGGAGTCCTGGTCCCAGGAACTGACGCGTAAGCGCCAACTGCTGGCCAAGTACCAGGCCCTGCTGACCAATAAGACCAAGGTGGCCCAGGCCGAGAAAGCCATGAAAGGCGCCATCGCCAAGATGGAGGGACAGTTCCTTTCCGGGGCCAATCCCGCCGTGGCCGCCGCGGACCTTCAGGAAATCCTGAAACAACTTACCAGCAGTCACGGGGTAAATCTCACCAGCACCAAGATTCTGCAATCCCGGGAGGCCGGGGCCTTTCAGGAGGTGCCGGTGCAAGTGCAGATATCCGGCAATGTGGCGCAACTGGTGACGATTCTCTACAACCTGGAACACCATAAGAAATTCCTGTTTATCACCGAATTGGAAGTAAATGCCCCCCGCTGGCTGGCAGGGGCGCAAAAAGACACGGCTATGCTGCAAATAAACCTGGTAGTCTCCGGGATTATCAAGAAAGGGCCGGAGAAAAAGGGGACTACCAGCTGATGGGCCGGCGGGGCCTGCTCTGGCATCTGCTGCTGCTCCTGGCCAATGGCTTGGTGCTGTGGGGAATTATTCACATTTGGTGGGGAGAAACAGGCGCTCCTGAGATCTCCCGAACCCCGGGGCCGGAAGTGCCACGCACCCCCTTGCTGCGGGACACCCAGCCCCTCACCGCGTTCCGGGTAGTGTCCATGAAAAATCTGTTCTCCCAGGACCGCACCGGGCCCGACCTCACCGGCGGTCCCGGCGGCAAAACCGAGGCCAGCCTGGAAGGCCGCCATCTCCTGGGAATCATCATCATCGGGGATGACCGGGCCGCGCTCATCGGCAAGACCGCCCCGGCTGGCCGACCGTCCCCCGCCGGCGCCAAGCCTGCCGAGGTGGACGTAGTCCACCAGGGGGAGGTCTGGCAGGGCTTCAAGGTGGTGGAGATCTCCAATGAAGCAGTGGTGTTCCAGGGTAAAGAAGGACGCAGGACTTTGAACTTCCCTGATTAGAGGCCATTAATAATGCCCGATGACGCCGGATTGAGGGAAAGACTAAGGAACTTCGCCTGGCTGCCTGCCCTGGCGCTCATTTTGATCTTGCCGGGGTTTATAGGTTGCGCCGGCCCCGCCCAGGTGGCCGCCCCGCCCAGCATCCCCCCTTCCCGGCGGGTGCCGATTACCGTGACCGCTCCTACTGTGAAGCCCCAGGCGGCCAAACCTGAAAAACGGCCCGAACCCGAAGTTGATGAACGGGCTTTAGAAACCTACACCACGGCCCTGAAAAAGGTTCCCGCCGCGCCCCGCAGGACTCCGCCGCCGGGGGAGAAGGTCTACCCCATCGATCTTAACCTGAAAAACGCCGACCTGGTGGAAGCCGTCCGGGTCCTGGCCGAGACCCTGGGCCTCAATTACTCCATCGATCCCAAGGTCAAAGGGACCGTCAATGTCCGGGCTTCGGGGAAGCTGACTCAGAGCGAGCTCATTGCCATCATGGAGACCCTGCTCAACGTCAATGGGGCCACCATGATCCAGGTGGACAAGATCCACAAAATCGTGCCCCTGGACAAAGCCTCCACCCAGCCGGTGCCGGTGTACAGCCGGGGAGTGATGCCTCCGGGGATGCGGGCCCAGGTGGTCTTCCTAGAGCAGACCGGGGCCAAGGAGATGGTGCCGGTGCTCAAGCCCTTGATGTCCGCCGGCGGCACAATCAGCGAAGCCTCCCACAACGCCCTGGTCCTGGTGGACACCCCCGACAATCTGGATAAAATCTTGAAGCTCATCCACCTGGTGGACACCCGGGCCCTGGCCCAAACCCTGATCCGCCTGGTCAAGGTGAACAACACCGACCCCCATGAGATTATCGGCGAACTGGAAACCATCTTCACCGCTTACGGCACCCTCGCCGGAAAAGAAAAGGGCAAATTCGGGGTGAGCTTCCTGCCGGTGGCCCGCCTCACTTCGGTGATGATCCTGGCCACCTCCGGGTCCTTGCTGGAACGGGCGGTTTATTGGGTGAAGCAGCTGGACAGCCGCACCGACCTGATGGCCAACGTCCACGTCTATCATGTGGAGAACTACAAGGCCAAGAACCTGGCCGACCTGCTGACCCAGGTGTACGGCGGCGCCCCCGCGGCGCCCACCATCAAGGAGAAGAAGCCGGAGACCGCACCGCCCTTTGGCGCCATGACCACTCCTGGAGGACTGGGCACCCGGCCACGGAGCGGGACCACGGGCGCGGGCGCCGGGAGCCTGGGAACCACGGGGTTAAGCACTGGATTGAGTGGCGGTCCCGAGAGCCAGCAGATCCCTCCGGCCCCGGGTGAGGGCGGGGCTGCGGCCAGAGAGCGGGCCGTTCCCGGCGCCCCCGGCGCGCCTGGGGTAAGCCCCAAGGAAGGGGTGCGCATCATTCCCGATGAGGAGAACAACCTCCTGGTGGTGGTGGCCCCGCCCCACGAATGGAACGTCATCTCCCGCATCCTTAAGAGCCTGGACATCATGCCCCGCCAGGTTCTCAACGAAGTGCTCATCGCCGAGGTCAACCTTACGGACGACCTGTCCTACGGCATCCAATTCGCTTTGGGGGCCAAGGCCACCGAAACCAAGACCACTGATGGCACCACCACCACTACCCCGGCTTCTCCCTTTTTCTCAGGCATTACGGGATTAGAAATCGTCAGCCCCGCGGCCGCCGCGTTTAGCGCCGCCCAAGGTTTTTCCTTCATTGTGTCCGACACTTTGAATCAATTAAAAGCCCTGATCAACCTCCTGGCCTCCCAGGGGAAGGCCGAGATCCTGGCTTCGCCCCAAATCATGGCCGCCAACAACCAGGAGGCCCGCATCCAGATCGGCGAGGACGTGCCCATCAAAACCTCCGAATCCATCCCCCTGATCAGCCAGGCCACCTCCTTCCAGACCTCCACGGTGCAGTATCGCTCCACCGGCATCATCCTGTCGGTGAAGCCCCAGATCAACGCCAAGGGGCTGGTGACCCTGGAGATCACCCAGGAAGTGAGCAATGCCTTGCCCGTCCAGATTGGGGAGACCTCGCCCCGGATCTCCATCCGCCAGGCCAAGACCTCACTGACCACCGGGGACAATCAGACCATAGTGCTGGGAGGACTCATCCGGGAAGACAAAACTCATGACCAGAGCGGCGCCCCGGGGCTCCGCAAGATCCCGTTGTTGGGTTCCCTCTTCGGCGCCGAAAGAGTCTCCAAGAGAAAAACCGAGTTGTTGGTGCTCATCACCCCTCACATTGTCCGGAACATGGAAGAAGGCGCCCGGGTCACCCGGGAGCTGAAGGATAAGACAGGACTGGAAGAAATCCCCAAAAAGCCGCTGGAACCGGGGAAATAAGGGGGTTATAAGTTTTCAGGTTTCAGGTTTTAGGTTTCAGGAAAAGGAAGAAGATAATCTCTCCTGGTTCCCAATTTCTGACCTGAGAAGTTCAAAGTTCAAGGTTCAAGGTTAATAAGGCAATCGGCATCTTTTTATGATTTACGGGTGAGCCGGCGGCTCATGAGCAACTGCTTCGAAAAGTTGTTGTTGGGGGAGGGGGCCAAGGGCAAAAGCCCTGGCCCTCCCCCCCCAAAATATCTTTTCATCCTTCCCAGCCTGTGCCGGCGCAGGCTGAAGCCTGCGGCTACATTTTCAGAGCAGTCGTTCACGAGCTTTATGTCACCCGTAATACCGTTTTCGGTTTTCGGTTTTCAGTTTTCGGTTAAATGAAATTGTATTATCAACAAGTTAGCCATATAATTAGTTGCACCTGAAACTGAATTTGGTATAAATCAAGCAAAGGTGCTTGGCATATTCAGAGGAGGCGGCCCGTACCTTGAACTTTGAACCTTGAACCCGGAACTTTTCAAGGTCCTATGGCCGATTTTTCGCGAGGCGTATAGTTACAAAAGTGGCTTTTTTTGAGTTTTCATCTTATTATAAAAGACAGCCTCTAAGAATCGGGAGGGACCCGTCATGAAGCGGAAAGCCCGGGCAATAATACTGGTTGTTATCCTGTCTCTAATCTCGGCTGGCGCCGCTTTCGGCCAAATGGGCTATACGATGAGAAGCGCGGAAAAGGGCTTCCCGACGCCCCCGCCCAAGAAGCCCAGCTCGGCGGTGATGTTCTTGGACGCGGCCGTTGGGCGGCCCTTAGGTTTGGCGACCACCATCGTGGGAACAACCCTCTTTGTCGTGACCCTCCCCTTCACCGCGCCTTCGGGGAGCGCCGGGGAGGCGGCCCATGGCCTGGTAGTGCAGCCGGCCGGTTGGACCTTCGTCCGCCCCCTGGGCCGCAGCGACCCCCGGTTTGAGGATAAGGGAGTCTTTCAACCACCATCCACCCCGCCGTATTGAGGAGCGGGGAGAGTGAGCAGTAAGCAGTAAGATATAAATACCTGCAAACCGTTTGTCACTTACAGCTGGGGCGGAATTTGTCCGCCCTTTTATTTTAGAGCCAGGCTAATCCGGCCAAAGATTCACCCCCGCCAACAGGTAAAAAATCGCCGCGGCCGCCATAAATGGCCCGTAAGGCAGAGCCAAAGTGCGCCACTGGCCCTCTTTCAGACGGCGGCTTAGAAGAGCTAGGGCCAGGCCGATTATACTGCCCAGCGCGGCGCTGAGGAAAATGACCACGGGCACGGCTTTAATCCCTAGAACCGCGCCGATAAAGGCCATGAGCTTGACATCGCCGCCCCCCAGGCCCGGTTTTCCCGTCAATTTCTTATAGCCCCAGGCCACCCCGTAAAACAAGAAACTCCCCGCCACGGCCCCCAGGGCCGCTTCCCAAAAACGGAGGTGCGGCAGGACCATGGCCAGAGCCAACCCTAGGACGGTGCCCGGCAGGGTGATGGCGTCCGGGAGAATCCAGTGTTCCAGGTCAATCGCGCTTAAAGCCAGGAGTGCCGCCGTAAAGGGGCCGTAGAGCAGCAATAGGGGGCTTCCCGGAAAGCGCTGCCACAGGGCCAGGGCCAGAAGGCCCCCGGCCAGTTCCACCAGGGGATAGCGCCAGGGGATGGGTTCGCGGCAGGAGCGGCAACATCCTCGCAACAGAATAAAACTAATCAGGGGCAGGTTGTCCCGCCAGGGGATGGGGGCGAGACACCGGGGGCAGCGGGAGCGCCCCCGCCAGAAGGCCTCCCCCCGGGGCAGACGGGTGATGACCACGTTGAGGAAGCTCCCCAGGGCCAGGCCCACCACGAAGGCCAAAACAAGACTCATTAAGATTTCAGTTTTTAGTTGATATTAAGCGGGTTGAGGTTCGTCTGGGGGAAAAGGCGAAAAGGCAAAAAAGATTAATTTCTCGTTTCCCTCTTTCCCCTTTTAACCCTTTCACCCTTTACTCTCCTACCATCTGCAGGCGCTCCACCTTCTTCAGAGGCATGTTCCAGTAGCCCACGTCGGTGGTGCCTTCCAACAGCCCGCCCACGAAGACCTGCCCCCGGAGTCTTTCCCCGGAAGTGAGGTATATTTCCGATTCCCGGTAAAGGTCTTTCTCCGGCCCCAGAAACCGCACCCCGTGGATGATGTTCAGGGGCACCCAGGTCTGGGTGCCGCCGGTCTTGACCGTCAGTTCCTGCCGGGTGCCCGGCAGCCTGATGTTTCTAACATAGAAGGCCATACCGTCTTCCGTGACCACCTTGCCGGGATAGGTGGGCAGGGGGGGCGGCGCCACCTCCTTAACGCAGGCCCCCAGGGCCAGGCAGGCCCAAAAGAGCAGCAGCGCGCCCAATCCTCGAATAATTGCCCGGCCATTTGGATTTCCCCGGTCCATGTCCCACCCCCTGGCGTGTCCCTGGCCTCCCGCAAAGATCGGGCGGTTGCCATATTCATAATATTCATACCATAAACCTGATTTTCAAGGGCGAAAATTCTTGCCGCGCGTCTCCCCCCGAGGTGGCCTGAAAACCCGCGGACCATTTATTGTTAACAATATTGTTAAATAAAGGTTTTTAAGCAAACCATATAATAGATTAAATAGACATTAATGTTAGTCTTAAAAATATAAATTGACATATATGTATTTTATGATTCTTGGAACTAATGACTATCATATTGAATTTATTATTAAATTAACATGGCACGACCTTTGCTCTGAAAATTGTCAAATCGAGGTTCATTTATCGGGAGGAAATGGTTTTATGAATTCGGCAGATACTGCGTTTGTCCTGTTTTCCGCTGCCCTGGTAATGTTGATGACCCCAGGGTTAGCCCTATTTTACGGGGGCATGGTGCGCAGCAAAAACGTCCTGGGCACCATTATGCAAAACTTTATCTTGCTGGGCGTGGTGGGAGTGCAATGGGCCCTCTTCGGCTACAGCCTGGCCTTTGGCCCGGATATCGGGGGGATCATTGGCAACCTGGACTGGCTCGGCTTAAACGGCGTCGGTTTCGAACCTTTCAAATCCTATTCCGAGACCATCCCCCACCAGACTTTTATGATTTATCAAATGATGTTCGCCATCATCACCCCGGCCCTCATCACCGGCGCCTGGGCCGAACGCATGAAATTCAGCACTTTTCTGGTGTTCATGATTCTATGGGCCACTCTGGTTTATGATCCCGTGGCCCACTGGGTCTGGGGCGACGGCGGCTGGCTCAAGGGCATGGGGGCCCTGGACTTTGCCGGGGGCACGGTGGTTCACATCAACGCCGGCATCGCGGCCCTGGCCGCGGCCCTGGTGATGGGGCCCCGCAAGGGTTATGCCGGCTATGGGAACGGCGTCGAGGCCTTCATCCCCCACAACCTGCCCATGACGGTATTAGGCGCGGCCCTTTTGTGGTTCGGATGGTTCGGGTTTAACGCCGGCAGCGCCCTGGCGTCCGGCGCCCTGGCTTCTTCAGCTTTCACCGCCACCCATCTGGCCACCTGCGCCGCGGTGCTGTCCTGGATCGGCGCGGAATGGCTCCTCCGGGGCAAGCCCACCACCCTGGGCGCGGCCTCCGGCGCCGTGGCCGGTCTGGTGGCCATCACTCCCGCCGCCGGTTATGTGGGTCCCATGTCCGCCATTATCATCGGCCTGGGCGCCGGCATTGTCTGCTACCTGGCGGTCCTGGCCAAGGTCAAACTGGGCTATGACGACTCCCTGGACGTGGTGGGAGTCCACTGTGTGGGCGGCATCTGGGGCGCTCTGGCCACCGGGCTTTTCGCCTCTAAGGCGATTAACCCCGCCGGGGGCGACGGCCTATTCTTCGGCAATCCCCAGCAGTTGGTAATTCAGGCCCTGGCCGTGGGTGTCACCCTGGTCTTCTCCTTTGTGGTCAGTTGGATCCTCCTCAAGATCCTGGATGCCACCATGGGCCTCCGGGTGTCCGCTGAAGAAGAAGTCGCCGGTCTGGACATTTCGGAACATCAAGAAGCCGGCTACAGCATATAAATTAATCTCAGGAGACTTGACATGAAAAAGATAGAGGCCATTATCCAGCCTTTTAAACTGGAGCCGGTTAAGGAGGCCCTGCACAAGATCAGCATCCAGGGCATGACGGTCACCGAAGTCAAGGGCTTCGGACGGCAAAAAGGCATCCGGGAAGTTTACCGGGGCATGGAGTACCAGGTGGACTTTCTCCCCAAGGTGAAGGTCGAAGTGGTGGTCCCGGATGAGAAGGCCCAGGCGGTGGTGGAAGCCATCATTGAAAAAGCCCGCACCGGCCGCATCGGCGACGGCAAGATCTTTGTTTACCCGGTGGCGGAAGTCATCCGTATCCGCACCGGGGAAACCGGGGAAGACGCTGTTTAAGAGGAAGGCTTCCTTAGGAGACATGTACGGAGTGGCGTTATCGTGAGAAAGCTCCCATGGACAAATAGGGCAACCTACACCCTGGTAATATGTCTGACGTTAATTCTTCCGGCGCCGGGCTGGGGGGAGGAATCCAGGGAAAAAGCCTATCAGTTGACGCCGCCGGCAGAAATCAAGGTGGCCAAGGAATCCGACTTCAGAGACCGGGTGAACTTCTCCTATGGGGAAGTTAAACGGGTGGAGACTTCGAAAGAGAACCCGCAATCCGCGGCTAAAAGGACGAAGCCGACGGGGGGCAGAAGTTGTCATTAGGGTAGCAGTCAGAGCCAGTGAATACCGCCAGGGCTCACTGCTCTGATCTGCGACCTTGTGATGACTTTACTCCAAACAGATAGGCGGACTCAAAACAAAATAACCTTCAATCATATCGAACTTAGGTTGTTGTTGAATGAGCGGCCTACTCTACATCGACTGTGTTCCTTCATTTTTGTATGCGCCGAATCAACCTGAAAATGCATAAGTCTTATCAAACGCTACTGGACATATTTCCCAGTGGATAATTGGAACGGATAACCACAACAGCTTAATAATGAAAGGGGGAGGTGGTTATGAGAAAGTTCGGGGTTGGAATTACGGGTTTGTTTTTGGTCCTTATGGTCATATCATTCATCATGCTGATGGCCGCCGGGGCCAGGGCGCAAGAAACCAAAGCCGAGGAAGAGGCCAAGCCGGAGAAGCCCCAGTTTATCCTGCAGACGGACATCTATAACCAGTATGTCTTCCGGGGCGTAGCCCTGAGCCGGGGCAGCGCGGTTTTTCAGCCGTCCCTTACTGGCAGCTATAAAGGCTTTACCGTGAATATCTGGGGCAACTTTGACACCAGCGAAAAGAACCCTTTCGCCCTCAAAAGCGACCGTCGCGGCCCCAAATGGAATGAAACGGACTTCACGGTTTCCTACAGCTATGAGGTCATCAAGAACCTCACCCTAACCGCCGGCTTTATTTACTACTTGTTGGACAGCAACAACTCGGCCTTCGACCAACAGGAGATTTATGGCGGTTTCGGATATAAGCTGCCCTGGTTTGAGTTCGGGTTCGCCGCCTACCGGGAAGTGGGACACTTTCCCGGCACTTACCTCCAATGGTACGTGACCCGGAGCCAGGAGCTGCCCTGGTATGGCATGAGTTTAGACCTGTGGGCCAGTTGGAGTGCGGAGCTGTCCAATGACAAGGCCGCGTTTCCCGTTCCCAATAATCCCAACAAGTTCTACCAATCCTTGCACGCCGGCCACCTCATGGCCACCCTCAACATTCCCGTTGGCAAATACGTGAAATTGGCGCCCCGGGTCATGTGGTGGTACGCCCTGGGGGGCGACTCCACCGGGGTCATCAGTGGACTGTCCTGGGACCGGAAACACAATCACGTGCTGGGGGGCGCATCTATCATCGTCACCTTTTAATGAAAAGCCATTTTCTTCAATAATCAGGAGGTGGAAAGGCTGGCTTCCCACCTCCTTTCATTTTTCCGGCAGAGGAACCGCCGGGTCCATACCTAAAAGCTCTTGTGACTTTCTCAGAAAAATATTAAGAATTGGAAAATCACCCGAATAGGGCTGGCGATGAATGAAGAACTGAACAGGATTTTCCAGGCGCAGCCCAAACAGGTTATGTGGTAGAATGACTTAGTGCTCGGCTTGGTCCAGTGAAATATTCAAAGGGTTTACCATATCGAGACCATTACGGTGAATATCGGAGATAAGGCCACCGTCATCCGGGAAGATTTCCCCCGGCTTTTCCAGGTATTAAAAGACCGGGGCTACCAACTGGTGGGGCCGACGCTCAACCGGGGCGACCTGATATACGGCCCGCTGTCCGGGGTGTCCGATTTGCCCCAGGGCTGGCAGGACTGGCAGGCCCCCGCCTCTTTCCGCCTTAAGCGCCGGGAAGATCAGGCCCTTTTCGGCTTCGGGGTGGGCCAGCACTCCTGGAAGCCCTTTTTATTCCCGCCCCGCCAACTCCTGTGGCAGGCCCGGCTGACCCGAAGCGGCTTTGACCCCCTGCCCCTGGAAGAAGAACACCCCCGGTTCGCGTTCATCGGGGTCCACCCCTGCGACCTGGCGGCCATCCAGGTGCAGGACAAGGTCTTCCTGGAGGGGGCTTATAGCGATCCCACCTACCGCGGGCGCCGACTGGGGGCCTTCATCGTGGCGGTGAACTGCGGCCACGCCTGTGGAACCGGGTTCTGCGCCTCCATGGGCACCGGCCCCCGGGCCGCCTCCGGCTTCGACCTGGCCCTGACGGAAGTTATTTCCTCTTCCGGTCCCCATTATTTCCTGGTGGAAGCGGGGACGGCAGCCGGCCAGGAAATTCTGGCGGAAATTCCCCACCGGCCCGCCAGCCCCGAAGAAATGCGCCAGGGGGAGGAACGGATTAAACAGGCCGAAACCCAGATGGGGCGGTTCGTAGAGACCCGGGGGCTGAAAGACCTGCTCTACCGCAATTACGAGCACCCCCGCTGGGACGACGTGGCCGGCCGCTGCCTGACTTGCGGCAACTGCACCTGGGTCTGCCCCACCTGCTTCTGCCATACGATGGAGGACATGACCGACCTGACGGGAGAAACGGCCCAGCGCTGGCGGCGCATGGACGTGTGCTTCACCGTGAATTTCTCCTATCTCCACGGCGGCAGCGTCCGGATCTCTCCCCTGTCCCGATACCGCCAATGGATGACTCACAAGCTGGCCACCTGGGTGGACCAGTTCGGCTGCTTCGGCTGCATCGGCTGCGGCCGCTGCGTCACCTGGTGCCCCGTGGGCATTGACATCACCGAAGAGGCCCGGGCCATCCGGGAGAGCGAGAACCCGGTAGGGGCGTGATTTATCACGCCCGTTTTCACGGGCGCAAAAAATTCGCCCCTACAACATGAACGCATCTTTTGTAATTTGTCATTCAGACTGAGGGAGCGAAGCGACCGAAGAATCCTTAAAAACGAGATTCTCCGCGGCGCTCGGAATGACAAGATGGGTTTGCCTAAGGAGACACCCATGGAAGACCTTGAACCCCTGTTGGCGGCCCACCCTTTCTTCCAGGGCCTGGCCCCCCGGTTTATCAAACTCATCGCCCCTTGCGGCGCCCGGGTGACCTTCAATGCCGGGCAGTTCCTGTGCCACGAAAATGAAGAGGCCGGGCAATTCTTCGTCATCAATCACGGCAGGGTGGCGGTGGAGATTTACCGCCACCGGGGCGGCCCGGTGACCATTCAGACCTTGGGTGACGGCGACGTCCTGGGCTGGCTGGGGTTCCTGAACCCCTACCACTGGCACCTGGACGCCCGGGCGGTGGAGCTCACCCGGGCCGTGAGCCTGGACGTGCTGTGCCTGCTGGAAAAATGCGAGCAGGACCACGAGTTGGGCTATGAACTCCTGAAGCGCTACGCCCATTACCTGGCGGTGCAGTTCCGGGTGACCAAGCTCCAGCTTTTGGATATGTA
>VGSW01000093.1 GCA_016874915.1 Deltaproteobacteria bacterium
GGGACAAGTCCCCCGCCCTCCCCTCAAACTCCCCTCCCCACCCCCTGTAAGGGGGCTGTGGGAGGCGGAGCCGTGGCTCCGCCGGGCGCTCCTGACCTCATCCCCCAAAATGTCTTTCTTACGCCCGCCTCAGGATCAGGGAAACCCAGTTCTCCTCCGTCAACCGCCCGGCTTCCTTCAGGCCCAAGGCCAGATAACGGGCCTGGATGGCGGGCAGGTCATCTTCCAGAAACCCCGACAGGATCAGGGCCCCGCCGGCCAGCAGGCGGCCGGCCAGGGCTTCGGCCAGGCTCAGAAGGTCCGGCGCGGTGATGTTGGCCAGGATCAGGATAAACTGCTGCCTCAGGGAGGCAAGGGGAGTTTCCTCAACCAAAATGCGGTCCCCCAGGGCGTTGAGGCACACGTTTTCCAGGGCCGCGGCCACGGCTTCGGGGTCCAGGTCGATGGCCAGAACCCCGGCTCCCAAGCGGGCCGCGGCCAGGGCCAGGATGCCGGTGCCGGTGCCCACGTCCAGGACCTGCCAGGGCTGGGGCTCCCGGGGCAAATGCTCCCAGACTTCTTCCAAAGCCCTGAGGCACAGCGCCGTGGAGGGATGGCGGCCGGTGCCGAAGGCCATGCCGGGGTGGATGGTGATCACTACCTCCCCGGGAGCCGCCTCATAGTCTTCCCAGGGCGGCCGCACCACCACCCGGGAGGTGACCTTCAGGGGTTTGAAGTGGGTCTTCCAGGCCTCGGCCCAGTCCTCTTCCGCCACTTGCAGCAGCTCCAATCCCAGGGGAAAAAGGTTATAGCCGGCCAGCCGGGCCAGGTACTGGTTCAGTTCCTCGTGCTGCCAGGGGCCGAATTCTTCCGGAGGAAAAAAGCCGCGAATCAGCACCCCGCCCGGGGGCGCGCCCTTCTCCTCAATGATCACCCCCCGGCCGCTGAAATCGGTGAGGTGCAGGGAGGCCTCTTCCGCCATATTTTTGGGAACCAGCAGGCGGACTTCGATCCAGGTTTTCTTAGCCATATTAAGTAATTATAGACATGGGAAGCCCTGATTGCAATAAAGGCTTGTTCCACCCAAACTGTGGAGTACAAAGATTCGGACTGTCTCTATATTGGCAGGATTTTTATTGCGGAATATACTCGGCCATTATTTCTTTAAACTCACCTTGTTTTTCCTCTGGATTAAGCCCCTTACCTTTTCTGGGGGCCTTCTTGAATGTGGCGATGCCCAGGCGCGGATACTGCAAGGTTTTCCCTCCGAGTATCTCGGCAATGGTGAGAATCTGGAGTCGCGGAAAGCGTCGGCCGGGCAAACTCTCCGGTTGGTAATCTCGCGCCGCCGCCGCTTCTTCCCGCATTTGCCGGGTAGCCGGCCTCAAGGTGATCAGCGCCCCGATGGTCGCCTTCTCTCGCTCCAACACCCCTTTTAAATCCCGCACCTGGCTTACGCCAACGTGGCCGCTTTTCACCTGAATGATCACTTTCTTATATTTTCCGGTGTTATCGTCGGTGAAATGGATGAGGCCGTCGATGCCGGCATCGGCTCCTTTCTTCTCTTTGGCCGGCCTGGCTTCCACTAGCCCCAAGGCCCATAGCTCAAACTGGTGGCGATTTTCTTGGGCCAGGGCCTCAGCTCCGGGCACATCCGCCGGCTCTCCGATTACCCGGTAAGGGGAACGATCCTCGCCAAAGGTGTCGTGCAACCGATTTTTCATCAGGGTGATGGCCAGGAAAGTGATGTCGATGCCGATCCAGCGGCGCCGCAGGCGCTCGGCTACGGCGATGGTGGTGCCGCACCCGCAGAAGGGGTCCAACACCAGGTCGCCTTCATTGCTACTGACTCGAATAATCCGCTCCAGCAAGGCTTCGGGTTTCTGGGTGGCATAACCCAGCCGTTCCTTGGCCTGGGAGTTGATGGGCGGAATGTCGTCCCACAGGGCCTGCAACACCACGCCCTTGACTTCGTTCAGATACCTTTTCAGGCGGATGCCGCCGGCTTTAGTGAAATGCAACCGGCCCTCGGCATCCAGTCGCCGCATGGTTTCTTCCGGGACTCGCCACAGAGACCTCGCCCCTTTGTATTCATAATCATAGCCGCCGCCCGCTAAACCTTTAGCCGTCAAGTTATCATCCGCCCAGGCCCTGCCGTCGGCATCGATATTTCGGAAGCGAGCTTGATAGTCCGGGCCGTGCGGTTGAAATAGCTGGTTCCAGGTATAGTTGTTGCTCTTGGTATAAAAGAAGATAATGTCGGTATTCCGGCCGCACCGCTTGGGGTCGTTATGGGCGCTGGTGCGTTTCCAGGTGATTTCATTGCGAAAATTTGCTACTCCGAAAATAGCGTCCATAATCAGCTTGAGGTAATGGCTGGCCGTGGGATCGCAATGGAGATAAATTGAGCCGGTGGGCTTTAACACCCGGTGCATTTCCACCAGGCGCACCGCCATCATAGTGAGATATGCCATCATATTGTTGACGCCCAGAAAGGAGCGCAGGGCCTCCATAAGATCGGCTAACTTCTTCGGGGCCAACGTCACAACCTCATGGAAGGCCTGATCCGATTCCTTGCCCCATTTCCAGGTATCCTCGAATGCCGCGATTTGGGCCGGGGATTCTTCGCCCCCTGGCTCCTTGAAAAGCATGTTATAAGTGGCTTTGGAATTGAACGGCGGGTCAAGATAGATCAAGTCTATGCTGGAAACCGGAATATGATCACGCAAAATCTTTAAATTGTCGCCGAAGTAGAGTTGGTTCCGCCAACGTTCCATCGTGAGAACCCCTTAGTTTTAAATGAATCGGCAACTCTTAAAAAAATCTCCAAACCCTATGTTCCAATATTAACAGGAAATCCTCTATAACTCAGCAAAATTTCCAGGAGGCGGGCCGGCAGCTCATCCCGGTTGGCCGGGGTGACGGCGAAGAGCAAAGCCCCTTCATGTTCCCGTACCTTCTGAACATAGCCGCCGCCTTTCTCCGCCACCGTAATGAGAAGCGGGACCGGCGCGGCCCAGAGCCGTTCCAGGACCTCGATAAAGGGGCGGGACAGGCACTCCATCTTCCCCACTTCATCCACCACGATGAGGTCAATCCCCGGAGCATATTCCAGGGCAGGCAGAGCCACCCGATGGAGATTGTCCAGGTTCACCCCGTATTTGCCTACCCGATAGGGGCCGGGGAAATCCACGTGGCTGAGCCAGGCGGTTTCCCCGTTCAGGGTGACGATTTCAAAACCCACCCGGCGCCCGGCCGCCCGTACTTCTCGGGTATAAAAGCCCGCCGCCCTCCCCGGAAAGCGCGCCACCACCTTGTTCACCACCGTGGTCTTGCCGCACTGGGGCGGCCCGGTGAGGAGAATGCGTAAACGCGGTTTTCGGTTTTCGGTTTCCGGTTTTCGGTTAAATGAAGAAGAGTTCATAGGCTATGCCGGCACAGGCTGGAAAGCCTGTGCCACCAAAGACTCCCAGCATCCTAACTGGTTACTGATCACTGATCACTGGTCCTTCCCCTCAATCCCCCGCACCACCGGTAAAATCCAGGGTAGCAAAGCAAAGGCCGGGAGAGCCGCCAAAAAAGTGAGGAAAAAGAAGTTGCCGTAACCGAAGTGCTTGGCCCCCCAGCCTCCCAGGTAGCCCATGATCCGGCCGCTCAGCCCGAAGAGCATGGCGAAAAAGGCGTATTGGGTGGCGCTGAAACGCTTGTCGCACAGGCTCATGAGAAAGGCCATGAAGGCCGCGGAGCCCAGGCCGGAGCTGAGGCTCTCCCCCTGGGAAGCCAGATAAATGGGATGGATGGCCACGGGGGTCTGGAGGCCGGGCAGGGACACCTGCCAGAGGACCAGCCGGGTCATGCCGGGGAAGGCCGCCACCCAGTAACCCAGGTTGGATACCGCCTGAAACAGCCCCAAAGCCCAAAGCCCGGGGCCGATGCCGCAGCGGCTGGTGAAAATGCCCCCCAGAAGGCCCCCCAGGATGGTGGCCACGGACCCGAAGATGCCCGACACCACCCCGAACTCGGTGGCGCTGAACCCCTGGTCCTTCCAGAAGGGGCTCACCATGGAGCCCATGAGCGCGTCTCCGGCCTTGTAGAGCAAGGTGAACAGGATGATAACCCCGATGTAGGGGTGGCGCTTGAGGCCCCGGAGGGCTTCCGCGAACCGGCTCAGGGGGCCGGAGACCGCAGGATTGGCCGGCTTCGCTTCCTCGGGCCGGGGCAGGCGGAAGGGGCGAAAGATTAGGACCGTCAAGGCCATGGCCGCCATCATTACGCTGACGCCCACGAAGGCCGGGCTCCACCCCACCCGGTCGCTGACGATCAGGAGGCCGGCCCCGGCGGAGAGCACCCCTACCCGGTAGGCGCCGTTTCTGATGCCGTTGGCCAGCCCCAGTTCCTTGACCTCCAAAATGTCGATGGAGTAGGCGTCCACCGCCAGGTCCTGGGTGGCCGAGGCCACGCACAGCAGCCCCACCAGAAGCCAGAAGACCAGGGTCACCGGCTTGCCTGCCAGGAAGGCCAGGGCCAAGAGACATGCGATGATGGCGACCTGGGCCGGGACCAGCCACGCGGCCCGGGAGCCGAAGCGGTCCGCCAGGGGACTCCAGAAAAACTTGAAACTCCAGGCCAGACCCAGGAGGCTTAAGATGCCGATATCCTCCAGGGGCACCCCCTGGCCCCGCATGTAAAAAGACAGCGTGGTGTACACGAAGCCGAAAGGAATCCCCTCGGCGAAATACAACACCCCCACTACTAAGAGTTTTAGAGGAAGGGATAGCTGAGGGTGGGATTGGGGTTTCATCAAGGTATGGGGGGAAAAGGGGAAAAGGCGAAAAGGCGAAAAGGGGTGGTTAAAGATTTTATTTTCATTCCCCCTTTTCCCCTTTGCGCCTAAAATTTTTTCGGTTATTTTTCCAGCTTCTCAGCAATCTCCCGGGCCGTTTCCAGCAGTTCCGGAATGACTTCATAAGGCGGCCGGGCCTTGAGGTCGGCTTCGATGATCTTTTCATCAAAGGGAAGATACCCCAGGAGGGGAAGGCCCTTCAGGTGCTCCTTGATAAAGTCCAGGTCGGAGGCCTGGCGGACCTTATTGGCCACCACTGCCACCTTGTGCAGTCCCAGGTCTTCGGCTAGTTTCCGCACCTGGTGAGCGGTTTCCATACTGCGGCGTCCCGGCTCCACCACCACGATGAGCTTGTCCACGCCTTTGGCGGTGGCCCGGCCCAGGTGCTCGATACCCGCCTCCATGTCCATGACCACCACCTCATCCCGGAGAAGCACCATGTGGGTCACCAGGGTTTTCAGCAGCACGCTTTCCGGGCAGATGCAGCCGCTGCCGCCCTTTTTCACCCCGCCCATGACGATGAGCTTGATGCCGTCCAACCGGCGGGAAAATTTCTCCGGGATGTCGTCCACCTTGGGGTTGAGCTTGAAAAAGCCGCCCATTTTTCCCGGCTGGGACTCGGTGCGGCTGGCGATTTCCTCCTTCATCTGGCTGAGGGGGACAATGGTTTCCGGGTCGGATATTCCTAAGGCCAACGCCAGGTTGGCGTCGGGGTCGGCGTCCACCGCCAGGACCTTTTTCCCCTGGTCGGCAAAGTATTTGATCAACAAGGCGGCCAGGGTGGTTTTCCCCACCCCGCCCTTGCCGCTGATGGCAATTTTCATACTGTAAACTCCTAAAAAGGACTAAATTAAGCTGATTTTTTTATCATATCAAAAAGAAGGATTTTTTAACCGCGGATAAACGCAGATTGACGCAGATATTTAATTGCCCGAATCTGTGATAATCTGGGTAATCTGTGGATAAAGGAAGATCTTTATATGCCTGCAAAGATAGAGCCCATAACCCAGGAGCTGGAAACCG
This sequence comes from Deltaproteobacteria bacterium, assembly GCA_016874915.1. Taxonomy (GTDB): domain Bacteria; phylum Desulfobacterota; class Desulfobaccia; order Desulfobaccales; family 0-14-0-80-60-11; genus VGSO01. The sequence continues at coordinate 5,846 of VGSW01000093.1, forward strand.
CCATCCGCCGCCGCCTGGAGCACAATCCCTTCGTTCAGTTCATGGGAATCCAAGTGCCGGAGTTGGGCATGGGCTACGCCCGTTTTGTCCTCCAGGTCCGGCCGGAGTTCCACAATTCCCAGGGCTTCCTCCAGGGCGGGGTCATCACCGCCCTGGCCGACGAAGCCGTGGCCTACGCCCTGTTCAGCACGGTGCCCGAAGGGGAAATGATTAATACCGTGGAGATGAAAATCAACTTTCTGGCCCCGGTTAAGGAGGGGGAAATCGAGGCCCGGGCCCACATCAGCAAGCGGGGCCGCACCATTTCTCTGGGGGAAGTGACGGTGCGCCAGGGGGAGCGCCTGGTGGCCAAGGGGATGTGTACTTATATCCACCAGAAAGCAGTGAGCAGTGAGCAGTGAGCAGATGTATTTAGTCGGGGGGAGCCCCTTAAAAATGGTAAGGCTCCTGCAATTCCTTCAGCAAATTATTCTGGGCTTCTTCCGGGTTGGTTTTTCGGCGCCGGGCGGCTCTTTTAAAGGTCTCCTGGGACCACCACGAAGGTAAAGCGATCTTCTTTCCGGTAAAGATATCCTCCAGGGTCAGGATTTGCAGGCGGGGGAACCGATGTTCTGGATACTGCGGATCAATGAAGGACCCCGCGTCATCGGCCTCTCTCAGCATCTGCCGGGTGGGCCGCTTTAGCGTTAAAAATACGCCGATTTCCACCTTCTCCCGCTCCAGTACTCCCTTCAAATCCCGGACCTGGGAGACGGTGACATGACCGCCTTTCACCTGCAGGATAATTTTCTTATACTCCCCGCTGTATTCGTCGCGCAGGTTCATGACCCCGTCGATGCCCCGGTCCGCGCCTCGCTTCTCCCGGGCGCTGCGGGCCCCCACCGCGGCCAGGGCCCAATGCTCAAATTGGAAGGGGTTGAGCTGGAACAACCGTTCGGCGCTGGGCACGTCCCGGGGGATGCCGATTTCCTCGTAGGGGGCGAGTTCCCTTTTAAAAGAGTCGCGCAGGCCCTTGCGGATGAGGTCAATGGCCAGGTAGGTGACGTCAATGCCGATCCAGCGCCGCTTTAACCGCTCCGCCACCGCCACCGCAGTGCCGCAGCCGCAGAAGGGGTCCAGGACCACGTCCCCTTCGTGGCTGCCGGCCCGGATGATGCGTTCCAGCAGGGCCTCCGGCTTCTGGGTCTGGTAGCCCATATATTCCCGGCTGGAACCGTGCAGGTGTTCGATGTCGTACCAGATGTCCTTGATGAGGGTGCCGGACATCTCGTCTAAGTACCTTTTATAGCGCACCACTTCGCCTTTCCCTGGAATCACCACCCGGCCTGCTTCCCAGGCCTGCATCATGCGTTCTTTAGTCCAGCGCCATACCCGAACCGTGCCGCTGCCGGGAGGGAACTCATAAGTAAGGTTGGGCCTTTCTTTATTCGGGTTTATCAGATTGTCAAATCGGTATCTTCTGCCGGTTTCCGGTTCTACAAACCGATAATGCCTCTCCAGGTAACCCGGGTCGTGTTCCTTATATATGGGATTAAACACCGATTTCTCCGACTTGCTGTAGAAAAAGATGGTGTCGTGGCAGCGGGAAAAGCGGGTCGTGGCGTGGCCCTTGGGTTGGGAGCGCTCCCAGATGATTTCATTGCGAAAGTTCTTAGGGCTGAAGATGTTATCCAGGATGAGCTTGATGTAGTGGCTGGCGGTGGGGTCGCAGTGGAGAAAGAGGCTCCCGGTGGGTTTCAGCACCCGGTGCATCTCCACCAGGCGCACGGCCATCATACTGAGGTAGGCCAGCATGTTGGTGCGGCCCAGAACCTGGCGCAGGGCTTTGAGCAATTCCGCCAGGGGCGGCGGCCCGGCCAGGACGGCCTCATCAAAGGCTTCCTCGGCTTGGGGCCCCCATTGCCAGGTGTCCTCGAACGCGGCGATTTGAGCCGCGGATTGCTCCCCGGAGGGTTCCTTGAACAGCATATTGTAGGTGGCGTTGGAATTGAAGGGCGGATCCAGATAGATCAGGTCAACACTGCCCACCGGGATATGCCGGCGCAGGACTTCCAGATTATCCCCGAAGAAAAGTTGGTTTTTCCATTCCTCCATGGCCGCCCCCAGGGACCGCAACATTGTGCCTATTATAATATCGAAAGTTTTGAAAAAAACTAAATTTCTCAAGAAGCCGTTCAGCTTTCAGCCGTCGGCTTTCAGCTTTATCGGATACTCACTCCATCAGATTTTTGCTGAAAGCTGACCGCTAATATTTATAACCCACCGGCATCACCAGCAGCGGCTCGTGGTTGCCGGGAAGTTTGAGGGCCTGGGCCAGGCCCTTGTCTTCAAAGGCTCCCACGATGCCGGCCCCCAGCCCCAGGGCTTCGGCCTGGAGGAAAACGTTGGTGCCCACGTGTCCGGCCTCCATGTGGGTGTACATGATGCCCCGCTGGCCGTAGCGGGCGGTGCAGCGCCGGAATTCCGCGGCGATGACCACCATGACCGGGGCCTCGGCCATCCACGTCTGGTGGAGCGAAGCCCGGGCCACCGCCTGGCGCGCGTCCCCCTTGCTGGTAAGTTCCAGGGCGTGGTCCTCGGGGCGGTAGCGGTACACCCCGGCGGCTAACTTGGATACGCCCCGCTCCCCTACCACCAGGTAGATTTCCATGGGGAAGGTGGCCCCCGCGGACGCCGCGGTGCGGTATCCCCGAGGGTCGCTGACGCCGTCCGCGCCCCACAGTATTTGCCCCACCTGCTTCAGGTCCAGCCCTTTGCCGGCGAAGCGCCGCACCGTGCGCCGCTGCTTCAGGGCCTCCTCCACCGACATGGCGCCTTTGTAAGCCGGGGAAGGCAGTTTCACCACCTCCAGGGCCTGGGCCCCGGAGGACGAAAAGAAAAATCCGGCGATGAGCATGACGGCACCCCATAGGAGTTTCATAAGAAACGCTCCTTTATAATCCCGTTTTCCGTTTCCCGTTTTCCGTAAAAGAAGGCCGGCCACAATACCCCTATCCAGACCTTTTATCCCCAAAACCTAAAACCTAAAACCTAAAACCTAAAACCTGACCCCTACTCCCTACCTACTCCCTACTCCCTACCCCCTGTCCCCTTACGGGCCAGGGCGAAAAAATAGGACAACAGCCGGCCCATAGCCGCCGCGGTGAGGTGGATGACCATATCTCCTTCATGGCAAAGGACCCGCCGGGTGCGAAACGCGCCGGTAACCTGGAGTTCCAGGTTTCCGGTGAGGCTGGGCCGAGCCGCCAGTTCCGGCGCTTCACAATAGACGAACAACTGTTTCTCCGGGATATGGCAGGCGGCCAAAATGGGCTGCTCCAGAAGTTCCCCCGGCGGCCCCGGAGGAGGCTGGAGGCGCAATTGGTGATGGCCGGCAAAACCTTCGATTTTCTCTTGCAGGGCCGCGGTATCCATCACCTCCACCTCCAGGATGAGGCCGGCCTTACTCGTGGCGGGGCCGGCCGGTTCCCTCAGCTTCAGGCCCGCCACCCGCAGGATGAAGATGCCGCCATGTTCGCCCCACCGGACCCAGGCCGGGGGGTCATGTCCCATTTGCAAGTTTTCCTGGGGAAATACCGCGTGAACTTTGGGGCAGGAAAGCAGCATATTTGCTCCGTTGACAGTGGTCAGTGGCCAGTTTTAAAAACGATTTTATAATAGTTTTTGAAAATGGCTAATAGCAGTTTCATAAAAATGGGATAAAAATCCGGATATTGCCAAATAACAATAACTGGTTAAATAGTTCTATGAACCTCAGGGGTTCTCTTATCAATAGCCGTTAGGCAATGAACTATAGTTATTAATAACTGGCCGTTGACCACTGGCAACTGATCACTGTCCACTTCCTTTCTTGACCCTGACGGGGACATAGTTTTATAATTATATCTAAATCTGGATAAAAACGAGGATGGAAGCATGGCTCAAGCTTATTCGGAGATCGTCCTGGATCATTTCAAAAACCCCCGCAATGTGGGAGAAATCTCCGATGCCGACGGCATCGGCGAAGTGGGCAACCCGATGTGCGGGGATATAATGAATGTCTTTATCAAGGTGGACGGAGACCGCATCTCCGACATAAAATTCAAGACCTTCGGCTGCGGCGCGGCCATCGCGGTGTCCAGCATGATTACGGAAATGGCCAAGGGCAAGACCCTGGACGAGGCCATGAAAATCAGCAACAAGGACGTGGCCGTGGCGTTGGGGGGCTTGCCGCCCAACAAACTCCACTGCTCCAACCTGGGGGCCGACGCCCTCCACTCCGCCATTAAAAATTATTATGACCGCAAGGCGGGAAAAGTAAGAATCCTGGACACCGGCCGGGAAGAGCACATTACCAGCCGGGAGGCCCAGGCCTGCTATTGCCCCTACTGCGAGAAGCGAGTGGAAGAAGAATCGCCCTTCTGTATCTTCTGCGGCAAGGAAATGCCCCACGAACACGACCATTAAGCCATCACCGATAGAAGGATCTCGCCATGGGATTAATCTTTCTGGACCATCTGGCCGGCACGCCTCTCCATCCCAAGGTCAAAGAGGCGATGATCCACCATATGGAGACCGTCTTCGGCAACCCCTCCAGCGACCATCAGATAGGGCAACCTGCGGCCCAGGCCCTGGAAAAAGCCCGGGGGCAGGTGGCCGTGCTCATCAACGCCCAGCCTCAGGAAATAATTTTTAACTCCGGAGGGACGGAAGGAAATAACCACGCCATCAAAGGGGTGGCCATCGGCATGAGGGAGAAGGGCCGCCATATCATTGCCTCCAACATCGAACACAAATCGGTCCTGAATTCCCTGCGCACCTTGAGGCTGCTGGACTACAAAGTCACTTCCCTGGACGTGGATCACTACGGTCTGGTGGACCCCGCGGCGGTGGAAAAGGCCATTACCTCGGATACCATCCTCATTTCCATCCAATTGGCCAACAATGAGATCGGCACCCTGGAACCCATCGTCGATATCGCCAAAATCGCCCAGAAGCACAAGGTGATCATGCATACCGACGCGGTGGCCGCCACCGGCATCATCCCAGTGGACGTCAAGGAATTGGGGGTGAATTTGCTGAGCCTGGCGGCCAACCAGTTCTATGGGCCGCCGGGTACCGGGGCACTATATGTCCGCAAAGGGACCCCGGTGTGGCCCCTTTTGGACGGCGGCGTCCAGGAAGGCAAACGCCGGGCCGGCACGGAAAACCTTATCTCCATCGTGGGCATGGGCGCGGCCGCGGAAATGGCCCGCCTGGAAATGCCCGAGCGGCTACCCCGGCTGAAGGCTATGAAAGAGCGCCTGGCAAAGGGCCTGCTGGAACGCATCCCGGAAATCCGTGTCAACGGCCACCCCACCCGGTGTTTGCCCCATCTGCTTTCCGTGTCCGTGGAATACGTGGAAGGGGAGAGCCTGATGCTGATGATGGACGACGATGACGTCGTCGTGGCCACTCGTTCGGCCTGCGCCTCCGGGTCGCTGAGAGCTTCCCACGTGCTCATCGGCACCGGCCTGGACTTCGCCACCGCTCAAGGGACCCTGGTCTTCACCCTGGGGAAAGATAATACCGACGCGGATATCGACCGGGTCCTGGAAATAATGCCGGGAGTGGTTCAGAACCTGCGGAACATGTCGCCGTTGTATAAGAAGGCACATTGAGTTGTTTTGTCCATAGCCATAAAAAAGGCCCCCTGCCGGGGCCTTTTTTGTTTTTCAATTGAGGGGAGGGCCGGGGGACCGCAAGTCCCCCGCCTTCCCCTCAAACTCCTCTCCCCCAAAATATCCTCCCCTCAATATTCACAACCGCGGCTGGTTGGCGCGCTTGGCGGCCAGGTAGTAACGGCCCATGACTTGGGTGACGAAGTCCTGGGTCTCCTTGATTTCCGGCACCTGGTAACCGCAGTTGATCACCCGTTGGTAGCCGGCGTTATACGCGGCCAGGGCCAGGGGCAGGGACTCCTGGAACAGATTAAGGAGCAGCCGCAGATAGCGGGTCCCGCCCAGGACGTTTTCCCGGGGGCAGAAGGGGTCTTTCACCCCTAAAAACTCCGCGGTGCCGGGCATTAGTTGCATCAGCCCCATGGCTCCTTTGGGGGAGACGGCCCAGGGGACTGAGTTTGATTCCACCTTGATGACGGCCTCGATGAGGGGCGGAGGCAAGCCATGGGTCTGGGCCGCTTCCAGGATGACAGCCTGGAGATAAGGCGAAGGCTGGCCTCGGGGCGGCCCCCGGTTGGCCAGGGTATGGGGGTCAGGGTTCTGGATAATCAACCTCCCCTGCTTGTCTTTGTAGGCCACCACCTGGCCGCCGGGCGGGGCAAGGGCCGGCGGATTGGCCCAACCTCCGGCCTTTTGAGGCGGGGAGAGGGCAAAGGCCTGGCTCAACAGGCTCCGGGGCCGGGCCAGGGGACCCTGGGGCAAAGGAGGCAACTCCGGTTCCACAGTGTGGAGGTGCAATACCCCTTTGGCGTCCCGATAGCGCTTGATCTGGCCCGGGACGCCAACCTCCGCCGGAGGGGCGGGAAATTGTGGGGAACGCCTTTCAACCGGCAAGGCCCCATCCTCCCAGGAGGCCGTGGTTATCGCTAAAGGAGGATCGGCCACGGCCGGGGTGGGTCGCGGCGGTTTTAGGACCGGTCCGTCCCGGGGGCTCCAGGACCGGGCTTCAGCCGGGGATGCCAGCTGGTGCGGGTGCTTCGGGGGGCCGGACAGGTTGGTGATGTGCAGCACTCCCTTAGGGTCCCGGTAGCGGCGGATGGCCCCTTCTTCCGGGGGAGGGTTCCGGGGGGGCCTCAAGGGCGGCCCGTCGCTTAAACTTGCCTTTTTAATGGCGGGCAGACCCGGGGCAGCCAAAATTTCCGGAAAGCCACCTTCCCGGGTGCCGGAGACCTTCAGGATCGGATTCTGCACCTTAGCGGGCGAATTATCCGGCGGCTCCGAAGTCACATTTTCGATGTGCCAGGCCCCTTTATCGTCCCGATAGCGCCGGATGCCCCCCGGAGTGACATTAACGTTTTTTGAGGAGAGAGCGGCTTTGCCGGGTGGGGGGGCTGATGGCTCCGGAGCGGGAAAAGCAGCTTTTTTAACTGGGAAGGGGACCTCATGGTTCTCTCCATTGCCCGGTGAGGTTTCATCCCGGCTGGTGGAGCCAGCAGGAGAATGGGCGCGGCTAACGGTTGAAGGGGGTAAAGGTTCCGGGGAGGCGGGTTTGGGGGATATGGCCCTTTCTTCCGGGGGAACCGTGGCCACCGGGGACGGCGCTTCCGGGGGAGCCGGGGTATTGGCGGCGCTATCCGGGGCGGATATCGTCCGCGGCTTCACGTTGGTGATGCGGATAACCCCTTGTTGGTCCACAACCTTCTGGATGGACGCGCCAAAAACCGGACCGGTCCATAAAACCAGCCCTAACAAGACCATCCCGAAAAATCGACCCCGGCCCATGGTTAAGCCGTTGACATCAAGCTATCCGGAGTTAGAACCCATCTTCAAGGGGATTATAGATTTATTCCTGCTTAATGTAACGCTTCCCGCGGGAAAATGCAAGATTTACCCTACCAAGGGTCTTTACCCAAGCATCAATGAGCCGTTCAACCGAGTGATTTGCAGGAGAGGGCCGGGAGCCTATTAGCTTGCAACGATCAGCATCCAGCTTTCAGCCTAAAAATCCCTAAATCGCCGGTCATTGAATGGGGATAGCCGAATCCTGACAGCCACGGCGGCTCCGCCTCCCTTCAAGAAATCCTCCGACCCTTCCCAGGGGTTTGGCGGGCGAGGATCGGGGAGAGAGGGTTTGGGTATCAGGGGTTCGGTTTAAGAATAAAAGGAGGAATCTTTAAACTTTGCCTTATCTTCGGGACTGATATCGCGTCTTCCCCCGTGGGAGTCAAAATTGGCACATTGATGTTCATCCCGGGCGAATTGCATTTTATCCCCATCCCAGGGTTGTGGGTGGAGACATTTTCCCTCTCGCAGCGAGGCCGGATCCGGCTCAAAATGCTTGCAATCGACACACCGAATGAGTTCCATGTAACCTCCTTGGCTCTGGAAAGATGATAGCCCAAATCAGCCAGGCCCTTTTATGAACATAATTTCATTTTAACACGAAATTAAGAGTTGTGAAGGAAAATTAT
>VGSW01000094.1 GCA_016874915.1 Deltaproteobacteria bacterium
AGCCTGACAACTTCTGCAACCCCATCTCCCTCCTGTCCCCCACCAGAGGGGAGATCAAAGCCATGCTTTCCCCTTGCGCTCCTTTTCAGTGATTTGAAATTAGCCTTAAGATATGCCGACCCCCCTTGCGGCTCACCGCGGAGCCGTTGGCTTTGATGACGTAGATTTCTTTGTCAGCCGCGATTTTGGTGGTGCCGCCGGCCATGGTGACATAATCTTTAACGGTCAGGTGGGGACCATAAATAATGGCGGTGGGATGGAAAACCGCCCCCACCAGGTTAACCGTCTGTTGCATTTGGGGTACGTAAAGCTCGTCACCCTCCTGGAGTTCAATATCCGCCGGGGTGCCCCGCAGCCGTTCCGGATCATCCAGGCGGATCACCACCCGGCCCGTGGGCTCCACGGTTCTTAATCGGGCCAAGAGTTGCAGTTGTTGTTTGGAGACTATCTCCTGACGTTTTGCCTCCGTCTCTTCCAGGCCTGCCTGGGCTTTCTGGGCCGACAGGGCCAAAACCTGGGCTTCCGCGCGGTCCAGGGCCTCTTTCAACTGTTTCTTCTGGATTTCCCGGGCGGACACCCGGCTGAAAAATGCCCCGTAAGTATAAGCTTTCTCGGTATAGCCCCCGGCCCTGGCCAGGAGGGAACTAATGGTCTCGCCCTTTTTAATGGCATAGGTGCCGGGGAATTTCACTTCCCCTTCGATTTTCACCGTCCGATATAACGTCCATTCCGGCACGGTCCGAACAAAGAGATAATCGTTGGGTTTGAGCAGAATATTATCCTGGGAGGCGCCGCTCAGGGCACGGCGCAGATTGATGTAAATCCGGGTAGTCTCCGGCCCCTGGGGGGTGATGGTGACCCGGGTGATTTCCGCCTCTTGCTGATTGGCCTCCATTAACAGGCCGCCGGCGTAATTGACCAGGTCCCTGACCCTCATGTTGTCAAACAGTCCGAATTCCCCCACATTTTTTACGGCCCCGGCCACCCGCACTTTCCGTTCCACCAAGTCGGGAACGGGGAAGATCTTGGCCATGTCGCCGTCCACCAGAGGGATGTTGGCGCCGCGGCCGGTCAGCACCTTGTCCAGGTCGTCCTCGAAGAGCACCATTTCTCGATGGTTTTGGACCCGCAAGACCTGCACCCGGCCTTTGAACGCGATGTCCGCCAACCCTCCGGCCATACGCAGCAGGTCCGTGAGGTATTTTTCGTGTTTCAACTCGTAGATGCCCGGAACCTTAACCGGTCCGCCTACCATCACGGTCTCTTCCTTAACTTCGGCCCGCTCGGCCCGGCCGGCTTCCGCGCCCACCCCCACCGCAACTCTCCGGGGTGACCCAATGGCCGCCACCGGCCCGATGGGCGGGATAAAAATGACGTCTTCCGGTTGCAGGCGGATGTCCTTGCTCTTATCCCCCCGGATGAGGAAATCGTACATATCAAAGGTGACGATTACCTTGCCGCCCCGCCGCACTTGAATGTGTCGCATGGTCCCGGTTTTGCTGGGCCCGCCGGCGGCAAACAGGGCGCTGACCAAAGTGGAGAGAGATGAAACTGCATAACTCCCGGGAAACCTGGCCTGGCCCACAACAAAAACCGGTATCGTTCGCAGGTTATCCAGGGTCACATTTATCTGGAAGTTGGTGTATTGGCGGGAGAATTCTTTCTCCATCACCTGCTGGAGTTGTTTATAATTGAGGCCGCTGACATGGACCACCCCCACTTTGGGAATTCCGATCTGGCCGTTGCGATCCACCGTGAGGCTGTACTCCCCCTGGACATTGCCCCACAGTACAATGCGTACCGTGTCTCCCGGCCCGATGATATAGTCCGGCCCCACAGGGACCTGCTGCACCGGCAAAAAGGACTCAGGGGGTTTATAAAAGAAACTGTAACCGAACTGCTTGATGGAGATGCCATATTCCGCGGCCCGCTTCTCCGCGGCGGATACCTCTTCCGGTTGTCTAGGGGCAGTGGTGAGGATTTTGGCCTCCGGAGGCGGGGACACAGGCATTCTTTGCAACTGCCCCGGTGGTGGCGGCAGTTCCGGTCCGATCTTCTGGAGATGAAATCGCGCCTGGTCCTCCAGACGGCTGGTCGGATCTATGCTCCATCCCTGGGTAGGGGGCGCCATGATTAAAAATATCAAGAATAAACTCAGAAGTTTTTTACCGTTCATATAGTAGATTCCCTTACAAAAGAATCTCGTAAAAAATAATTGTGGCTATTATGAAGTAAGACCATGGATTCGGCAATCCTTTTTAGTTGGAAGAATGGTTTTCTTTGCCGTAACTAACCGCTATTTTTTGAAAAGCATCAGGAATCAAGTGTCTTAGCCGACAACGCAAGTTGTCGCACATAAGTCGCTGAATCATGGCAGGATCCGCCTGATAATCAAGGTCCGTGGGCGCTGGAAGGCACTGGGGCAACCAGCGCCAGAGCTTGCCGCCCACCTGGGAGTCCGCCACCAGAATAAGCGGCTGCCAATCCAGGGCCTTGAACAGGGTCAAGGAAAGATAAATAAAAGCATGGCTGATGGCATGTTTCGGGGCCAGAGCCGCCCGGGACCCGGCCCAGGTAACGGAATCGCCTCCCGGCCGCAGCATCCGGTTGATCCCTTGCAAACTATGGGGCCGCCGTCGATCCTCCTGGGGCAGGGCGTTGGCATCGGCCAGATAAAGAGTGGGAGAATAAAAACAGAATAAGAAGGCGTCCACCTGAGAATCCATGGCCTGGTACTGGGACATTATTCTGGCTACAGTCACCTCTCCATCAGCTGGAAGGCCGACTATTTCGGAGAGGAAAGGCTGATAGCCCTTTTTCTCCAGAACCTGGATGATTAATTCCCCCACCAGGGCGTCATCGACATCCTCGATATCCACGGCCCGGGGATCAGGACTTGCGGCCGGCTCCCAGGGGCCGAAGAAAGGCGTTTCTTTTCTGATGAAATTCGCCCCCAGATCATTTTGTCGGGGCAATTGCCGGTAACTCGGCCAGCGTTGCAGGAAAATTACCACCCGCCGAATTCCCTGATACGTGGGATACTGCTCCACACGCTCCCGATTGCTGAGAAAGGTGCAGGAGGATAATAAAAACAGGACCAGGGCGAGTAGATATCGGGGGATGAAGCGGAAGCGGCCCATAGGATTTTTTTAAGATTAATGATGTGAGAGTTTGTGGTTCACCGGAGCGCGCCCGAAATCATCATCCAGTCGTTCGATGTCATCTTCTCCCAGGTACGAGCCGGTTTGGACTTCGATGATCCACAGCGGCTCCGGCCCCGGATTTTCCAGGCGATGGGGGGTTTCCAAGGGGATAAAGACGCTCTCATCCGCGGCTACGTCTTTGATCTCCCTACCGATGGTCACCCGGGCGGTGCCCTGAACCACCACCCAGTGCTCCGCCCGGCGCCGGTGCAGCTGCAGGCTCAACCGCTTGCCCGGATTCACCACGATCCGCTTCACCTGATAGCCCGGCCCGGAGTTCAGAACGGTGTAATGCCCCCAGGGGCGTTCCACGGTAAGGTGTTCCAAGGACTCCACCAGGTTTCCCCGGGTCAGCTCCGCGACCAGGTCTTTAACCTCCTGTACCCGGTCTCGATGGCAAACTAAAGTGGCATCCGGGGTATCCACCACAATGGTATCCTGCAAACCGATGGTGCCCACCAGGCGGTCTGACGCGAAGATGAGGCTGTTGCGGCTGTGCAAGTCCAGGGCCCGGCCCACTTTGACGTTGCCGCGGCCATCTTTGGGCAGCAGCTCATAAAGCGCCCCCCAAGTGCCCACATCGCTCCATCCCACTTCCACCGGCACTACCGCCACGTTGGCGGCCTTCTCCATGATGCCGTGATCCAGAGAAATGCTGGGAATCTTTTGGTAGATTTCCTCCAGAGAAGCCTTGGGGTTATGCCGCAATTCGGCCAGGCCCGCGTAAAGCTCCGGCAGATGCCGGGCCATGGCGTCCAGCAGAATGTCCCGACGAAACATGAACATGCCGCTGTTCCAGTAATACCCCCCCTCCTGAAGCATAGCCGTAGCCTGGGCCAGGCCGGGCTTTTCCACAAACTTTTGCGCCTGAAACCCTTGCTCCGGATGGCCCAGGGGCTGCCCCACCTTGATATAGCCGTAACCGGTGTCCGGTCGGGTGGGGGTGATTCCGAAGGTTACCAGGAAGCCCTCCTGGGCCAGGGCTGCACCCCGGTCCAGGGCCTTCAGAAGCCCCTCTTGATCTTGGATGAAGTGGTCCGCCGGAAACACCGCCATGATGTCCGCGCCGGCCTCAGCCCCCATCAGCATCGCCGCCAGTCCCACTGCGGCCGCGGTATTGCGTCCCTGAGGCTCGAACCACAACTTTATATCATGCCAGCCCCGGCGATAAAGGTCCAACTGAATAATATCCGCCTGGGCCTGGTTGGTCACCACCGCCAGACGCGACAGGGGTATCCTGGGGAGAAGCCGGCTGATGGTGTCCTGAAGCATGGATTCCGAGCCGAACAGGCGCAACACCTGCTTGGGGTACTGGGAGCGGCTCAAGGGCCAGAACCGGGTGCCTGAGCCGCCGGCTAAAATAACTCCAAACAATGCCACGGAGGTCATATGGCCTCGGCCGGGGCAGCCAATTCTTGGTTCAACTCTACCTCCGCCAGATTCGGGTTTGCGCCAAATTTTACCGGGTGTCGGGGTCGAAGCGCAACCCCAAAGGGGACCGGGTGTTGGGTCCCGCACCAACCTCCCAACCATAAGGGGTCAAGAAGGACACCGTCGAGATTCAGATGAGAAAGCGGTCTGCAGCCGGGTTCTCAAGCCCGCCCCCCCCTGAAATTTCACTTCGTTATAATTTATTGGCCGGCGAAGAGCCGGCCAGCCCAGGAATCATCGGGGCGGAAACCGTAGTCCTCTCCACTGTTGCAACGCTAATAGCCCTTGCCGGAATCCGCTCTCATCGAGAAAATGCACGGTTATGCCCCGGTTTATCATGTATAAGTTCGGGATTCTACAAATTTTTTTCAAGAGTTTTTCAAAAGTTTGTGAAATATATATATCTATAAGACTTTATAAACATAATATGAATAATAGGTGGATTTTTAGCAATGAACCCGAAAAAAATCAAGAAAATTTGTAAGCGCGATGTCATGATTTTTACCAGGCTCGTTTGCCATCGCAACAACTGAGATTGTTGCAATTACCCGAATAATCCCCAATTGTCATTCTGAGCGAACTATCATGACCTAAAGGGTCACAAGGAACAATGAAAATTAAGCCGTGCCAGGAAGAGGGGCCATCTCCGGCCATCCAACGGAAGGCGGGCACGGAGGCCCGCCCCACCGGGATATTTTCATATAAAGCGAAGGGTCTAGATTCTTCGCCACCTACGGTGGCTCAGAATGACAAAAAATAACCTACTTTTCCCACTTGGCGAACTTTTGCAACAGCCTTATATTGTTCCCAAAATCATATTAACTATTCCTTATTCATATATAATAGAAAAATCAATCTCAGGAGGCTGCGATGAAGAAACCGCTCCTGGACTGCTTCTTCAAGCCCGAGTCGGTGGCGGTGATCGGCGCCAGCCGCACGGAAGCCACGGTGGGCCGGTTCCTGGTGGATCACCTCAAAGAAGGCGGGTTTTCGGGGGCGATTTATCCCATTAACCCCAAGTATCCCGAAATCCTGGGGCTGAAGGCTTACCCGGCCATCGCCGCAGTGGGCGCCCCCATAGATCTGGCCGTCATCGCCATCCCCATCCGGGACGTGCCCCGGGCGGTCACGGAGTGCGGGGATGCGGGCATCACGGGGGCCATCATTGTCTCCGTAGGGGGGCAGGAAACGGGCGAGGCTGGCAAGGACGTCGAAGCCGCCATCAAAGAAGCCGCAGCCAATGCCGGGGTCCGCTATATCGGCCCCAATTCCATGGGAGTGCTGTCCCCTTATTTCCATCTCCGGGCTACCCTGGCCCACACCGGCGTGCCCACCGGCAACCTGGCCTTTATTTCCCAGAGCGGGGCCTTGTCCTATTCCATCCTGAGCTGGGCGGCCCGGAAAAATATCGGCTTCAGCCATTTCATCAGCGTCGGCAACATGGGGGACGTGGATTTCGGCGACCTCATCGACTATTTGGGAAACGAGGAAAAGGCCCGGAGCATCGTCATTTACATGGAAACCCTGACCCGGCACCGCAAGTTTATGAGCGCCGCCCGCTCGGTGGCTCGGGTAAAACCCATTATCGTGATCAAGACCGGGCGGGGCCAAGCCGGGGCACGGGCCGCCACCTCCCACACCGGCGCCATCGCGGGGGAGGACGCCGCTTACAACGCGGCGTTCCGCCGGGCCGGCATCATCCGGGTGGATACCGTGGGCCAGCTCTTCGACTGCGCCGAGGCTTTGGGCAAGGTGAAGCGGCCCACCGGCGGCAACCTGGCCATTATCACCAATGCCGGGGGAGCCGGAGTGATGGCGGTGGACGCCCTGGGCCGCTGGGAGATGGAGCCGGCGCCGCTGGGCCAGGAAACCCTCCAGAAACTGGACGGATTTCTGCCCCCCCACTGGAGCCGCAGCAATCCCATTGACCTGCTGGGCACCGCCAATCCGGAGACTTATCTTAAGGCGGTGCACCTGGCCCTGGAGACCCCGGAATTCCACGGCCTGATCATCATTCTCACGCCCCAGGCCCTCACTGATCCCACGGGGGTCGCCAAGATTATCGTCCCGGAAATCAAAGGCCGGGCCAAACCGGTGTTCGCGGTGTGGATGGGCGGAGATGAGGTGGCGCCGGGCATCCAGATCCTCAATGACGCGGGCATCCCCACCTTTGAAACCCCGGAGCAGGCAGTGGACACTTTCATGGAAATGTATTTCTACTCCCGGCACCTGAAATTGCTCCAGGAAACCCCGTCCCGCATGACCCGGGAACTCAATGTGGATACCTCTAAGGCCCGGGCTTTCCTGGAACAATGTCTGGGCCGGGGAGAAAAGGTCCTGACGGAATTGGAGTCCAAGGCCATCCTGTCAGCCTACGGCATTCCGGTGAATCCCACGGTGGCCGCGTCTTCCGCCCCGGAAGCGGCCCGGGTCGCCAAAGACCTGGGGTTTCCCGTGGTCTTGAAGATCAATTCTCCGGACATCACTCACAAATCCGAGGTACGGGGGGTGCGTTTCTATCTGCGCAACGAACGCGAGGTAACCAGCGCCTACCATCAGATCATGGAAGAGGCCCGGGCCAAGTATTCCCAGGCCGCGATCCTGGGGGTCACCGTCCAGACCCAGGAATCACAAGCGGACTGCGATCTGATTCTGGGCAGCAAACGGGACCCGGACTTCGGCCCCCTCATCCTTTTCGGTCAGGGTGGGGTTTTTGCCGGAGTCCTGGAAGATTGGGCCGTGGATTTGCCCCCCCTCAACCTCCTGTTGGCCCACCGCCTCATTCAAAAGACCCGGATTTACCGGGTGCTGCAGGGGTACCGGAGTATTCCCCCGGCTAACCTGGATTTGCTGGCGGAGATCCTGGTGCGCATCTCCCAGTTAGTCACCGATTTCCCGGAGATCCAGGAATTGGACATCAACCCTCTGATGCTCACCGGCGGCCGGCTGGTGGCGGTGGACGCCCGGTTGGTGGTGGAGCCCAGCACGGTGGCCGCGCCCCGGCATCTCATCATCAGCCCTTATCCCAACCAGCATGAGAGTTACTGGATGCTCCGGGACGGCACTCCTATCATCTTGCGGCCCGTGAAGCCCGAAGATGAACCCCTCGTCGAAAAATTGCTCCAGAACTGCTCCGAAGAGACCATTTACTTCCGGTATTTCCGGCTGATCAAAAAATGGACCCACGACATGCTGATCCGCTTCACCCAGAACGATTATGACCGGGAGATCGGACTTATGGCCATCGGCCAGCCGCCGGGGCCGGAAGTGATGATGGGGGTAGGCCGCATGGTAATGGACGCGGATCGGGACAGCGCCGAATTTGCCGTGATCGTGGCCGACCCCTGGCAGGGGAAGGGGCTGGGCCCCAAGCTGCTGGAGCGGGTCATTGACATCGCCCGGGAAAATGGGGTCAGGCTGCTGTATGGGGAAGTGCTGGCCCAGAACCAACCCATGCTGGAAATGGTCCGGCGAGCGGGGTTCAGCCTGAAAAAAGACGCGAACGCCCAAATCGTGCGGGCGGAGATGGATCTGTGGGCAGGCGCCAGGGGATAGGTGTCAGGTTTCAGGTGCCAGGTATCAGGGAAAGTTCAAGCCTCGGATTCCCTAAAACCTGAAACCTAAAACCTGAAACCTACTTACTGATGACGCCGCAGGCGATCCGGGCCCCGGCATTTCCCGCGGGATCGGTGAAGTCGTCATCCGGATTGGCGTGGATCACCAGGGAGGTCCCCCCGGGCTGAAATAAAGAATTGGGTTTTCCCGCCTTAAGGGTAACCAGCGTGGCCGTGGCCTCCAGGGCGCCTTTGCCGTCCGGCCCCACATAAATGTTGGGCAGGTCGCCGGCGTGGGGCCCCAGGGAGCTCTTCAGGCCGTGCTTTTTCCCGAAGGGGTTGAAGTGCCCCCCGGCCGCGGCAAAATCCGGCGCGGCGCACACGCCCTTCTCATGGATGTGGAAGCCATGGATTCCTGGGGGCAGATTTTCCGCTTTAACGACAATCTTGACCCCTTGAGGAGTTTCCGTTAGTGTAGCTTCCGCCACCTTCACGCCCTTGGCGTCCACCAACACCGACTTGGCCGTCAACGGACCGGTTTCCCCGCCGCCGCAGCTCCCGATTAAGAAGGACATCAAAATCATCCCCACCACCATCACCGCGCTTAATCTGTTTTTCATGATCCGCACCCCCTTGGAAGATTTCTTTAAAATAGCTCCTTTACAGTGTTGCTGGATAAGGATATTGCAGCCACTTACATCCGTGCCTTGTTAAAATGTAGCCGCCTGAAACCCGAAACCTGCTCACCCTTCCGTCCGCAGGCAGGCCAGGCCGTAGTCTTCCTTTTTAAAGGCCCGAATGCAGCGCTCGGCCACCGCGTCTGAGGCCAGGGCCAGGTCGAGCTGGCGCACGAAGGCCATGAGCAGGCCCACCAGCTCCATGGTCTCCTCGGTTTCCATAAGTGAGTACTTAACCAACCGGCCCTGGACCAGGTCGCCCTTGGCCTGGGCTTTGAACCCCAGGTCGTCCAAGATCTGCAGGAGCAATTTGGCCCGCCGCTCCCGGCGGCTGATGGCCGCGGCCCCTCCCTTGAACTGAAAGCTGATGTAGTTATCATTCCGCTCTTCGGAGATGTAGGCGTCCACCAAGCCGAAGTGGTACCCCAGGCGGGAGTTGAAGTTGAGATAGTTGTGGGTGATGATGGCGAAGCTTTTCCCTCCTAGCCCCCGCTCGCCCTTGCCCATATCGTACATGGTGTTGGCCCAGACCGAGATGAAGCCTTTAAGGTCCGGGGCCACCATCCCGGCCCAGCGCACCTGGGGGTGGTGAAAGCCCCGGAGCAAGGCCCGGAAGGGGCGGCAAACGATGTCCTCCTCTTCCACCTGGGACTTCCCCGACACCCGCAGGCCCCCGCCCAGATCCAGGATGAACAGGTTCAGGGGCAACTCGGTTTTCAGGCGGGCCACTGATTCGGATTTTAAGGCCCGGTCAATATCCGGGGAAAACATGGCGTCCATAGCTTTTTCGTGGCAGAACCGGGTGATGTCGTGAAAGGTGCGGCAACTTCCCGCCACAAAATCCGGGCTTTCCGGATCAATAAGGTTTAAAGGCGCGGCCAGTTTGAGGATGCGCCGCAGCTTCTGAACCACCGGTGCATTTCTCAGGGCCTCGTCGGGTTTGGGGGCCCGTTGCAGAAGTTCCGTCACCAGCCCGGGATAGACCCGGGCCTCATCAGCATCCACGGTGATAAGCTGGCCGGGATGGAGGACCTTGGTGGCTCCCCCCACTTCCACCAGAGTGGGGACCTGGAATTCCCGGGCCAGGATGGTCATATGGTCCGTGGGGCTGCCCACCTCGGTTATGATAGCGCTGATGCGGTCCATGACCAGGACCAGGCGGGCCGAAGGTTGGCGGGCCACCACCACCGCGCCGGGAGGGATGGCCGCTACTTCATCGTCGTGCCCGAAGAGATGGACCCGGCCCACCGCGACGCCGCCCACGGCCCGGATGCCGAAGGTAAGGAGGGGGGGGGCGCTGGGTTCGTAGCGTTCCCGGGGGGCGGCAAAAGCCGGGGGGCTGACCCGGAGGGGCCGGGACTGGAGGATGACGAGGCGGCCGGCCTCATCCACCGCCCATTCCACGTCCTGGGGGCCGCGAAAATGCTGTTCCAGGCGCAGGGCGACTTCGGCCAGAGCCTGGATCTGGGCGTCGGACAGGGCTGGGGCCCAGGCCTGTTCCGGGGACAGGTCCACTTCCCAGGTGCCGCCTTCCGGGCGGCAGGCCAGGGCCTGGGACTTGGCCGCCACCCGGCGGTCTTTCACCGGATGGCCGTTTTCCCGGGAGACCAGGTAGATGTCCGGGGAAACCCGGCCATCCACCGCATATTTTCCCAACCCCCAGACTGCGGTGATGATGATATTGTTCGCCTCCGGGTCATGGGGGTCGGTGGAGAACATGATGCCGCTGGCCCGGGCCGGCACCATGGCAAGAACGCCTACGGCCATGGGCAGCTCATTGACGGAGAACTGCTGATATTTCAAGTAAAAGATGGCCCGGGCGGTGAACTTGCTGGCCAAGATTTCTTTATAGTGCCGGGGGAGGCGGGCCGCATCCACGTTGAGCAGGGTGGCGAACTGGCCGGCAAAGGAAAAGTCCGTGTCTTCGCCCACGGCGCTGGAGCGCACCGCCACCCAGGGAGAGGGGAGACTTCCCGCGGCCTTGGCCAGGGCGGCTTCCAGGTCCGGAGGCAGGGGGGCCTGGCGCACCAGGGTCTGGAGCTCCCGGCTGGCCGCCTCCAGACTTTCCAGATCGTCGATGGGGGTCTGGGCCAGGCGGTCCTCCAGAACCTGGGCCAACCCCGCGGCCTCCATAAAGCGTTTGTAAGCCGTGGCGGTGATGGCGAAGCCTTCGGGAACACAGAGGCCCAACTGGTGGCGGACTTCTCCCAGGTTGGCCATCTTGCTGCCCACCGCGGGGGCAGATTCTCGGTTGAGGGCGGTCAGAGGCAGGACATAAGGGGTTTCGGGAATTACCGGAACTTCCGCCAACTCCCGCTGAATTTCCTCCTGGAGCCGGCGGCAGATGGCAGGCAGCTCCGGAAACCGGCCGCCGGTTAGCCGGTTTACTTCCGCGGCCATCTGGGAGACCCGGGCGCCCAGCTTCTCGGTCTGGGTATAGAGGTAACCGGTGTCGAAGAGGAAGTCGCCGGAAAGCTTTTCCTCCATGTCGGCCATGATTTCCAGGGCCTGGTTGTTGGCGTCCAAAAGGTCGCGGAAGTGTTGAAACTGTTCCTTAAGGCGCGTCTGTTCGTCAACTTCATCCTTCAGGAAACGCCGCAGGAATTTTAAAAGCATAGCAGTCAGCTTTCAGCAATCAGCAATCAGCTTAAAAAGCTGTATTTTGGAGCGTTGCGAATAAATCTTTTTTAAGACGTTGTTGAGAATTTAAAAATTTCTGCATGCGTCTAAATCTACTTCAATCGGCCAATTTCTTCCTTCAACCCTATTACCATGGTCGTCAAGGCTTTTAATTCTGGTTATTTGTTCTTTAATACCGTTAGAGTTGTCCTGTTGTGCTTTATTCTTAACTTCTAGTGATGGATAAATTATCATTGCAAACCAACCACCCAATGGTATTAAATATTTTAGTTTATTCTGTTCTTTAGTATTTAGAGACATAAAGTAATTGTGTTCTTCAACATTTTCAGGATTTCTGGGATCAATAATTAATTTACTTTCTAATAATTCTTTGAAATAAATAATTCTCCATTCTGATTCGCTATAAAGATCATAATTAAGAATATTTGAGCTATTCATTGGTTTAAAAAAATTAAGCAAGTCCGCATTGTTTAATTCTTTTGCACAAGCCTGCAAAAATTTGTCATTCTTTTTCTTTTCGTGGAAATAAACTAAAGGTCTACCTAACCTTTCAAATACAAAAGACCTCTTTACTCCAATTCCTAACCTGCCATATCTTTTAGCATGTTTTCTTGATTCTGAAAGTTTTAACTCTGTAAAACAAACTTTAGGAGTTGCTGGTATTGAAACCTTATCTCGGCCAAAATTAAAAATAGTTTCTTGCTCTTCAGTCATCCAGAGACCATATCTTAAGATAGTAAAAAGACGATTAACGTATAAATCGGCAACATTATGATTATTGGTTTTTGATTTGTCAGATTCGTACCATGTTGGATCGTATAAACGATCTATATCTTTTCCAGTCCAATGTATAAGAAAATCAGAATGTACCGCATAATCAAAGTTCATCAAAATTTAACCTCACCTGTTGAAAGGGGAACCGTGAACGCCAGATAATGGCGGCCACGGCCCGCCTCCAACTGCTCACCGCTCACTGCTCACCGCTCACTGCTTCTTCAGCGCCGCAAGTTCCCCTTGCATCCGCTTCCACTCCAAGGCCCGCCGGATGGTGATGAGGATGGCCTCCTTGCGAAAGGGCTTGGTGATGAAATCATAGGCTCCCTTCTGCACCGCCTCCTCCGCGGTCTCGAGGGTGCCGTAGGCGGTGATAATGATAACCGGAATCCCGGGGTCAATTTTCTTGATAATTTCTATAAGGTCGATGCCATCCACCAGAGGCATCTTCAGGTCGGTGATCACCAGGTCGTAATGGTCCTCCTGGAGGAGCTTGCTCACTTCCAGGGGGTTATTGGTGGTCATCACCTCATAGCCCGTCTGGTCGCCGAGGATGGTTTTCAGCAGACGGAGCATGTTGGGTTCGTCATCCACTACTAATATCCGTTCCGGCATAGGGTCCTCCTGATAGTATAAGGCTTAATAAAAGCCGGCTTTAAGAGGCGGCTGCTGTTGGCCTTCGGCCGTTGTCATATCGGTTTCCGGCCCGGCCACGGGGAGATATACGGTAAAGGTGGTGCCGTGTTTATCCGGGTATTCCTCTTGGGGATAGCTGGAGAAAAGGATATTGCCCCCGAACTTGGAGATGATGCCGTAGCTCATGGACAGGCCCAGCCCGGTGCCTTCGCCGGTCTTCTTGGTGGTGAAAAAAGGGTCGAAGATCTTGGTCTGCGCGGTCCAGGGGATGCCGCGGCCGGTATCGCTGAATTCCACCGCCAGGCGCCGGCCGTCCGGGGTCAGGAAGGTGGTGACTTTTAGGGTGCCACCGCCCTTCATGGCGTCAATGGCGTTGTTGATAAGGTTGATGAAGACCTGCTGCAGTTCCCGGGGGTCGCCTTTGGCCCGGGGGATACTGGGAGTCAGCTGGCTTTCCAGGCGGATCTTTTTGGTGAGCAGGGTGTTTTGGATCACCTCCAGGGTCTTCCCCAGGGTGGCGTTGAGGTCGGCGCTGGTCTCAGTGGTCTCCGGGGTCCGGGCGAAAGTGAGCAGGTTTTCCACGATCTTTTTGCACTTCTGTCCTTCTTCTTCGATAATCTTCAAGGTTTCGTGGACTTCCGGCAGGTTCTCGGTCTTTTCCAGGAGG
>VGSW01000095.1 GCA_016874915.1 Deltaproteobacteria bacterium
CGCGCTAAAAAGACGGTACCAGCAAGAACTGGAGCAGTTCCTGAAAACTGCGTTCGAGAATTTCGATTTCCCCTTTGACCGCCGGGTGATGGAGCGGATGCTGGACCTGTCCCCCCCCGGCCTGGATGAAATCATGGCCCTGGTGCGAGCCATGGATTTTATGGAGCAGGGCCGCTACGACATTTTTATCCTGGATTCGGCCCCCACCGGCCATCTCCTGCGCCTCCTGGAACTGCCGGAACTCATCGACCAGTGGCTCAAGACCTTTTTCGGCTTGCTCCTGAAGTACAAGCTGGCCTTTCGATTTCCGGATCTCTCCCAGCATCTGGTAAGGATTTCCCGGGACCTGAAACTCCTGAGAAACCTGTGGCGTGACCCGGCCCGGGCCGCGCTCTACGCGGTGACCATCCTCACGGAAATGGCCTTCCAGGAGACCGGCGACCTGCTGGCGGTCTGCGGGCGCTTAGGGGTGCCGGTGCCGGTGCTGTTTCTCAACCAGGCCACCCCGGCCTGGGATTGTCCCCTGTGCGCCGCCTTGAACCGACGGGAGGCGCTCATCAAGGACAAGTTTCAGCAAACCTTTGCCGGCCGGCATCAAACCATCATCTATCGCCAGAGCGAACCCCGGGGCCTGAAGCGCCTGGGTGAATTGGGACAAGTCCTATACCAACACAGATTGATGGAGAAGCATCATGGGGCTGTTACTGATATGCCCGCATTGTCGGGTTAAAGCACCGATAACTGCCAAGACCTGCGGGCAATGCGGCGCCGATCTGCGGGACCTGCCTGCGGAAGAGCGCGGTTACTTTTTTGGCAAGCCGGAAGAAGTCGCGGCCGCGGCCCCGGAGATGTTGTCCGGGCTGATTCAGGCGGCAGTGGAGGCGGAAGTGGTGGAGTCGTACCCGGAGAAACCATGATACCCAGAAACCTCCCGGAGCTTCGAGAAAGGGCCTCCTTGTGCGAGGCCCTGGACCGCGTCCTCAATAAGGGCGCGGTGATCTATGGGGAAGTGCTGATATCCGTAGCCGATATCGATCTGATCTACCTGGGCCTCCAGGTCGTCCTGTCTTCCTGGGACACCGCCCGGGGACTCCAGCCCCTGGGGGCGAAGTTGGGACCGAATTTTTTTGATAAGGGAGATTAATGATGAGACCCGCGGAACCGGCGCAGGTGGAGTCTGAGGCGTTAAGCGACTTTGACAAGATCATGCAAGGGGGCCCCCTTTTGCCAGCCCGGTCCCAGGGCGGCCAGACCCAGGGCGGCCAGACCCCCAGATTCAACCTGGACCCGGACAAGGTCAAGAACAGCCTGGGACAACTGGTCTTGACCCTGGTGAAACTGCTCCACGAACTGCTGGAGCGCCAGGGCATCCGGCGCATCGAGGCCGGGTCCCTCACGGACGAACAGATCGAGCGGTTGGGGCAAACTTTGATGAAACAGGCTCAAGAGATCGACAGGCTCCGCAAGGAGTTCGGCCTGGAAGAAGAGGACCTGAATATTGACCTTGGCCCCCTGGGCCAACTCCTGTAAGGAGGAACCGCACATGGCAAGACAACAACGTGGCATCCAGACTGCCGTTGAGGCCACCAGCCTGGCGGATCTGCTGGAACGCATCTTGGACAAAGGCATCGTCATCGCCGGGGACATCAAGATCAGCCTGGTGGAAGTAGAGCTCTTGACCATCCAGATTCGCCTGGTGATCTGCTCGGTGGACAAAGCCAAAGAGTTGGGCATGGACTGGTGGACGACCAACCCCGCGTTCAGCCCCCAGGCCCCTTCCGAAGAGCTGGCCGCGTCCCTGGCCAAGATCGATAAGCGGTTGGGTCGCCTGGAATCCGCCATGGCCGCGGTTTGAGTCAGTAAGTTCCGGTCCCCGGATCCATCATCACCCATACCTGGACCTGCGTGCTGCCGTGAGCTCCAGATTGGGATAGGGGGCGCAGCAATTCCACCGCGGCAGCCATATGCGGAATCGGGTCCCCGCCGGTATCGGCAATACGGCCGGCGAAGACGGAGACATACGAGTGCGGCCCTCCGGCCAAAACGACGCTCACATCCTGGGCAGGACGAAACGCACCCACCCTTGATGAACCTGTTAGGGTTCGAATAGCTTTTAATTTACTCAAACGCAAGGCTAATTGCGAGTCCAGAGAATTCCTATGGCCCCTCATTCCTGTGTTTGGGACGACTAACGTCCCTTCGCCCCCTCCCCTTGTCCACCCTACTCCTTCCTGGCCAGCACCACGCTGGCGTCTGGTGTGGTTTCGATGTGCTGGATATCTACGAGCCCGGCAGATAGGAGCCAGTCGGCCACTTCCGTGTGCATGTAGGACCGGCCCCGGGGGGTAACGGCCAGCATGTGGACGGAGAACATGGCCGCGCCCACGGGGCTGACGCCGTCGTCGTTGAGGAAGAAGTCCTGGATGGCCATGGCGCCGCCGGGGTTCAGGGCCCGGATGGCCTTATTGATAATCAGGTGGCACTGCTCCTCGTCGTGGCTGTGGAGGATGTGGGAAATCCAGATGAAGTCGTAACCTGATCCGATGTCATCCTTAAGAAAATTCCCCGCCAGGGTGTCGATGCGGTCAGACAAGCCGTAGCGGGCGATGTTTTCCCGGGCGATCTTGCTGGGGACCGGCAGGTCGAAGACCGTGGCGGTAATCTCCGGTTTGGCTTTGGCGAAGTAAATTGCATAGGTAGCCGGTCCGCCGCCCAGGTCCAGGAGGCGTTTCACCCCCCGCAGATTCAATTTGGCGGCCACCTGGGGGGCCAGGTCCCGGGCCAGGGCGTGCATGCCCCAGATGAAGTCCGCCACTTCCTCCGGCTCCTTTTCGCCCTTGTCCAGCCACTTTTCCGGCTCCACCTCAGGGGGGTGGCCCAGGACCAGGGTCTCTGCCAGGCGGTTCCAGCTTCTCAGAGTGTGGTGCATGTGGCGGATGATGGCCCCCCGGTACTCCTCTTTGCCCCGCACCAGGTAGCGGGAGGTCAGTTCGGCGTTGTGGTAGTAATCCACGCCTTTCACCAGGAGGCCCAGGGCCGTGAGGCCGTCCAGGAAGATGCCCACGGCCCGGGGCTCGGCCTTGAGATGGGAGGCGGCCTCCACCGCGCTCTGGGGCTCTTCCAGAAAATCAAAGACCGCCAGGTCCGCGGCCACCATGAGCATCTTGGCGGCCTGAAACCCCCGGGCCATAGACATGATTTGCATGAATTCGGGTTCGGACGGGGTAGTCATGAATCATAGCCTTTCTTGAGGTTGTTCTTTAAATTATTCTTGTGCTCCCAGCGGCGGATCCACTGGTACAGGGTCTCGCGGTAATAATACATAATCACTCCCAGGAGGAGGCACAAGGCCAGGATGATGGCGGTGAACAGCCAATCCCCTTCATAGACCTTGGCCCCTTGGAGGGAGAGCATCAGGGTGCCGGGGAGGCGGCCCACGGTGACCATGACCAGGAAAAGTTTGAAGGACATGGGGCTTAGGCCCAGGATAAAGCAGAGGTAATCCTTAGGAAAGCCGGGTAAAACGAAGAGGAAAAACGCGATGAGCGCGCCCTGGTGCTCCATGAGGAAATCAAATTTCTCCAGGGCCTCCCGACTCACCCAGCGCTCCACGAATTTCTTTTCCAGCCAGCGGCCCAGAAGAAAGGCCAGGATGGAGCCCAGGGTGAGGCCGATGGTGGAGTAAAGCATCCCCAGGGGGGCGCCGAATAGAAAGCCCCCCAAAAATCCGGTGGCCTCCCCGGGAATGGGAGCAAAGACTACCTGGAGGGTCTGAATCGCGATGAACAAGAGAGGCGCCAGGGGGCCGGCGGCCTCCAGCAGGGCGCGGACGTTTTCCCGGTCGGTGCAAACTTCATAGCAAGCGCAGATTTTTTCCCACAAGACGCCGCGGTAGCCCCAAATCAGGCTCCCAATGATGATCAAGAAGACGACTACCAGGATGCTCCAAAGGGGCCAGCCGGTTCTAGCGGCGGCAGGAGGAGTGGCAGGAACAGGGTCTTTGGGGTTTTTGTTGCCGGCATGGTTGGCGGAGGATGACATAACCTTAATAAGTTAGATGTTTTTTGAGTCTTTTGCCACTAAAAAAAGGGGTTAAAAGGTTAAGTGGTTAAAAGGGGAAAAGGTTAAACGACAGAGATGTATCATAACTTTGATAATCCTCCCCTTTTCCCCTTTTAACCTTTTAATTTACTCCCTTGCCGGCTGCCCCGGCGGGCGAACTCCTCCCGGATCAGCTTTAACACCCGGGCCTTGTCCAGGCACCAGGCCGGGGCCAGGAATTCCTCCGGGTGGGGGTCCCCGGTGAGGCGGTGGATGACCACGTGAGGCGGCAGAAGTTCCACGAAATCCACCACCCGGGCCACAAATTCCGTCTCCGTCAGGCATTGATATTTCCCTGCCTCGTAAAGGCTGGCCAACCCCGAGCCCCGGATGACGTAAAGCAGGTGGATTTTGACCCCCTGGATGGGCAGCCCCGCCAGATATGCCGCAGTGGCGGCTATCTCCTCCGGTCCTTCCCCGGACAGGCCCAAAATCACATGGGGCACCACCTCCAGGTCCCGGGCCGCGGCTCGGGCCACCGCCTCGGTAAAGCAGGCCACGTCGTGGCCCCGGTTCAAAAGGGCCAGGGTGGCGTCGTGGGCCGACTGGAGGCCCAACTCCAGCCATACCAGGCGTTCCCGGGCAATATTGGCCAGGAGGTCCAGTACTGCGTCCGGCAGGCAGTCGGGGCGGGTGCCCACGCTCAAACCCACCACTTGCGGGAAGGCCAGGGCCTCGCGGTATAGGGCCTGGAGCTTCTCCACCGGCGCATAGGTATTGGAAAAGCTCTGGAAGTAAGCGATGAACTTCTTGGCCCCGTAGCGCCGACCCAGGCGGGCGATGCCTTCCTCCATCTGCCGGGAGATGCTCATCCCCCTGGCCCAGGCGCCGGTGCCCGACCCCCGGGGGTTGCAATAGAGGCAGCCCCCCACACCCACCCGGCCATCCCGGTTGGGGCAGGTCAGCCCCGCGTCCAGGGTGATTTTCTGCACCCGCTGGCCGAAGCGCCGGCGCAGGTGGGTGTTCAGGTCTAGGTAAGGCAGGGCGGACATGTGGCGTCCCAAGAAATCCCCTATAAAAGCTTGAAGGACTCCAGGAAACGCTTCCAGATATCCAATCCCCGGGGGGGATCGGAAAAAAGCCTGGACCGGCTGGTGAAGCGCAGCGCCCAAAAGCCCTTGGGGTCCGACAAAAAGACTACCTCGTCATATATCCATTCGGTGTGGCCCCGGCCTTCGCGTCTGGCGCTGGTCACCAAATAGCGGCGGCTCCACCGTTCCGCCGGGCGGCCGCTGACCTCCAACGCGTCTCCCTTCTCGAATTTGTTGCCGACTAATTCATACTCCCCCAGAAATTCCTTCGGCGTCTTGGGGCCGGGGCCTGCGGCCTCACAACGCTGGACCCGGATGAGGTCAAGACCGCTGGTGTAGGCTGCGCCTCGTTCCGGCGGAATCATGAATCGGTCATGCCACCAATCCGGGGGAATGGCGCACTGAAAGAGTCCCTCCATCCTTTCTCGCTTCCAACCGGATGGAGGAGGCTCTGCTAATGCCATGGCGCACCAGGAGACCACCAGCGCGGCGGCTACCACCCTGCTGCCGTGAATCAGCAAAGCCATTTTACTCCTTGTTATTTTTCCCACGCTACTTCACATCCCCCCAGGCGAACTGGATTAAAGTCAGGGCCGCCAAGGCCGCGGTCTCCACTTTCAGACGCCGGGGACCCAGGCTGACTATCTGAAAATTAGCCTTTTTGGCCAAGGCGACTTCCTGGGGGGCGAAGCCCCCTTCAGGACCTATGACCACCCTCACTCCCCCTGGACGGGCGCGCCGCAGCGCGGCTTCCAGTCCGCCCTTTTCATCTTCATAAAACAAGAGCTTCACTTCTTCCGGCCCAATAAGGATGGCGCGGAATTCCTGGGGCGGATGGATTACCGGAAGATTGGACCGCTGGCAGGATTTCAAGCTTTCCCGGGCGATCCGCTGCCAGCGGACCAGACGCCGGGCCTGGCGCTCTGGCGCCGCTGGTTCCGAACGCTGGGAAACGAATGGCAGAATTTCTTTGACCCCCATTTCCGTGGCCTGGCGCATCACCCCATCCAGGGTTTCGCCTTTGGCCAAACCGATGCACAGCGTCAGGTCCAGAGGCGATTCCCCCCAGGGTTCCATCTCGGCCCCTAATTTAAGGACCGCGCCCCGGGGGTTCACGCTCTCCACCACGGCCTCCCAGTGGCAGCCCTGGCCGTCGCTCACCGCCACATTTGCCCCCACTCCCAGGCGCAGCACCCGGACCAAATGGCGGGTCTCTTCCGGATCAAGGATGGCCACCCCGCCCTCAATGTTTTCCGGAGCCGCATAAAACCGCCTAAGCGCCAGATGCGGGTTTTGGGTCTTCTTATTTTCGTTTGCAGTGAAAGTCACGAGATCGACGCCCCCGTGCCCATGGGAAAGTGAACTGGAACTGATATTACCTGAATAAATGCAAGAAGGAAATCGGCAGGGTGGAAATGAGGCTTACTTAATAAAATCTCTGGCGGGCGATGGGCGACTCGAACGCCCGACCTTTGGTTCCGGAGACCATAAGACTAATTTTACTCCCCTTTACTTTCCCTTTTCTTATCTAATTGATTACTGGACATTTCCCAATTTTCATTTTTTGTTGACTTCCCCATTTTTACCCGTATATTTAGGAAAAATGTTGGGGATAGTGTTGGGGACAAATCCTTTTGGTTTTCCAGCAAATCCCTTTGGTTCAGCGGGGTAACCCATGCCAAAACAGCAACGTTTTAAGACGAAATATCCCGGAGTCTATTTCATCGAGGGAACCTCTGCCGACGGCAGGCCTGAGCGGATTTATTACATAGTCTATCGCAAGCATGGTAAGCTTATCGAGGAAAAAGCCGGGCGGCAATTCAAAAATGACATGACCCCGGCCCGGGCCGCCAGGATTCGCACCCAAAGAATCGAAGGGGACGAACCCACCAACCAGGAGCAGCGGGAAGCAGCCAGGCAGACCCAGGAAACCCGGACCCTTGAGAGGCTCTGGGACGAATATCAAGTCAGCAAGACTCTCAAAGGCATTTCCCAGGATAGAAGCCGTTTTGAGAGATATTTACGGCACCTCTGGGGCGACAAGGAACCCCACGAAATCACCGCCTTGGAAATTGACCGCTTGAGATTGCGGGTTTTAAAGGGTAAATCTCCCCAGACCGTCAAGCTGACCTTATCGCTTCTCCAGCGCATCGTCAATTTCGGGGTTAAGCGCCAACTGTGCAGCCCGCTTTCCTTTCACCTGGAAATGCCCAAGGTGAACAACCTGAAGACGGAGGACCTGACCCCGGAGCAGCTTACCCGACTGTTGGAGGCAATAGAGCAGGATGCCAATGTCCAGGCCGCTAATTTCATGAAGCTGGCCCTTTTTACCGGCATGAGGCGGGGCGAGTTGTTTCGCCTGCAATGGCAGGACCTTGATTTCGAGCGCGGCTTTATTCATATCCGCTACCCGAAGGGGGGCCAGGATCAGAAAATCCCGTTGAATGAGCCGGCAAGGGCTTTGCTCCGGTCACATCCCCGCACGGACAGCCCGTTTGTTTTTCCCGGCCGGGACGGGGGGCGCCGGGTAGACATTAACAAGCAGGTCAACCGCATCAAAAAAGTGGCCGGGCTTCCCAAGGACTTTCGGGCGCTCCACGGTTTGCGCCATGTCTACGCCTCCATGCTGGCCTCCTCCGGCCAGGTAGACCTCTACACCTTGCAAAAACTTCTGACCCACAAGAGTTCGGCCATGACGATGCGCTATGCCCATTTGCGGGATGAAGCCCTGCGCCGGGCCTCAGACCTGGTCGGAGATTTGCTTGGCCAGGTGATCACCGGGAATCACCGCAATATTGCGAACGTTGAGGAATAGACCCATGGAACCCGCCAACCTGGAAACCTTGTTTGAGAAGACCATCTTTTGAAGGAAATTGTGTTATCATAACCACGCAAGAAGGCGAATAGAAAGAGGAGCGTCTGATGGAACCCATCATCAGAACTAAACAAGACGTATTGAAGATACTGCACCAAAACCGGGATCGCCTCAAGACCCTCGGGGTAAGAAAAATAGGGTTATTCGGCTCCTTTGTGCGCGGAGAACAACATCCTGACAGCGATATCGATCTGCTGGTGGAATTCGAGGCGGGACAAAAAACCTTCGATGCCTTTATGGAACTGTCCTTTCTGCTAGAGGAGGTTTTTCAGCGTAGAATTGAACTGGTGACGGTGGAATCCCTCAGTCCTTATATCGGGCCGCATATTTTAAAAGAGGTGGAATATGCCGCTCTCGCCGCTTGAGTATCTGCGCCATATTCTCGATGAAACCGGGTACCTGATTTCTGACAGTCGGGGGGTGAGCAAAGACCGGTTCATGAGCGACGAGACATTGAAGCGGGCTTTTGTGCGGAGTATCGAGATTATCGGTGAAGCCTCGAAGAAAATTCCCAATGAATTAAGACAAAGATATCCCGAGATAAATTGGCGCTCAATAGCAGGGATGAGGGATCGCCTCATTCATGACTACTTCGGGGTTGACTACGATATTGTTTGGGATGTTATTCAAAATAAGATTCCAGACCTGCATCAGAAGATAGGGGAGATGCTGGAACAAGAAGGGGAATTGTAAAAAAAGGCCCCGAACTGCATAGAGGAGCCTGGCTTCCCGCAGCACTTTGCCGGGAGTGAACAATTTCTGCCTGCTTTTGGACGCTCTCATTGTTTTTCCCAGCCATTACCGTTATTATTTTCCTGAAGTAAACCCCCTGGCCTGCCCATGCTCATCCTGCACGCTGCGTTTTGTGAGAACCGCCTGTTCGTCTGGGGCGAAATCCCCGCCCCCGCGGACCTTCACCTCCACCGAGAGAGTAAAGGGAAGCTAAAGGCCGCCAAACCTCCGCCTCTCCCTTACGACGCCGGCAAGGAAAAATTATTCGGGGTTTTAATGGAAGCGGGCTTAGGCCATTTGCTGAGAGACCTTGCTGGCCAGACCATGGTTGCCTGGCTTCCCACCCGCAAAAATCACCCCCTGGCCTCCAGTCAGTTGATTGCGGAGTCCTCAGTCTCCAGGGCAGCGGCTGACCTATCCCCCTGGCAGGTGACTGCGCTGGCTCTGCTGCAGGCGGGAGAAATCGAATTGCTCTGCGCCTGCGTGGGCAAAGAGCTCCTGGCGCCCGGCCTCATCATTGGCAAAGACCTGGCCTTTTGGGCCCAGGCCCTGCGTTTTGCCGGGTCTCTGGCGGCCAGGCAACGGTTTCTTCCCGGCCTCCAGGAAATCCAGGGAACTTACCGGGCCCGCTGGGAACCGGTTGTATCCGGTAACGACAACGGCGTAGCCGCGAGGCTGGCCGCGCTCATGCCCAGAGTTGGCCGGGCCCTGACCCCCGACGCCGCCTCTCCCCCGGTGAGCCCCGCTGTTAATGTGCTGGAGGACTTCCTGGGCCGGATGGTGGATCGGTTGGTTCGCTCCCCTGCCCCCCCTGCCACCGAGCCATCCCCGGCCCGGCGCGGCCGCCCCGCCAGGAAGGCTCCCGGGTTCGACAGCCTCCATGACCAATGGCTGCACGCCCTGCAAGCGCCGGACGGCATAATGGCAGGCGCCCCCGGCGATCTGGCCCAGTTGCAGGAGCAGATTCAAAAGTGGCGGCGACCCATAGCCATCACCGCGGCGACGCCGTTCCGGCTTTGCTTCCGCCTGGAGGAGCCGGAGGAGAGCGGCCTGGCCTCTACCGGGCAGGAACAATGGTTTGTCCGCTACCTGCTCCAGGCCGCCGATGACCCCAGCCTTCTTGTCCCCGTCCGGGAAGCCTGGAATCCGCCCAAGCAAACCGCCGCCCTGCTCCGCGATGGCGAATTTCACGCCAAGGAGTACCTGCTGGTGTCTCTGGGCCAAAGCGCCCGCCTGTGCCCCGGCCTCGCGGCCGGCCTCCAGACCGCCCTGCCGGATGGCCACCTGCTGGATACACCGGGCGCTTTTGACTTTCTCACGGAAAAGGCTTTGTTGCTGGAGCAGGCCGGCTTCGGGGTGATGCTCCCCGCCTGGTGGAGCGGCCGGGGCGCCAAAATGCGTCTGTCGGCCCGGGCCCAGGTTAAGTCCCCCAAGATGACCGGCGGCTCCGGGATAAACCTGGACCAGATCGTGCGCTTCGACTGGCAGTTGGCCCTGGGCGACGACGAGCTTTCCCTGGCCGAACTCCAGGAGCTGGCGCAGCGGAAATCTCCCCTGGTGAAGGTGCGGGGCCAATGGGTGCAGTTAAATGCCGAGGAGATCCAGGCGGCCCTGGACTTCTGGCGGAAGAAGGCGGAGGCTGGCATCACCGCCCGGGAAGCCCTGCGGATGGCCCTGGGCGGAGTGGAAACCCCGGCCATTCTTCCCTTTGCCGGACTCGCGGCCGAGGGCTGGATCGGTGATCTGCTTACAAAGCTGCAAGGCCAGGCCGCGTTTTCCGAATTGCCGGTCCCCGAAGGCTTCCATGGGATTCTGCGACCCTACCAGGTGCGGGGCTATTCCTGGCTGAATTTTTTGAAGCAGTGGGGCCTGGGGGCCTGTCTGGCCGACGACATGGGCCTGGGCAAGACGGTGCAGACCCTGGCCTTACTCGCCCGGGAGCGGCAAGCCAACCACCAGGAGTCCGTCCTGCTGGTTTGCCCCACCTCTGTGGTGGGCAACTGGCAGAAGGAAGCGGCCCGCTTCACTCCCGGTTTGCCGGTGTTGGTGCACCATGGCGTTACCCGCTCCCGGGGCAAGGCCCTGGCCAAACAGGTGAAGAAATACGCCATGGTCATCTCCAGTTATGCGCTGCTCCACCGGGATTTCGAGGTGCTTAAAGAAATTCCCTGGTCCGGGGTGATCCTGGACGAGGCCCAAAACATCAAGAATCCGGAGACCAAGCAAGCCAGGGCGGCCCGGGCCTTGCCGGCGGGCTTTCGCCTGGCTCTCACCGGCACGCCGGTGGAAAACAACGTGGGCGACCTGTGGTCCATCATGGAGTTTCTCAACCCAGGCTTTCTGGGCTCCCAGACAACGTTCAAGCGTTCCTTTTTCATCCCTATCCAGGCCAACCGGGACCCCAAGGCGACCCAACGCCTGCAACACCTCACCGGCCCCTTTATCCTGCGCCGGCTCAAGACCGATCCCAAGGTCATCGCCGATCTGCCGGAAAAGAACGAAATGAAGGTCTTCTGCAATCTCACCAAGGAACAGGCCTCGCTGTACGCCGCGGTAGTGGAAGAGGCGGCCCGGGCCCTGGATGGAGCCGACGGTATCCAGCGCAAGGGGGTGATCCTGGGCGTCCTCTCCAAGCTCAAACAGGTCTGCAATCATCCCGCCCAGTTCCTGGCGGACAATTCCCCCGTTCCGGGCCGCTCCGGGAAGCTGGCCCGCTTTACGGAGATGGTGGAGGAATTGCTCCAGGTGAAAGACCGGGCCCTGATCTTTACCCAGTTTGCCGAAATGGGCAAGATTCTCCAGCGCCACCTCCAGGAGACCTTCGGCCGGGAGGTGCTCTTCCTCCATGGCGGGACCCCAAAAAAACACCGGGATAATATGGTGGAACGCTTCCAGGCCGACGACAGCCGCCTGCCCCTGTTCATCCTGTCCCTGAAGGCCGGGGGCACCGGCTTGAATCTTACCGGGGCCAATCACGTCTTCCACTTTGACCGCTGGTGGAATCCCGCGGTGGAAAACCAGGCCACCGACCGGGCCTTTCGCATCGGCCAGACCAAAAATGTCCAGGTGCACAAATTCCTCTGCGTGGGCACCCTGGAGGAAAAGATTGACGAAATGATCGAAATGAAGAAAGAAGTAGCAGAGCAGGTGGTGGGCGCCGGGGAGGGATGGCTGACCGAACTTTCCACCGCGGAATTGAAAGACCTGATGGCCCTGCGCCGGGAAGCCCTGGGAGACTGAGATGGGTTGGTGGCGTTACTATACCCCGAAGCCGGCCCGAGAAGTAAAGGGGGGCATTAAGGCCCAATCCCGGCGTGGCGCCTTCGCCAGCAGTTGGTGGGGGCAACGCTGGATCAGGGTGCTGGATAGCTTTGATATCGGCGAGCGCCTGAACCGGGGCCGGACCTATGCCCGCAAGGGCCAGGTCATGGATATTGGGATCGAGAAAGGCGCGGTGCGGGCCACAGTGCAGGGGTCCCGTTCCCATCCCTACGAGGTGGAGGTGCGATTCCGGCCCTTGTCCCGGGCCCAATGGTATCAGATCGCTAAGGCCTTAGGGGGCCGGTTCATTTCTCTGGCCCGGCTGCTGGCCGGGGAGATGCCGGAAGATATTGAAGATGTTTTCGAGAGCGCCAAATTATCCCTTTTTCCCCACCGGTTGCGGGACCTGGAGACTGATTGCTCCTGCCCCGATTGGTCCAACCCCTGCAAGCACACGGCCGCGGTTTTTTATCTCCTGGCGGAGGAATTCGACCGGGACCCTTTTCTCCTTTTTAAACTGCGGGGGCTTGCCCGAGAGGAGCTTTTCGAGCTGCTGGGTTACAGTCCCGCCGCCGCCCCGGCGCTTCCCAAGCCGGACCGTATTGGAGTTGCGGAACCGGTCCCCGAAGAGCCCCTTTTGGAGCCTTCAGCTTTTTGGGGCGGGGAGGAATTGCCCGGCGACCTGTTCGGCGAGGTCCCCCTCCCGGAAGTTACCGCCGCCCTGCCTAAGAGACTTGGCGGTTTTCCCTTTTGGAGAGGTAAGGCCCCGTTTTTGGAAGCCCTGGAACCGTTCTACCTCAAGGCTGCGCCCCTGGGTCTTGACGTCTTCCTGGGGCTGACCAAGGCGCCGGCAGAGGAGGCTTCGGCTCCGGTTAAACCTGTAAAGCAGCCCTCCAAGAGCGCGAAAACTCTCAAGGGAAAATCCCCGCCGACCAGGCGGCAACCGAAAAAATCTGTTCCCAAGAAAAAATCTCGGAGAAAAACCAGAAGTAAGTAATCTCAGCATAGTTGGGTAGGATTATGACATCAAAAAAACACATCTATTCCCCTTCGTTTACAGAGGCTAAACAGTTTTGGGTCCGGTACCGTTGGGAATTTATGAGAAGGGACCCGGAATATATTAAGGCCTACAACGAAATCTTAGAACTGCAAATTCAAGTGCAAAGCAATCAAGATGCAGACGGTATCGAAATGTCATCAGCGCTTGAAGAAAAAATGAGTTTATTTCCTAAGAAATTTGATATGTTTTTGCCTAATTTGTGGGACCCGAACAAAACTTTTGATGAAATAACTAATAAAGGAAAAGAGAGCGCCGCATTTGCTGAAGCCGTTCTTTATACATCTATTGCTCCAAGTCCTGTAAGTATAATCTCAAGAATTGGAGGCAAAAAGAGACTGTCCCGTCCGTAGTTGAAAGTTAAAAATGGGATGGCGGTTCATCCCGCCGATTCGGTAGAATCGGTTTGGGCAACTAAAACTCAGGAGGAACCGCCATGAAGCCATCATACCAGATTGTGG
>VGSW01000096.1 GCA_016874915.1 Deltaproteobacteria bacterium
CGGCTACATAATTTTGCAAGAGGCTGTGTATTATTCTCCGATTATCTTCACCAGCACCCGCTTGCGGCGGCCGCCGTCGAACTCGCCGTAGAAAATCTGCTCCCAGGGGCCGAAGTCCAGCTTGCCTTGGGTGACGGCCACCACCACCTCCCGCCCCATGACCTGGCGTTTCAGATGGGCATCGGCGTTGTCCTCACCCACGTTGTGGCGGTACTGGGAAACCGGCTCATGGGGAGCCAGTTTTTCCAGCCAGACGTTATAGTCGTGGTGCAGACCCGATTCATCATCATTAATGAAGACGCTGGCGGTGATGTGCATGGCGTTGCAAAGAAGGAGGCCTTCCTGGATGCCGCTCTCCCGCAAGCATTGTTCCACTTGGGGAGTGATGTTGATGAAAGCCCGGCGGCCCGGGACGTGGAACCAAAGTTCCCGGCGGTAACTTTTCATTTGATTACCCTCTGGGGAAGAAATCGCTATCACTTTAGAGATTTTTTCGGATTCCAGCAACCCTGACTGTATGGCTGTGACTGTATGGCTGGGGAAAAAGAGGAGATCAGGGAGGATGGGGGGGGAATTGACACGAAAATTGTAAAACACTAAAATAGTGTTATGAAAAAAAATGTGACCATAACCCTGGACGAAGATGTGGCGCGGTGGGCCCGTATCCGAGCCGCCGAACGGGATACCAGTCTTTCCCGCCTGGTGGGAGAATTGCTCCGGGAAAAAATGTTAGAAGAACAAACTTATCAGGCTGCCATGGAGCAATACCTATCTCAACCACCTCGAATGCTGAAAAAGCCTGGCGCCAGATATCCAAGCCGGGAAGAACTCCATGGTCGCTAAGGTCTTCGTGGACACTAACGTCCTGGTTTATTGCCGGGATGCCTCCGAGCCGGAGAAGCAGAAACAAGCCATGTCCTGGATTGCCCATTTGTGGAACACGAGAACCGGACGCTTGAGTTTCCAGGTGTTGCAAGAATTCTACGTTACAGTCACTGAAAAATTAGACCCGGGACTCGACCGCGCCAGCGCCCGCCATGACGTGCTCTTCTTGCTGACCTGGAATCCTCTTCCGGTAGAAGGTCGGGTTATGGAAGGAGCGTGGTTCATTCAGGATCGCCACCGGCTTTCCTGGTGGGATTCTCTTATTGTCTCAGCCGCCCAGGTTGCTGACTGCAATTATTTGCTCACCGAAGATCTGCAAGAGCATCAAGAATTTGGCAAGGTTCTGGTAATCAATCCTTTCCGACAGTCTTCCGCCCTTCTGGCGAAATAAAAGGTTAAAGGAATAAAAAGGGCAGTCCCTCCACCTGGCATTCCAGTAACCCTAAGCCAGGCATTAAGGCTGCCCCTTTTAAATCAACAGGGCTTAAAGGGAGTTGGGTTACTTCTTCTCCCCGGCCGGAATTTTTTCCGGTTCCACCCCTGCATCCTTCATCTTTTTCAAATAGGCCTCGGGGTCCTTTTTGAAGACATCGATACAGGCCGGGCAGCAATGGTAAATCCGCATGCCTTTATAGTCCGAATAAATGGTTTTGTTGATCTTTCCTCCCATCACCGGGCAGACTTCCTGGGCCTTGGCCCAGGCAAAGGGCGCGGACAACAGCGCGCCGGCCACCAGGACCACCAGGGTCAGGGAGATAATTACCCGCATTAGCTTCATGGCCACTCCTTTTCGGGGTTTAGAAGAATTTTCCCAGCCGTTTGTTCGGCTTCTTTCCTAATCTCTAGTAATTTTATAATATTTAAATTAATGGTCAAATCCAAAAAATCAATCCACGGGTTTCCCAAAACAAACAGAATATCAAAATAATAATCTATGATAATCTGCGTTATCCGTGGAATTATCGGAGGGAACGATGAGCAAGATCAAGATTGAACGCCGCCCCAGTCCCGGCCGCCTCCAGGAATTGGGAGTATTTCGCTGGCCCATCTGGACTAAGGAAGTTTCGAAATTCCCTTGGACTTATGACAGCCAGGAAACCTGCTACTTCCTGGAGGGGGAAGTGACCGTCACCTGCGCGGACGGAGAAAAAGTGACCGTAGGCCAGGGCGACCTGGTGACCTTTCCCGCGGGGATGTCTTGCACCTGGAAAATCACCAAAGACGTGAAAAAGCATTATACTTTTGGCTAAAATGCTGATAGTTAGAACAATATAAAGCAGTGCCGCCTCACCATAGGAGGAGAATGAGATGAGAGCCAAGAGAAAGAATTCCAGGTTCTTGTTATTGTGCGGTTTAATAGCCGCCGCCATCTTTCTCCTGAGCAGCCAGGCGGAGGCGCTGCGATTTGTGATGTACGCCGACAGCCGGAGCAACAATCTAGAGAACCCCATCGATGAACAGGTCTTGAACCTGATCAATCAGAAGATCCTCAAATTGCGGCCTCAGCCGGAGTTTGTCATTTTCGCCGGCGACATGGCCCTGAGGGGGGGGACGGAAAATTTCGAGCGGTGGAAATCCTTGATGAAAACCGTTACGGATCAGGGCATCCAGCTTTACATCGCCATCGGCAATCACGAATTTTATCAAGAGGATTCTTCCGGGCTTCATTTGGTAAACCAGCAACAGTTTCAAGAGGTTTTCAATTTCCTGCCCGCCAACGGCCCGAATGATCATTATCGCCACCTGGCCTACACCTTCACGTCGGCGGACGGAGACTCCTTCTTTGCGGTGCTGGCCACCTACTACGTGGACCCGGTAACCCATAAGGAGTATGACGGCGTCCTCACCCCGGCCCAGTTGACCTGGGTGGAGAATGAACTGGCCAACTCCACCGCCACTCACAAATTCGTTATTGCCCACCGGCCGGTCTTTTCGGTGCAAAGTCAGACGCCGGAACCCACCCTAAGGGAATTATGGCAAATAATGGACGATAACCGGGTGGACATCTATTTTTGCGGCCACGAGCATCTCTATTCCCGCAAAACCATCGGGCCGGATGTGGACCCCAGTTACCTCAACAACGTCGTGCAGGTATTGGCCGGGTCCTGCGGTGCACCTCTGGTCAGCCGCGAAAGTGTCAAGGTAAATATGCGGCAATGGAACGTAAGGCTGACTTACAACTTTTCCGTAGTGGACGTCATTGACTGCCGGGTGAAGGTAAGAACTTACGCCCTGTACGTCCTATCCCACGAGAGACCGGTATTTCCTTTAATTGACAGTTTCCTGCGGAAAACCATCAATTGCCTTCCGCAAGCCTTCTCGTGGTCCCGATTTTTCCCCCGGTTAATGCCCGATCATATAAATTAAGGGGGTGTTGAAGAACCCGGGCTTCACTCCTCCGGCTCGGTCAAAACCTCCCGCCGCCACAGGCGTTGCTGGCGAGTATCTTCCTGGCGCAGGTCGCAGGGATAATGGGCGCACACCGGACACTCGGGGTCCTCGCAGGGGTCCACGTGGATGAGGATGTCCGCCTGGCTCTGGAAGTGGTCATTCAGAA
Source organism: Deltaproteobacteria bacterium (assembly GCA_016874915.1). GTDB lineage: Bacteria > Desulfobacterota > Desulfobaccia > Desulfobaccales > 0-14-0-80-60-11 > VGSO01. The sequence continues at coordinate 3,443 of VGSW01000096.1, forward strand.
TCCCCTCCAGCTCTTTGACCTCCTGATGGCTCTCGGTGATGGTCATGTCCCGGGGCAAAATGAGGTGAAAGTCCAGGAGGATGCGGCTGCCGGCGCGCCGGGCCCGCAGGCGGTGGATGTCGATCCAGATATCCTTGCGCCGCTGAGCCAACAGTTTGGAAATCTCCGCCAGGAGGTCCGGGTCGGAGGTATCCATCAACCCGACGATGGCCTGACGCACCAGCTTCACCCCGGTTACCAGGATATTTACCCCCACCAGAAAGGCCACCGCGCCGTCCACCCAGTTCCAGCCCGTGGCCCACACCAGGGCCAGGCCCCCCACCACCCCGACGGAAGTGTAAACATCGGTGAGCAAGTGCTTGCCGTCGGCCACCAGGGTAAGGGATTGGGTGCGCCGGCCCACCCGGATGAGGGACAGGCCCAGGGCCAGGTTGACCAGGCTAACCCCCGCCACAATGAGCGCCCCCCCTTCCAGATGGGGCAGGGGATGAGGGCGGAAGAACTGGGCCCAGCCCTGGTGGAAAATGCCCGCGGCAGCCAGGATGATGAGCGCGCCTTCAAATCCGGCGGAAAAAAATTCGATCTTGCCGTGGCCGTAAGGGTGGCTAGGGTCGGGGCTTTTGGCGGCGATCAGGACGCTGCCCAGGGCAAAGGCCGCGGCCACCACGTTGATGATGGATTCCAGGGCGTCGGAGAGGATGGCCGCGGACTGGGTGAGCCAGTAGGCATAGAATTTTCCGGCCATCAAAGCCGCGCCCACCAGGAGGGCGGCCAACGCGGCCCGGAATCGCAGCCGTTGTTGAGGAGTTTCAGATGAAGGCATCAATTTGCAGATTAACGCAGATTAAGACAAATTTAAAGAAAATCGAAGAACCGCGGCGGGAGCCATTCAAGGCTCCAGGAAGGTAATTCCCTGACGGATGGCATACTTGGTAAGTTCGGCGATGCTGCGAATTCCCAGCTTGTTCATGATGGCCTTGCGGTGGGCTTCGACGGTTTTGACGCTGACGCAGAGGGTGTGGGCGATTTGGTTGGTGCTCTGCCCTTCCGCCAGGAGCTGGAGCACCTCCCGCTCCCGGTTGGAGAGGATGGAAAAGGCCGAGGCGCCGGTGGAGGTCCAGCCGCTGATAAAGTCTTTAATGACAATGTCCGAGACTCCGGGACTGAGATAGGTTTTATCCTTTACCACCAGCCGGACGGCTTTGACCAGCTCTTCCAGGGCGCAGTCTTTCAGGAGGTATCCTGAGGCCCCGGCTTTGAGCATGTTTAACACAAAGAGGCTATCGGAGTGCATGGACAGGGCGATGACCTTGACCCCGGGACATTCGTCCCGAATCTGCCGGGCCGCTTCCATGCCGTTCAAATCCGGCATGGAGATGTCCATAATGATCACGTCGGGGTGAAGTTTCTTGACCAGTTGCAGGGCGGTGCGGCCGTTGTCGGCTTCGGCCAGCACTTTCATGTCCGGTTCCCCGGCCAGCAGGGTGCGCAACCCCCGGCGCACAATTTGATGATCATCGGCCAGAATGATCTTGATGGTCATCATGCCCCTCTGCTTCAGAAGTCAGGCCTGATGCCAGAATAGGAGATTTTCCTGGAAAAACACTTGGGGAATCCCTAATTTTAAGGTGCGAAATTCCTAATTTTATATTAGGGAATCCCTTAAGGAGACCCCTGCGAAATTAGTTTAACGGCCTAAATCCTTGGCTGTTATCCCCCCCTCCCCCTCAAAGGGGAGGGGATTTTAAGGGATCGCCGTTCAATCAGGTATTTTGCAGAGCTCTTTTAAGGGGGGCAGTGGCAGGTTCCGATGGCAAGTTCCAGGTTTCAGAGGGTTGCAGTTAATACTGTTCTCTGAAACCTGAACCCTGACCCCGGCTAGATCTCCAGAGAGGTCAAACCCTGGCGCACCGCATATTTGGTGAGTTCGGCCACGCTGTGGATGTCCAGCTTGGTCATGATCTGCTTCCGGTGGGTCTCCACCGTCTTGGTGCTGACGCAGAGGCGGTGGGCAATGGAGTTGGTGCTCTTGCCTTCCGCCATGAGCTGAAGCACTTCCCGCTCGCGGTTGGTAAGGATGGAAAATACCGAACCTTCGGACATGGAATAGCCATTCACCAGGTCTTTGACCACGATGTCGGAGATTCCCGGGCTGAGATAAGTCTTATTGGCCACCACCGTGCGGATGGCCTTGACCAATTCCTCCACGGCGCAATCCTTCAGGAGGTAGCCGCAGGCCCCGGCTTTGAGCATGTTCAACACGAAAAAGCTATCGGAATGCATGGAAAGGGCGACGACTTTCGTTCTGGGAGATTCGGCCATGATCTGGCGGGTGGCCTCGATGCCGTTCAAATCCGGCATGGAGATGTCCATGACCACCACCAGGGGGGAAAGCTTCTGAACCAGGCGCAGGGTGTCCCGGCCGTTTTCCGCCTCGCCCACCACTTCCATGTCCGGCTCCGCGGTCAGCAGGGTACGAACCCCCTGGCGCACAATCTGGTGATCATCCGCCATGATAATCTTTATCTTTCTGGAATCCAGGGGAATACTTCGCGGTTTCATAATTCTCTCCTCGGCAGAGCCTTCCTCTCATTCTCCCTTGGCGCCAGGTTCAGTTCGGGAATCTGAATCCTGAACGGGCTTCCCGGTCTAGGTTGTTTCCAATAAACGGGAACCAAGGGTCCGTTAGGTAATCAGGCCTTCCATGGCCTTGGCTTCCATCCATGGCGACTATGTCCATTCAATACCCAAATCAGGCCACCGGAAGGCTTGATCTGCAATCGTGGCTCATGATTACACTTTTTTTCATCTGCAGAAAATTCGGGGATACCTGAATTTTTATCCTGGAATCACCCATTTTAAGGTCAGGGAAAGGCAAAGAAATCGGGCTGGAGGGGAAAAAGTTTAAAGAGAAGAATGCCTGGCCCCCGGCAGCAGAGGGGAGAACCGGTTGACCGGATTCCCCCCCGTGGTGGACAATTATGAGAACCCTCTTCAGGATTCCAGGGAAGTCAGCCCCTGGCGGATAGCGTACTTGGTAAGTTCGGCCACGCTGTGGATCCCCAACTTGTTCATGACCTGCTTGCGGTGTGCTTCCACGGTCTTGATACTGACACAGAGGCAATCGGCGATCTGGTTAGTGGTCTTACCTTCGGTGATGAGTTGGAGCACTTCCCGTTCCCGGGGGGTCAACACTGCGAAGGCCGAGGCCCCGGAGCCGGCCCAGCCGCCGATAAAGTCCTTGATAACGATATCGGAGATTCCGGGGCTCAGATAGGTCTTGTTATTCACCACGGTGTGCACCGCTTTGACCAGCTCCTCCAAGGCGCAGTCCTTCAGCAGATAGCCCGAGGCCCCGGCCTTGAGCATATTCAAGACATAGGAGCTGTCGGAGTGCATGGACAGGGCAATGACTTTCACTTGGGGCACCCCGGACACAATCTGCCGGGTGGCTTCTATGCCGTTGAGCCCGGGCATGGAAATATCCATGATCACCACTTCGGGAGCCAGTTCTTGCACCAGGTTAAGGGCGGTGCGGCCGTTGTCCGCTTCCGCCACCACTTTCATGTCGGGCTCCAACTCCAACAAAGTGCGCAGGCCGTGGCGCACAATCTGATGGTCGTCGACCAGGATAACCTTAATAGTCATTTGGCCCCCTTCCTGGCAGTCTTGCGGGATTTCTGGAGGGGGACGCCCAGGGTAACCGCGGTGCCCTGGTCCGGCTGGGATTCCACTTCCAACCACCCTCCCAGATAATGAAGACGTTCCCGGATACTGAACAGGCCAAATCCGCCGGCGCCCCGGGATTGAGGGTTGAGTTTGACGGCATCCATTCCTTTCCCGTCGTCTTCCACCTTGATGCGCACTTCGCTGCCATTGCGGCTGATGCTTACTCGGGCGTGGAGAGCCTGGGCATGTTTGACGATATTGATCATTAATTCCCGCACCGACCGAAAGAGCAAGACCTTCAATTCATCGGTCATGGGAATGTCCTTCATTTCCTTCTGCACTTCCACCCGGATGCCGTGCTGGGAACGGACGTGCTTGGCGAACCACTCCACCGCGGCTTCAAAACCCAGTTCATAGAGGACCGGGAGGCTCAGCTCAAAGGTCAGAGAGCGGGTGTCCTGGATCATCTTTTCGATGAGTTCCCGGATTTCCCCCAGGGGCCCGGCAATGGCCCGGTTGGCCAAGGTCTTTTGCAGCACCCCCAGCTTAATCTTGGAGATGGCCAGGGCCTGGCCGATATGGTCATGGAGGTCAGTGGCCAGCCGCCGCCGTTCCCGTTCCTCGGTGAGAGAAAGTTCGGAAGCCAGGGACTGGAGCTTTTCCTGGTGAGCCTGGATCTCCTCCTCCGCCTGCTTGCGCTTGTGGATATCCTCGATCATCACGATGGCAAACTGGTGCTCCCCGGCGCCCCGCACCAATGAAACGGTGAGCTGGCCCCACACCACGTGTCCGTCCTTACGCAGGAAGCGTTTCTCCATGCGGTAAGAGTCCCGTTTGCCTTCGGCCAGTTCCCGGAAAAGGAGGGCATGACGCTCCTGGTCCTCCGGGTAGGACAGGTGGACAAAGGACTTGCGGTACAACTCTTCCTTGGAGCAAGCCAGCATCCGCGCCAAGGCCGGGTTGCTGTCCAGGAGATGGCCTTCCATGTCCACCAGGGACATGCCGATGGCTGCGTCTTCAAAGATCTTTTGGAATCGCTTTTCCGTTTCCCTCAGAGCCGTGACGTCGCTGAACATGGCGAAGGCTCCGGAAAAGTTGCCGTTTTCGTACAAGGGCACGGAACTCATAATCAGAGAGGCCACGCTCTGGTTTTTACAGATGATCTCGATTTCCTGCTGGGCCACGTTGTTCTTGCGGTTCTCATCCAGGACATTTTCCACCAGCTTCCGGTTATACCAGTCGAAAAAGTCATTAATGTTCTTGCCCTCCAGGGACTGGTGGCCGGTGATCTCCCGCATGCGGCGGTTCACAAATTTGATGATGCCTTTTTCATCGATAATCCAGATGCCTTCATGGGCATTTTCCACCAGCTCCCGGTATTGGCGTTCGGAGGTTTCCAGCTTTCGGTACAGCAGGGCGTTTTCCAGGGCTATGGCGATCTGATTGGCAAAACTCGCCACAAATTCCTTGTCGCCCACGCTGATAGGGGTGTCCTGCCGGATGCGATCGGCCATCAGCACCCCGATGACTTTGCCGCGCACCGTGAGGGGCGCCAGTATAAAAGCCTTGGGCTGAAAATACTGGATCAGCGGATTGGTCAGGTTAAGTTTGCTGCGACCCACATCCTGGAAAACCACCGGGATGCCGGTCATGGCCACTCGGGCAATGACATTGTCCACCTTGGTAATGGGGATGCGGTACCCCCGGACCTTGTCAAAGAGCTCCGGCTCCACTCCCACCGCGTAGCTCAGTTCCAGGACCTCTTCCTGTTCGTCCAGGAGCAAAATTCCGGCCCGGTCCAGTTTGGCGGAATTCATCAGCAGCCGCAGGGTCACTTGCAGGAGTTTTTCCAAATTGAGGACCGACAGCGCCGCGGTGCTGGTTTCCTGGAGGCAGATGAGCTGGTCGATCTTTTCCTTGAGCTGTATGTTCAGGCGGTGAATTTCGTCAAACTTTTTCTTAAGGAGTTCCTTATCCCGTTCCAGTTCCTCGATGGTGTAGTTCAAAGCCCGCCACGGGACCAGAATCTTTAGGAGGTTTTCTCTTAAACGGAACTTTCGCTGCCATTTAATATGGTATTCACAATAATCGTCGCCTTTAAAAAAACACTTGGTCTCTTCCAGGATGGCCGGGGGCAGGTTCCAGATGGTGGGGATGCCGGAATAGATGCCCTGATTGAACAAACAGTAATCAATATTGCCGGGAACTTCCGGAAACCAGTGCAGCCGGATCACCGCGCTGGTCCGGGTGGTTTCTACCAACTCCACGGTTTTATTTCTATTGAATTTATCGTTAATGGCCTGGACTCTTTTGAGGGTGCTACGGGGATTCTTATGGGCGAACATGATAATCCGCTGCACATAGCCCAGTTTTTTCCGGGCCGCGGACTCAAAAGCGATTTGAAAAGCTATCTCATCGTTGTTGGAGAGCTTTTTGGCATTCTTGAACATCTGGCTGAGCACACTGCTGGACACCCAGTTGTTGATCTCCATGAGGAATTCTTGGGGATTGGCCAGCCCTTCGATATCCGGCCCCAGGCCTTCAAAGAGTTGGGGCACCGCGCCGGGCATGTTCTCCAGGAAATACTCGATGATGGCCCGGGTGTTGAGGCAACTATGATGTTTTTCCATATTTTAAAACTTGTAAAGTTTGATACTATAAATTATAGGCAAAATAATCATAATCCAAGTATTAAAAAAGTTCAAGCGTTTTTACCTTCACCGCCACCCCCTCCACAACCTCTGCCAGGCAGTATAAGCCATTGAATATTAAGAGTTATCTCCGGCATGCCCTAACTTTCGAAAACATAAATCAGGGTTTTGGAAGGTAAAAATCAGGGTTTTGGAAGGTAAAAATAGGGGCCTCCCTCATTGTTCCCCGGTAAGCGGGGTAATATCTTATTAGATTTTTTCTTTGGCCCCTGGGGGGTAAGGTTTTTTTTCCCAAAACATTTTCCCTGAGAAAACAAATTCATGTTTTGAGAAGGTTAAAATAGGGAACCTCCCCATTGTTCCCCGTGATATTTTAAACAACTCTAAGCTAGGAGGGCAAAGAGATGGTTTTAAAAAAGTTGTTCCCCTGGAAAATATCTCTCAGCTTAAGCAAGTTCTTTCAATTAAAGTTTAATTGCTATTTACTAGGCTTTTTGCCTTTCTCAATTTCCCGGTGGTACATCATTTTACTGGGCAAGCTTTTTTATTTCTTTCACAAAAAAGAAAAGGTATTAATTCAAAGGACCATCAGTCATGTGCTAAAAAGGAAAAAAGACCCCCGAACCCTTAAAGTTATGATCAAGGAGACATTTAAAGGCATATTTGACCATTATCATGAGAAGCTGTTTGTAGCTTATTCCCATTTTCCCCGGTTGTTAAGATTTCTCCATAACCAGGTAACCCTGGTGGGGGAAGCGACGCTGGACCAGGCCCTTCAGGCCGGGAAAGGAGTGATTCTAGTCACCGGCCATTATGGCGCGGTGGAGATGTTGCCCGGGTCCCTGGCCGTTAAAGGATACCCGGCCGCCATGATCTGCCGGTTTCAGACTTACCGCCTGCGGCAATCTCTAGAATTCCGGGCTCAGAACGTAGGCCTCAACCTTATTGACGCGGATAACGGCAATATCCTCATTTCTGCCATCCGGGTCCTCAAGCAAGGCCGCATCCTGATAACTGAATGTGACGAATTCGACGAATGGCGGGATGACCAAAACCGGAGCAGCTATTTCCTCAACACCCGGCTGCCTTATGACCGGAGCCTGGACCTCCTGCACAAGCGCACCGGAGCCCCGGTGGTTTCAGCCTTCGTTCAGAGGGAGGGCAAACAGCGCTATACTATGAACCTGACGTTGATCGCCAACGGCGACTCGGCCAATCCTCCCCCATTGAGCGAGCAGTGCCTGGCCGTCCTGGAACAGGCCATTGATGCCCATCCGGAACAATGGTACCAATGGAAGAAACTGGGGAAGGTTATCAAATCGCGTCTCGAGGTTGAGCATGATCGTGAACAAAGTGGATATCTGGCACCTGAAGTTGGTATTTCTATCCCCGATCAGGCATAGTCTGGCAACTCATGAAGGCTCGGAAAACCTGGTGGTTCAGGTCACCACCGCCGAGGGGCTCTCCGGCTACGGCGAGGGTGTCCCCCGAGTCTTCGTAACCGGGGAGACTCTATCCGGCAGCCTGGCTTTTCTCAAGGAAAAGCTGGCTCCCGCGGTGCTGCACAATCAATGGGAGTCTCCCCAAACCCTTCAGGCAGCCCTGGAGGAAATCTTCTTGATGGGAGCCGGAAAATACCCCGGAGCCTTTTGTGCCATGGAGATGGCTTTGTTGGACGCGGCCGGCAAGACCTGGGGGGTCCCCCTGGCGGATCTAATCGGCCCCCCGGTAAAAGACCGCGTGGTTTACAGCGCCATCATCCCCCTGGCTTCCCTGGAAAAAGTGGACCATTTCCTCAACCTGGTGGAGCAGTACCAGATACAGGAGGTCAAGCTGAAGGTGGGGACCCCCCGGGACCTCAAGATTTTGCAGCGAGTCCGGGAGAGGCTGGGCTGGGAGAGGGACATCCGGGTGGACGCCAATTCCGCCTGGGAACCCGGGGAGGCCATCCGGCGAATCAAGGAAATGGCCCCTTACCGGATCAGCGCGGTGGAACAGCCCGTGGCCAAGGAGGATTTCCTGGGTCTGAAGCAGGTGAGCGACGGAGTGGACCTTCCCATCATTGCCGACGAGTCCTTGTGCCGCGAAGAGGACGCCCGCCGGCTCATCGATCTTCAGGCCTGCCGGATCTTCAACCTGCGGCTCTCCAAATGCGGCGGCTTGGGAGCCACCCGACGCATTCGGCAGATGGCCGAACAAAACGGCATTGCCTGCCAGTTGGGCTGTCACGTGGGGGAGACCAGCATCCTGTCCGCCGCGGGCCGGGCTTTTGCCCTCTGTTCCCCTCATCTGGCCTACTTGGAAGGCTCTTTTGCCCCTTTTCTGCTGACCAAAGACCCGGTGACTCAGCCGGTGATCTTCAACCGGGGAGGGGTGGGCGCAGCCTTGCCCGGCCCCGGCCTGGGGGTGGAAGTGGTGGTGCGGACTCTGAAGGATCTGGCCCGGGCCCGTTACACGGTGGCTTGAGAGAGGCAGGTGGTTTCGGGGGTACGGTAGGGGGGACTTGTTGTCCCCCTGCCCTCATATTAAATCATCCACTACTCAAACAGCGTTTCCGCCAGGCGGTTCAGGGCCGGGAGACCCTGGATTTCCCGTTCAAACAGGGGTACCAAAGCCCGCACCTGGTCGTTGAAGATGCGCCAGATGGTCTGAAGGTGCTCCGCCTGCATGGCCCGGCGGTTCTCAATAAACTCCGACGGGGCGTGGCCCGGAACCGGCGGCGGCAGCAGGCCGTTAACTACGATGCCCCCCACGGGAATGCCGAAGTCGAGGAACCATTTCAAAAAACGGGTGATCACCGCAATGGGCAGGGCCTCGGGCAGGGTGACGAAGAAGAAGGCGGTGTGAGCCGGGTCGGTGAGCAGCTCCCGGGCATGTCCCATGCGCTCCCGGAAGTTCACCAGGTAGTCCATCAGGGGGTCGGCCTCCTCCTTCTTTTTGGAAAACGACAACAACTGGCGCAGGGACGTGGCCTCCTCCCGGCTTTTCATCATCTTGTCCACCCACAGGGAATAGACCTTGGACATCCCCAGGAGGCGCCGGGCGTTGGCGGTGGGCGCGGTGTCGAAGACGTAAACGTCGAACTCGCCGGCGAACATCAGATCCAGCATGTTTTCGAACATGGCCGACTCTTCGAAGGCCGGGTTCAGGGTGGCCGCGTCCACGAACTCTTCGGCTTTGATGTGAAGGTCGGCAAAGCGCAGGAACCAGTTGATCTTGTCCCGGATTTCCCGCTTGGATTTTTCGATGGTGTCCCGGGTGTCGATTTCGTAAGCAAAGGCGTGGTCCGCACCCGGAAGGGGCGTGATCTTGCCGAAGACATTGAGATTCAACAGGCCCGACAGGGAGTGCACCGGGTTGGTGGAGGCCAGAAGCGTCCGGCGGCCCTGGCGGGCCAGCCACAGGGCGGTGGCCCCGGCCATGACGGTTTTGCCCACGCCCCCCTTGCCGCCGAAGAAGAGGAATTTCAGCTCGGGCCGCTCTCCCAGGAATTGCCGCATGTTTTGTGTTATTCTGGTTATCATTCATTTCCTCGAGAAGCTTTTTAAAAGACAATTTTATTCTAACTCGTGGAATTAATTAAGCTACTAACTATTGTAAATAATAAATAGGAACTCTTCTTATTTTGCAAATATCAATAAAATCTTTCTCATTATAAGTTATGAGATAGTCAATTCTTAGATTAATATTTTTAAGCATTAATCGAATAATAACATCCACAAGAC
>VGSW01000097.1 GCA_016874915.1 Deltaproteobacteria bacterium
GCTTCGTTAAAGTCGTGGCCGTCGAGAAGGTGTCCCACGCGTTCCTCAGAACGATGGCGGCGAAAACAACGGGCCCAAAAAATACCTTCATTGCCCGATATCCGCCATCAATTGGCAAAATGCTTGATGAGGATGCTGATTTGATCATTTATCTGTCGGAGTAGTATTATAGGGCATCGGCCTCATAATAGCCCCCGCCGAAGTAATATTTCTCAACGTTTTTCTTGATAATGTAATCGTATTCGCTGCCCAGGTAATTCGTACCCACCGTTCTCCCTTTACTCCGGGGCCGATAAGTTTTGCCGCTCTCTTTGTCGTAATAACTATGGATCCCCACCTGTCCCAGCTTGTTGCTATAGCCGGAATATTTCGCCGCGGTGATTTCATAATATCCCGGTGTGCCGGTCTGAAGCGTGGTTTCGTCATCTTGAAACTTCTTGAATCCCGTGTAGTAATCCCTTCCCAGGGCGTATACGGTGCCCTGATAATAATCGCCGTTGCCGTAGTAAAATGAAAAAGTGTATTGGGCCGCCACGTCCGCTTCCCGATGAACTCCGTCAAAGGCGCCGAAGCGCAGATAGGGGATATTTTTCCTGACGATGTAGCCGGATTCGCTCCCCAGATAGCCGGTTCCCAAAGAGCCCCCGCCCAGGGGTTTGTAAGTTTTGCCGCTTTCCGCGTCAAAATAGCCGGTGCCGGAAACCTGGCCGAATTTCCTGCTATCCCGGGTGGTCCCGGCAGCCACCCCGGTGATTTCGTAAAAACCGGTCTCGCCGTTTTCATCCAGGAGATACTCCGTATATCCCAGGTAGTAACGGTAGCTGCTGGGATCGGCGTACACCGCGCCGGTGTAGTAGTCTCCGCCTGAATAGGTGAAGCGATAGGAGTTGACGCGGCCCGTCAGCAGGTTGGCCTCCTGGGACGTGCTGTGAAAATGATATTGGGGCGCCTTATCGGTGACAATGAACCCCGATTCGCTTTCCAGGTAGTCGTACCCCAAAGGCCGGTCGCCGCCTAGGGGAGCAAAAAAAAGACCGCTCTGGGCATCGTAATATTCGGTAACCCAGACCTGGCCTCCCCGGGCCACCTCTTCCCCATAGCTTACCCGGCTAATCTCATAGCCGCCGATTATGCCCCCGCTGCCGACCGCGTCCCAGGTCTGGCCCACAAAGTAGTAGTCCGGCGCCGCATAGACCACTCCGGTATAGTAATCGCCGCCTTCATAAGTAAAGATGAAATCATAACACGCACCCAGGTCCGCTTCGTAAATTTTGCCGTCGGGACCGGCGCCGAAAAAGAAGGCGGGTTCCCCCGACTGGATGATGTAGTCTTGTTCGCTCCCCAGGTAGCCGGCCCCCGCCGCCAGTTCCTGGGCATAATTGACCGGGGTATGGGACAGACCGGATTCATAATCGTAATAGCTGTCCACATAGACCCAGCCGCCTTTGCCCGGGTCCCCTGCCCCGGGTCCCGCGCCGGTAATGGTATAGACTCCCAGGCCGCCTAATTCGTCTTCCACCGTTTCGGTCCAGCCCTCGTAATATCCCTGGAGGGAGTCGGCATACAGGCTGCCGCTGTAGTAATCCCCGGACTCGAAAGTAAACTGGAAATAATAAACGTCGTAAGTGTAAGCCTGGAGGAAGGTGAGGCCCCGAAAGGCCACGTGGGCGCCAACCGCGGAATTGTCCGGGTCGTCCACATATACCGTAACGGTGGCGTCCGTCCCGGCATAATCTCCCAGATAAAGAGCGGGGGAACGCACCGATTGCCCCGCCTGGACCTCCAGGGGCTGGTAATAAATGAGTTCGTCGTTGAGCAGCACGGCCAGATAGGCGTCGTGGTCCGCGGCGCTGACGGAGTAATCCACCTGAAGGTACTGGGTCTCCGGCGGGATATTAAGCGACTGGTACAAGTACACCGGGGAATGGGCCGCCAGATACACGGCATAGGTCTGGCCGTCCAGGGGGTCCTGGATGACGTTGCAGGGCTGTCCCGCCAGCCACTGCTGGTAATTCATCTCCAGCAGGGCTCGCTTGTTGTTGGCGGCGCGGACATATTCTCCCCGGCCCAGGGCTGCGGCGTCGTAAAGACTAGCCATCAAGGCCGGCGCCTGCCAGTAGCCGCAGCTTACCGCCTCGGTGATATAACTGTCATAATCCCCCGCGGCTAAGCGGTCGTCTTCCAGATAACCGGTGTAATAGACCGAGGCGTCAGACCTGGACCCGCTCCGGGCCGGAGACCAGTAAAATCCGAAAACGTTGTCCTCGGCATCGGCATAACGGATGGATGAGGCCGCATACCATTCCCGGGGAACCTCATGGGGGTCCATGAGGCTGCTCCAGCCATTCAGGTAAACATTGACGTCAGGAGAGACGAAGACTTCCCCCGGAGTGCTGATGACGAAAATGTAGCTGTCGATGAAGTAGTCTCCCTGGATTTCATAGGTTTCACAGCCCAGGGGGTCCAGGAGGGTCACCTGGTCCACGTCCACCAGGGGCTGCTGTTCCAGCAGGTCTGCAGTCTGGAGGGCCACCAGGCTCCCCAGGTTGTCGCCCAGGAGCTGCAGAGGGCCGTGGTCCGGATGGGCCGCCAGATAATAGCTTAGCAGACAGGCCAGGTCCCCGGCGCTGTCCCCGGCATTGGCCCGGGGCTGGCCGTATGGGCTCCCGCCGGTGGCGTCTTTCAGCCAGTCCCAGATTAAAACGTTGGGGGAAGTCCCGCACCGGGAAATTTCCCGGGCCATTTCCACGGCCCAGAAAGATTCGTCCACCTGGCCGCCCCGCCAGATGCCGTCACTGCTCGTTCCCAGGATGAATCCCGGGATCACGATAATTACGGGCTGGCCGGGAGTGTACCCGGTGTCGGTGATCCCATGGCCGTAAAGCTCTTCGGGGGTTATGAGTTTTTTATTTCCGGCCGAATAATTTTGCAGGTCATAGCCGCACTGACAGCAGGTGGTGATATGGGTCCGGGCCGCGGCCACCTGTTGTTCCACCAGGGGGTCCGGAACCACTTCCATGGCGCCGGTGACCTGGTAATTATCCCAGGGCGCGCCTGAGCCCAAGAAAGACGGGCGGAATTCCATGAGGAACGGCTGGAGCGCGGCCTCGAAACCCGGCGAAGGCTGACCCTGGGCCGGGGAAATTATCCCGGCCAAGAGCATGAAGAGCGAAAAAGCTTTTAAAGTGCGCCTCATCCTTCATCCCCATGCAAGGGCAGACTCATCCCTGTCATAGCATCGCTTCTCTTATAAAGTTCGGCCGCAGCCAGGAATTTCTTTATAGTTGCATACCCTGGACCGACAATTTTCCTGTAATTTCAATGTGATTTATGTTCCCAGGCGGCGGTTGTGACTGTCATCTATCAGCTAAAAGCCCGCGCTCTTCCTAACCCAGGAATATGTTGAGACTGCTGCAATTACCCGAATAATCCCAAATTGTCACCCTGAGCGAAGCGAAGGGTCTTTGTAATGGCCGGGGACTTCATTGGAACTTCTGGACTAACCGCGAAATTTTTTCTAATATGAAAGTGGGGGAATAGGCTCGAAGTGCAAGGCATGCGGGCCGCGGCGCAAGCATATGAGAATTTTCGGCCATCGCGCAACCGTCTGGTGGGGGGGAATGCTGGCCCTGTGGTGGGTTTTGGCCGCGTTTTCGCCCTCCGCCCAGGCCCGGGACTTGACCCTGGCCCAGTGCATCGAGTTGGCCTGGGCCAATGATCCGGACGCCCGCCATTACAAAGAAAAGGCCGAGATCGGCAAATTGAAGCGCTCCAAGGCGGTGCAGGATTTTTACCCCAAGCTGGACTATTACCTCACTCAGGGGCCCCAGGTGGACTATTTCGGCCGGCCGGTGACGGGCCAAAACCTTTTTTACACCGGGGTGGGCCTGGAACAGCCCCTTTACAAGGGGGGCACTTTGACCAGGGGTTTGCGGCTGGCGGAGACTGACACCCGCAAGCAGGAGAAGGATTACCAGGCTAGGCGCCTGGCTGTGGCCGCGGAGGCCATCAGCGCCTTCTACCAGGTCCTTTCCGGCCAGGCTTTGGTTAAGAACTATGAGGCCCTGCTGCGCCAGGGGGAGGAGGACCTGCGGGAGGCCCAGGCCCGCCAGGCCGCGGGCACCGGCACCCGCCTGGAAGTTTTGGAATTGTCGGTGAAGGTGCTGGAAGTTCAGCAGAAGCTCTCTAAGGCCAAGGCCCAACAGCAGGTGCAGCAGGCGGCGCTGCGCAAAGTGACCGGCGTGGAGGAACAGACACCCTTGATGCTGCACCGGGAATTTCCCTTGCAGGATATCCGGGGCGACCTCCACTCCCTTTTGAATGAGGCCCAGTCCCGTCGCCCGGACCTGGCCTCGGGACGGGAAGAGATCGCCTACCAGCAGTTGAAGACCGATATTGAAAAGGGCAAGCGCTGGCCGCAGTTGAGCCTGGTGGCCCGGTACGAATGGGAGGACCCCCAGCTGTTCCAAGGCCGCAAAGACTGGCTCGTTTTTCTCAAGGCCTCCATTTCTCTTGGTAATTCCACCGTGAGTTACGACGAGCAACGCAACCAGATCTATCCCAATGTATTCGCCTTCCCGCCGCCCCCGGGGCAGCGGGCTCAGACCTTCGCCTTCTCTACCCGGACCCTTAAGTATTCAATTTTTGACCGAAGCTCCAATAAGGTGGAGGTGGAAGAAGCCCGGGCCACCCGGGACCTGGCCCAGCGCCGCTGGCAGCAGCTTCGCCGCCAGGTCGACCAGGACGTCAAGGAGGCCCACGCCCTAAAAGAGGACAGCGCTAACCGCCTGGAAACAGCCCGGAAGCAGATAATCATGGCCCGGGAACTGGTGGAGATCAACCGCACCAAGTACGCCGCCGGCCTGGCCACCCTATCCGAGGTCTTCAAGGCCCGGACCGCGTTAACGGAGGCCGAAGTCAGCCTGGCCACCGCCCGGAATGACCAGGCCGCGGCCCTGGGGAAACTCTACCAGGCTTTGGGAAGGGAATTGCATCTTCAGGGGGGCGGGGGGTAGAGAGGTTTTAGGTTTTAGGTTTTAGGTCTCCGGTCTCCGGTCTCCGGTCTTTTCTATAACAAAAATAGCAGGCTGGTTGAATTTGCCACGGAAGCTAATATGAGACGCGGGTTGTGGCTTTTAAGCGGCATCCTTCTCCTCCTGGCCGGGGGCGCGGCCTTGTACCTGCACTTTGCCAAAGCTCCTTCAACTCCGGGGAAGCCCGCGGCCACGGCCCCCGCGCCGGTGGTGGAACGCATTCCCGTCAAAGTGGCTTATGTGGAGAAACGGGACCTGGAAGTCCCTCTAGCGGTGTTCGGGTCCATCAATTACCTGGAAAAGGTGGACGTGGCCTCGGAACTCTCCGGGGTGGTGAAGGACGTCCCGGTCCAGGTGGGGGACCTGGTGCGCCCCGGCCAGGTGGTGGCCATCCTGGACACCGACCTCCTCCAGGCGGAGCTGAAGACCAAGGCAGCGCTCAAGGCCCAGGCCCAGGCCCAACTGCGGCTGGCGGCCTGGCAGTACCAGGCCCAGAAGAAGGTGCATAAGGTGGGGGGCATCTCCCTGAAGGACATGGAGGAAGCCGAAGCCCGCTATCACGCGGTTAGCGCGGAAGTGGAACGCTTCCAGGCGGAAATGGCTCAGATCCAGACTCAGATCCGCAAGGCCACCATCACCTCGCCCATCACCGGGGTGGTGGCCCAGAAGAATTTCAACCGGGGGGAGCGGGTGACCAGCCAGACGGAAAAGGGCGTGGTCACCCTGATGCAGGTGGACGAGGTTTACGCCGAGGCCGAAGTGAACGAACGGGACCTGGCCCGACTGCGCCCCGGCCTGGACGCGGTGGTCTATCCGGACGCCTACCCCAAGTCGCCCCAGCGGGGCCGGATTGAACGCCTGGACCCGGTGCTCAAAACCGACAGCCGCAGCGTGGTGGCCAAGGTGCGCCTGAACAATCCCCAACTGCTCCTGCGGCCGGGGATGTTCACCCGCATTGAAATCGTGCTGGACAAGATTCCCCAGGCCGTGGCCGCGCCCCAGGCGGCGCTGCGCCAGGCTCCGGACAAGACCTGGCAGGTCTTTGTCATCGCCGATGAGGTGGCCTTTCTGCGCAAAGTGACCACGGGCCACGCGGCCGGGGGCTGGGTGGAAATCACCCAGGGCCTCCAACCCGGCGACGCCGTGGTGGTGGAAGGAGCGGAGCGCCTGCGGGACCTGTCCCGAGTTATTTCTTCTTTGGCAGGGCCGGGGGGACCTTAAATATTTTAAATTAGTGGCACAGGCCTCTGGCCTGTGATTGCTTAACATTCCTGAAGAAGTTACTTTAAATTGAATAGATGAAGCTCTACAAAAACAAATCTGCCATTCCTGAGAACCAGGTACAACCGTTAACCGGCTTCCACGCGACCAGGCGCAACCTGCCCCATTGGCAGGAGCCTGGGAGTGTCTATTTCCTCACCTGGCGCATTAAGGGGGAACAAATCCTCAGTCCGGAAGAAAAGACCATAGTTTTAAATTTCCTGCTTTATTGGGATAATATTAAATGGACTATTTATGCCGCGGTAATCATGTCCAACCATGTCCATCTTATTGCCCAACCCCTGCCTTTGCCCAATGGCAGGGTGTTTAATCTTTCCCAAATCGTCCGCAGTATAAAAACCTACAGCTCCCGCCAGATTAATGCCCTGAGAGGGAGAGAAGGAGCCTTTTGGCAGGATGAGCGCTATGATAGAATCATCAGAAATGAAAAGGAATGGAGACAAAAGTGGGAGTATCTCCGAAACAACCCGGTGGAAAAAGGACTGTGCGAGAGTCCTGAAGATTATCCCTGGCTCTATGAGAAATGTTGACTGACCACAGGCCAGAGGCCTGTGCCACTCATGTAGTTTTTGACTTAAGTAATTATTTCTCAGATTATGGATAAGTTAATTGCTAATATTATTAAATTATTTTTTTCTATTATTTTTGCTCTAATCTCTTTTATTATTAAACTATTCTCAGATTTATTTAGTCATGGATTAAGTAATAAATCTAAAAAGTCAAAGATGGTTAAAAAGGTGGATATTGTATATCATGAGGGTGTAGATGATTATAACACTGGCAATGCTACTGAGACTATTGATGGTGGATGGGTAATAAATCCAAAAAGTACATTCCCATTAACTACTTATGGTTTAAATCGAAATCAAATTAATAATCTAAAGCAATATCTTGATGAGTATTTCTCTTCAGGCAGTAGAATAATTATTGATTCAATTTTACCAATTATCTCATGCAATGGTTTTCGTTGTAAAGAAGTTGAAGATTATATTAATGAATATAAACCAAAATATTTAAAGCAAGTTGAAAAACTTAAGACCTCATCAAAAGAGTGGGATTCAGCATCAGAGGAAGAGAGAGAGGAATTACTCGATGAGTTCAGGTCTGATGCATTAGAATGTATTGATAAACAACCATATTGTGATTTTCTAACGTTATTCAATACAGATGAGAAAGATATAACTCATCTCAAGGAAATTATTAGCATATAATGGATATGACAATTTACTCTATTATTTTAAAAATATTAAAAAGATCGATAAGTTACATATTTTTAAAACGAGAGATAATAATATGGAGGTATTCGAACGACTTGCTATCTCTGGTTTGGCAATAAAGAATGAAGATATTCAATTGCAAACTATTTTGGAGAAAATAAAATTAAAGGAAATAAACGATATCTTATACGGGAAGACAGAAAAACCATTCAGAAAAAAAGAAGAAGCTTTAAAATTTATATTTGAATCACCTGATATTAAACATATTGTTAATAAAATATTTTTATCCTATCAATTTTATAAATTAATCCCTTTAAATATAAATTATAATAAATTCAAAGAAGTAAATGAATATTTTTCCGAAGTTGCAGAACTTATTGCACACACATATATAATGGGAGGTTATGCAGCCCAACATAAAGCTCAAAGTAAAAACTTATCAAGAATTTCAGGATGGAAAATATCTCCAACCGATGATGGTAGCATATGTAAATTCTGCCAAAAAATGTCTAAGAAAAGTTATCCCAAGAATCAATATCCTAAAGTGCCCCTGCATATAGGCTGTCGATGTGGGGTATTCCCGAAAATGAAATAATTTATAATGGAACCATATGCGACCTTCATGGGATGAATACTTTATGCTCATCGCCAAGCTGGTGAGCACCCGGAGCACCTGCAACTCCCGCCCCACCGGCGCCGTGCTGGTAAAGGACCGGCAGATTCTGGCCACCGGCTATAACGGCTCCATGCCCGGCGCGCCCCATTGCATTGACCAGGTCATGCCCGACGGCAGCCCCTACTGCCACCGCCGGGCCTTGAACGTGGCGGACGTGGACAAGTACAACTACTGCCGGGCCTCCCACGCCGAGGCCAATGCCATCGCCCAGGCGGCCCTGCACGGCATCGCCATCAAGGGGGCCACCCTGTACGTCACCCTGGAGCCGTGCTTTGTCTGCCTGAAACTTCTGGCCACGGCCCAGATAGAAAAGGTCTTTTTCGAGGCAAGCTACGAGTCCCGGGACGCGGCCCGGGACGCCTACTGGAAGGAAATGGTGGCCGACGCGGGGATTATCCTCTATCAACAGCTCACCGTCAGCCCGGAGACCATTGCCTTTATCCTGCCCCGGCTGACGGAGATCACCTCCCGGCGCCGCCTGCCGCCCACCGCGGGCGCGGCTGCCCCGAATTTCATCGGGGCGGTGGAGTCGGATTAGGGATAACCTCACGCAAAGGCGCAAAGGCATAACTATTTAAAAATCTTAGCGTTCTTTGCGCCTTTGCGTGAGATAATAATACGTTATAAATAGCATTGAAGTTTGCCTATGGCTAAAAGCCCAAACCCAACGGCGAAGAAAAATAATTCCCGCAAAACCAAGGCCCCGGCGTCGCCGGAAACGCCCCCGGTTACCTGGACCCGGCGCCTGGGCCAGGAGATGGCCGCGCTCCTGCTCCTGGGTCTGGCGGGGTTCTGCTTCCTGGCCTTGATGAGCCACAGCCTCCTGGACCCCCAGGGCCTGGTGGCGGTCTGGAAGGCCGGGGAAGTCCATAATCTGGGAGGCAAGGCCGGGGCGCTGCTGGCTGCTTACCTGGTATGGGGCTTGGGGCTGGCGGGCCTGCTGGCCCCCCTCGTGCTCCTGGGCCTGGCCTGGCAGTCCCACCGCCGGGGCCTGGATGATTTAAGCGGGTTGCAGACCCTGTCCGGGCTGGGAACACTGCTGGCCGCCGCGGGCCTCTTCTCATTGGCCTGGCCCCGCCTCCGCTGGGCGGGAAGCTGGATTCACGGCGGCGGCGGCCTGGGCGATCTTCTTTCCGGAGGTCTGGCCGCGGCCCTTAACCCCGGAGGCGCCGCCCTGGCTCTGGCCTTGCTGCTGCTTATCAGCGTCATGGGGGCCACCCGCCTCTCTTACATAGGGCTGCTCTCCCGCCTGGGGGGCGCTTTTAAAAACGCCTGGGACCGCATCCGAAGACGGCCGGAAGTACCGGAGCCTGAACCCCGCCAATCCCGGCGCGCCTTGACGTCCCGGCCGGTGATCAGAACTAACGGCGTCCCCTCGGAAGAAGCAGTGATGCCGGCCCCGCCGGTGACCCCTGCCGAGGCCGCGGCGCCGCCCCGCCGCCGGCCTCCGGTTTCCGGGAAATTCACCCTGCCGTCCCTGGACCTCCTGGACCCGCCGCCCACTTACGACCACCAGGTCCAGGAAGGGGTGATGCTGGCCCAGGCCCAGAAGCTGGAGGACACCCTGCGCTCCTTCGGGGTGGAGGGCCGGGTCACCGCCATCATGAGCGGCCCGGTGGTGAGCCGCTTCGAGCTGGAGCCGGCCCCGGGAGTAAAAATCAGTAAAGTCACCGGCCTGGCCGACGACCTGGCCCTGGGCCTCAAGGCCCTGTCCATCCGCATCGTGGCGCCGGTGCCGGGAAAAGCGGTTATCGGCATCGAGGTCCCCAACCCCAAGCGCCAGGTGGTGGCCCTCCGGGAAATCCTGGCGGACAACTCCTACCAGAAGTCGGGCTCCCGCCTCACCATTGCGTTGGGGAAAGACATCATGGGCCAGCCGGTGGTCACGGACCTGGCCAAGATGCCCCACCTGCTCATCGCCGGGGCCACGGGGAGCGGCAAAAGCGTGGGCCTCAACGCCATGATCCTGAGCGTGCTTTACAAGGCTTCGCCGGAGGAGGTGCGCTTTCTCCTCATCGACCCCAAGCGCATCGAGTTGGCCCTGTACGAGGGCATTCCCCACCTGCTCCACCCGGTGGTGGTGACCCCCAAGGAAGCCACCCTGGCCCTCCATTGGGCCATAGGGGAGATGGAACGGCGCTACGTCCTGCTGTCCGACCTGGGGGTGCGCCACATCGAGGGCTACAACCAGAAGGCCCGCAGCCGCAAGCCCGACCCGGCCCTGGACCCGGACCTGCCCCGGTCCCTCCCCTACCTGGTCATTGTCATCGACGAACTGGCGGACCTGATGCTGGTTTCTTCCCGGGACACGGAAGAGTACCTCATCCGTCTGGCCCAGAAGGCCCGGGCCGCGGGCATTCACCTCATCGTGGCCACCCAGCGGCCCTCGGTGGACGTCATCACCGGGCTCATCAAGGCCAACTTCCCCACCCGCGTTTCCTACCAGGTCTCCGCCCGGGCCGACTCCCGGGTGATTTTGGACACCGTGGGCGCGGAGCGCCTCCTGGGCATGGGAGACCTCTTGTTCCTGCCTCCCGGCACCTCCCGGCAGAAGCGCATCCACGGGGCCTTTGTGTCGGAAGCGGAGGTGGCCCGGGTAGTGGAGTTCCTCAAGGCCCAGGCCGCGGCGTCGCCGGAATTCCAGCCGGGGCTCCTGGACCTCCGGGAACCGGAACTGGACGAAGGGGAACTGGGGGAAAAAGACGAGAAATACGACCTCGCGGTGGAGTTGGTGGCGGAAACCCGCAACGCCTCCATCTCCATGCTCCAGCGCCGCCTGCGCATCGGCTACAACCGGGCCGCCCGCATCATCGAGACCATGGAACGGGAGGGATTGATAGGACCATCGGATGGATTAAAGCCAAGGGAGGTTTATATTCCCCGGAGGTAGGGAGTTTTCAGTTTTCGGTTTTCAGTTTTCAGTTAAAGAATCTGAATCCCCACTTTGGCGGGCACGGAGGCCCGCCCCACCAAGATTTTGTCCACCCCACCACCTTTGCAGCAAACTAATTCCAATCATGACCGGTCCCGCCAGCCTGAAAGCATAAATGTAAACCGATAATGCAATAAGGGTTGACAAGACCATTCCGGTAGGAGAAGCTATGCAGGTATGCGTTATGAAGACTGGCAGGCGATTTTTGGTTTGGACTGGCCGGGGTTGTGGCCGGTGTTGGGGGAAGCCTCCCGGCTGCGGGAGCGGCGCTTCGGGCGGCAGGTGAGCTTTTGCGTCATTATCAACGCCAAGAGCGGGCTTTGTTCCGAAGACTGCGCCTATTGTTCCCAATCGGTGAAGGCCAAAACTGAGATTCCCAAGTATCCGCTACTGGATCAGGATAAGATGGTGGAGGCCGCGGAGCACGCCGCGGCCGCGGGCGCAGCCCGGTTTTCCCTGGTCACTTCCGGCAAGGGTATCACTAACCCCCGGGAACAAGCAGCCATCCTCCAAACCGCAGAAGCCATCCGGCGCCGGGTGCCGGTGCGCCTGTGCGCCTCCTTGGGCATTGTGGACGGCGTTTTTCTGAGAGAGCTTAAAGCCGCGGGGGTCTCCCGCTTTCACCATAACCTGGAGAGCGCGGCCTCTTTTTTTTCCCAGGTCTGCACCACTCACACCTTCCAAGACCGGGTGGCCACCATCGAAGCGGCCAAAACCGCCGGATTGGAGGTCTGCGTGGGCGGCATCTTCGGCATGGGAGAGAGCGTGGCCCAGCGCTGGGAAATGGCCCAGGCCATCAAAGAACTGGGGGCTGACGCCATTCCCCTTAACTTCCTCCATCCTCTGGAGGGGACCCGCCTGGCCCACCGGCCGTTACTCACGCCCCGGGAAGCCCTGCAAATCATTGCTGCGTTCCGGCTGTTTTTCCCGGATCGCTCTCTCATTGTCTGCGGCGGGCGGCAGGTGACGCTCAAGTCCCTGGCGCCCTTGATTTTCGCCGCGGGCGCCGACAGCCTGATGACCGGGGACTATCTCACCACCAAGGGGCGCCTGCCCGAGGATGACCGGCAGCTGCTGGCGGATTTGGGGCTGGAATTGGCAGCAACCAGTAATCAGTAATCAGTGATCAGTAATCAGTAATCAGTAATCAGTAAAGCTTTCAGTTTTCAGCAGTCAGCTTTCAGCTTCTTTTCCACCGATCTGGTCACTGATCACTGGTCACTGATCACTGGCAATTAAAGGGATAGGGTTCATATGATGCAATCGGTGGAATTGCCTTCTATTCCCCGCATTAAAGGCGTCTTTGTCACCGGCACCGACACCGGCGTGGGCAAGACCTGGGTCACCGCGGGCATTGCCGCGGTGTGGCGGCGCTGGGGCCTCCGGGCCGCGTATTTCAAGCCCATCCAGAGCGGCTGCCCCGAGGAAGGCGGGCGCCTCATCCCCACCGACGCCCGGTTTGCCCGAGATCTGGCCGGCCTGGAGACGCCTCTGGACCTGCTCACTCCCATCACCCTGCGCCTGCCCCTGGCCCCCGGAGTGGCCGCGGCCCAGGAAGGAGTGGCCGTGGATTGGGGGCGGGTGGCCGCAGCCTTGGAAGAACTGGCAGCCCGATACGACTTTATCGCGGTGGAAGGCGCCGGCGGCCTCCTGGTGCCCTTGGACGGGTGCCGGATTCTGGTCCTGGACCTCATCCGCTGGCTGCGCCTGCCCCTGCTGGTGGTGGCCCGGGCGGGACTGGGCACCATCAATCACACCGCGCTCACGGTCATGGCGGCCCGTTACTCCGGCCTGGCGGTGGCCGGGGTGATCCTGAACCGGTACCCCGCCCAGCCGGGTCTGGCGGAAAAAACCAACCCGGAGGTGATTCAGGAAATCACCCAGGTCCCCATTCTGGCTCAAATCCATGAAGTGGCGGATATCAACCTCCCCACCGGGCGGGAAGCCTTCCTGGCCCAAATGGACGCGGCCTGCCGCAACCTGGAACAGGCCTGCGCGGCCCGGGCTTTTTTGGAGTGTATGGTTTGAGGTGGATTTGGGGGGAGGGCCAGGGGCCGACGGCCCCTGCCCTCCCCCCA
>VGSW01000098.1 GCA_016874915.1 Deltaproteobacteria bacterium
TGAAATCCTCGTTGGTGGAGAGGTCCAGCACGGCATAGGCCGCGGCCAGGCGGGCCAGGGTCTTGCGGAAGTCCTCGGGATAGACGATGGGCGGCTTGTCGCACCCGAACACCCGGCTGAGCTTCAGGGACCTGTGGCGGATTTCCTGGCCCACCTCGGGGGAGATGACGACCTGGTCCTCCTTCAGGTTCCAGGCGAAAAAGATCAGGGCCCGGAGGTCTTCCGCGGTCACCTTGGGCGGGTCCAGGTCTTGGGGAGGATTGAAAATCTCCTCCTTGTTCTCGATGTCGCCGGAGGTGGCGAAGAGGAAAAGATCGACCCGGCGCAGCATCATGTCGGGGAACAGCCCCTCCAGGGCCTGGCAGCCGTGGCGGAAGTCCTCCATCTTGCGCTGATTGCTGAACTGCTTGGGGTCCCGGGGGTTGCAGGAAAAAATGGTGCGGGTGGTGGACTCGAAAGTCTTGTGCTGGATGCGGTCGATCTTGATGAGGCCAGTGTCCAGGCCCTCGGCCATGGTCTTAAGCTCGTGCTGGGGGAGGTCCTGGGCCTCATCCACGATGAGGGCCTGGCGGCTCATCTTGAGCAGGGCCCCGGCCTTGACCCGCCAACCCTTGCGTTCATCATGGTCCAAACCGTAGGTGATCCCGGTGCGGGAGGCGGTGAGGCCGCTGACCCGGTCCCCGGCCCGGGCAAACTCGAAAATCCCCTGGCTGATGCTGGTCTTGCCGGTGCCGGTGTCCCCCACGATGATGCTGCTCAGCCAGCCCCGGATGCGCCCTTCGCCGGGGAAGTTGATCCATAAGGGAGAGCACAGCACCAAAAGAACTCCCAGATGAAGCTCCTGGCGCTTGTAGATGCGGGTGACATGATAGCTGAGGTCCAGGGCAATCTCATCCACGTCCATGGCCTGGAGTTTTTTAAGGCGGGGCCGGGCCGCGTCCAGGTCGAAGCATTGGTAATCTTCGTCCTGGGGGACCAGGGTGTCCACCAGCAGGACCGGCTGCTGGTCCCGGTAGCTGCCCACGATGCGGCCGGTGGCCTTATACTTGCCGATCTCCACCAGGTCGCCGCCCAGGACGTAGATGGGCTTGTCCAACTGGTTCTTTTGATTGAACTGCATGGGCTCGAAAATCTGGTGGGCGAAGACCTCCCGGACCACGATCTTGTCGGTGTCCTCCACCTTCAGGGTGGGGCGCTTGTCCCGATCGCAGACGTAATCCCGCAGGAGGTTTTTGAACTGGCTCTCCGTGGCCCGCACCCCGGCGATGAGGATCCGGTCCCCCATGGGCACGGGAATATCCTGCTGACAGGCGCCATTGCTTTGGCCGGTTTTTTCATCTTTGGGGCCGTTACACTTCCCTTCCACCCGGGCCTGGCAATGGGTCACCTTGATTTTCATGGCGGCGTAGTAGGCCACGGTATTCTCCCCGAAGACCTGCAGGTCCACGGTGACCCGCTGGCCGGCATTCTCCGATTTATCGATCTCGGTGAAACTCTTAAGCTCGATGGGCTCGGGGAGGTGTCGGATGGAGGTGGGGTAAGCGTAAGGCGGGGTTTCCTCGATAAGCTTCTTCAATGCCTCGCCGGAGCCGCCGTCGGTGACGATCCAATCGGTGAGGTCCTTGTGTTCCTTATCCGGCTTATCATAGAGCCAGATTACCTTGAGGGATAATACCCGGCCACTCTCCACCGCTTCCCGGAACGCGGGCAGGACGAGGTTGTGCACTCCTTCCCGGCCCTCCTTGTCGGCATCGTAGAGCAGAACCACGTGGCGGCCATGGAAATGCTTCACCCAATCCGGTTTGAAAGCCTTGACGCCGTTGGTGGAGCTGACCCCGATGCAGCCGGTGACCTGATCGGCCAATTGACAATCGTACTCCCCTTCGCAAATTATAATTGTGCTTCCCTGGGGCGCTTGGACGAGCCTTTCAAGGCCAAACAACCTTGCTTCTCCGAAGCCCGGCCAGTTAAGGGTCTTGGGGGTCTTCTTGGAATTATGGAACCTGATGTTCACCAGGCGCTTGCCCACCGGGGCCGGCTCCCACACCGGGATAGTGTTGCGCTCCCGAGACGGGTCCCAGCCGATCTCGAACCGGGCGATACTGGCTTCGGTTAGTCCCCGCTGGTCCCGGAGGTCTTGGATCATCTCGGGCGTCAGGTTCCGCTTGAACCGGGCCACGTCGTCCAGGGTGGGGGGCTGGTCTTTGTCCCGCCTTCCGGTCTTGGCCTCCCCGGTGATTACCCCGTATTTGCGGCCCAGGGCGTAAAAGGCTTGGTTCCGGTCAATGTAAGGACCATGCAACGCCAGCATGTCGAACACCCCCAGGGCCAGCCAGGGCTTGCCACCCGTACCGTTCTCCCCGAAGTCCACGTAAATGCCCTTGGCTTTGAGGTCCGGGCCCACATTGATGGCCGCGGAAGGGTTTTTGTCCTCCCGGAAGAAGCTGTGGCAGGGAAGCCAGCCGGCCGCGTTGGGCTTGGCTCCTTTGGCGATACGGATGCCGATGGCCATATACTCCGCCAGCACGTCCACTTTTTCCAGAATCTGGTTTCTTAACTCGCTCATCTATGCTTCTCTCTGCCGGTCCCGCCAGAACCGTTCCAACAGCCGGTAGGTCCATTTTTCCGCAAAGGCCCGGTTGGGGCAGGTCCAGAAGTGCACGCCGAATCTCTGGCTCCAGGCGGCGATGGAGGCCACCACGGTCTTGGGAAGGAGCCGGGAGCGGGACGGGGGCCGGCGCACGATGCCGTGCCAATCGGCCTCGATGACCACCGCAGCGAACTTGAGAAGGGACATGCGCTCCAACTGCCTCTCGAAGCGGCGGCGCTCGGCCCCGAAGGTGCCGAAGGCGTCGGCCAGGGACTTGCGCTCGATGGCGATCAGGCTTTCCAGGCCCTTGAGGGAGTAGTCTCCCGCGGGCAGGGCGGCCACCTCCACCAGGGGGACCGGGGTGATGGAAGCGAAGGTGAAGGGGCGCTGCTCCCGGGTGTCCACGATAATAGTCAGGGGCGTCTCATCTGCCCTTGGCACGGCGGCACCTGCACAGGTAGGGGATTAAAATCTTCAGCTCCGGAAGAATCTGGAGAATGTGGATGTCCATGCCTGCTATTTTAAACAGGTCCACGGCTTTCATGGCTTTTTCGATGGACAGGTTACGCTCGCCCTGGTTAACCCGGACGAGGTGGGATTTGCTCACCTCCAACAGCGGGGCGAATTTCAGCGGGATTTTTATGGATGCTTTCATAGCCCGTTAAATATGACAGTAGGTCAGCCATTGTCAAGAAGATTTTTGACCGGAATCGACCCTTAAGGGTTTCCCTTAGAAAAAATTAGGTTTTCCCTAATACTATTACGTTAGATAATATCTCCCATATCGCCCATGATAGGCCAACCATCGGATATTACTGACAATCAGTTTTGTCACCCTGAGCCGTAGGCGAAGGGTCTAGATTCTTCGCTTCGCTCATAATGACAATAAATACAAAGAGTTGTACTGAAGCAGCCGGGTAATTAACGTTGTAGTGTTAGTAATCAGTGGTCAGTGATCAGTGATCAGTGGTAGTGGGCAGTGGGGTTTAGTATTAATAAACCCGTATAAATCCCTATCATAACCCAGGATTTAAGTAAATCTAGATTATTGGCGATATTTTTTCCCTGAGCCCCGAAACCTTGGCGCCCCGGTGTGATATTATTTCTCACCAAGACGCCCAGGGTGCCACAGATACGCCTGGAAAGAGGGCCCATGGAAAAACCGCGGGTAAAGACTAGAATGGAGTCAGGCCGGTTTCTGGCTCAATGCCGGGAATGTGGGACCTGGGTGGAAGTCCCCCCCCAGTCAGTCCGGACGGAGCTCTTTTTTGAACACCTGGAAGCGGAGTTCCGGTGTTGCGGCTTGAACCAGATAGCTACTTTTACTACAGAAAAGGACTATATCGATTTTCACTGACTTTACCCCAAGGTGCATTCAAAAAGCTATTTTTCTATAGCCGCCGGCTTTAGTCGGCGCTGCACCGGCTGGAAAGCCGGCGCCACCGATTGAATGCGACTTGGCGTTATAAGTAGCCATTAAGGGCGGGCGCGGCACGCCCTATTATTTGGCGGACAGGCCCGGCCGCTTACCCCTTCCTGACGGCAATGGCGTCCATTTCGATGGACACTCCCCGAGGCAGGGCCGCGGCCTGGATGGCGGTGCGGGCCGGGGGATGGGTGGGGAAGAACTCAGCGTACACCCGGTTGAACTCCGGGAAATCGGCCATATCGGCCAAATATACGGTGGTTTTGACCACGTCCTTCAAGCTGCAGTCCGCCGCGGCCAGGATGGCCTTGATATTGTTGATTACCTGCACCGTCTGGTCCAGGATATCCCCTTGGACCATCCGGCCCTGGGCGTCTAGTGGAATCTGACCGGAGACGAAGACCAGAGGCCCTGCGACCAGAGCCTGGGTATAGGCCCCGCTGGGGGCCGGAGCCTGGTCGGTGCTGATCACCACTTTTCTCATGGACGTTTTCATTGGCGGTTATTCCTTTGGATTTTGTAAGGTCAATGAGGATTTGAATTTCCCGCTAGCGCGCCTATTTGATACCAAGCCGTAAAATTTCCTGGGAAATGGTCATCACGCCCCAACCGGGGATAAATCTCTTGAAGAATGAGCTTGGTTCTGCTAATGGTATGGGAAAACCCAGGAGGACAGCGATGGGGTTGTGGATTAAGTGCCCCGGGTGCCAAGGGAAGAACCCCCTCTATGCGTCGGTTTGCGTCCAATGCGGCCAGTCTCTGATTAATCTCTCCCGGGAGCAGCGGGTGTATATCATCGAAGCCGGTGCGGCTGTCACTGAACCCGCGGCAAGGCCGGCTCCGGCTGCGGCGATGCCGGAAGCCCCCGTTCCACCGCCGCCCACTCCCGCCAAGGCTGAGAAAAAGGCCAAACGGCCCAGGAAAAAGAAATAATGTAGGTGCCCCCGGCGCACCTTCTTTAAAGCTATGATCCAAGGTCAGCGGTCAAAACTGGCGGCTGACCGCTTTTATTCTTTTATCCTGCGCCAATCCATTTCGCGCTCTAAACCTATCAATTTCTTATTCCCTTGGCTACGCCGGGAACGCCCAAGAGCGCCAACTGCCTGAATTTGGCGCCTTTGGAGTTACCGCGTTCCTGAGGCCGGGGTTTCTGCGATCACTCCCAGGAGAAGTTCCGCCAGGCGAGGCTCGGCCCGGGCCACGGTGGCGATGATCTCCTCCAGGGAGATGGGGGCCATGGCGTCGGGAAGGTTCACGTTGCTGAGGATGGAAATCCCCAGCACCTTAATTCCGGCGTGCACCGCGCAGATGGCCTCGGGGACGGTGGACATGCCCACCGCGTCGGCGCCGATAATCCGGAGCAGCCGGGTCTCTGCCGGCGTCTCCAGGCTGGGCCCCTTGACCCCCACATAGACCCCCTTCCTCAGGACGATCCCCCGGCGCCGGGCCACGTCTTCAGCCAGGTCCATCAGCTCATGATCGTAAACCCGGCTCATATCCGGAAACCGGGGTCCCCAGGCGTCCACGTTTTCCCCCACCAGGGGGTTATCGGCCATGAAGTTGATGTGGTCGCAGATGAGCATCAACTCCCCGGTCTTGAAATAGGGGTTGAGGCCCCCCGCGGCGTTGGTGAGGGCCAGGGTCTTGATCCCCAACGCGGTCATCACCCGCACTGTGAAAGTGGCCTGAAGCAGGGAATATCCTTCGTAGCCGTGAAGCCGGCCATGGCACAGCACCACGGGCTTTCCTGCCAGGCGGCCCCAGTGGAAGCGTCCCTGGTGGCTGGGGCTGGTGGCCCGGGGAAAATGGGGCAGTTCCTCATAGGGAAGATAGCCGCCATCTTCCAGGTGCTGGGCCAGCAATCGCTGGCCGGTGCCCAGGATGACGCCCCACTCCGGCAGTGCTCCCAGCCGGGGGGCAATAACGCGAGCGCATTCCTCCACGTGCTCCTGGTATTTCTGGATGGACACACAATCTCCTTTACAGGTTTCAGGTCAGGGAATAGGGAATAGGAATTATAATGATTCTTTGACTCAGGAATGCTGCCCTAAAACCTAAAACCTAAAACCTAAAACCTAAAACCTAAAACCTGAAACCTGAAACCCAAAACCTGCCCCCTGTAAAAATAAGCTGATTTTGCCGGTTCGTCAACGACGGAGGTGGTCCGGGAGCGGATTTCCAGGTTTATTCTTGACAGTCAGGCGGTTTATATAATGTAATAAGCAAATAAAGTTAATTTTTCATAACTTAATTTTCATCAGGGTGCAGGAAAATGGGCCGACCTCGTAAATGCCGTTGGGTGGAGATGGAGCCGGGAATAACCTTTTTCAAACCTCAGGGCATCCCGCTGCGGGGCTTGCAGCAAACGGTGATCTCGGTGGACGAACTGGAGGCCATGCGCCTGGCTGATTTTCTGGAACTGACCCAGGAAGAGGTGGCCAAACGCATGCAGGTCTCCCGCCCCACCGTGACCCGGATGCTGGCCCGGGCCCACCGGGCGGTGGCCGACGCCCTGGTTCACGGGAAGGCCATTCGCATCGAGGGGGGGGACTACCGCTTAAACGCGGTCCAGATTCAGTGCGGTGCCTGCGGCCATCCCTGGGTGGCCCCTGAAGGGAAAGACCTGCCGCCCCTATGCACCGAATGCATGCGTCAGGAAGGGGAGGGGGAGGGGGAGAAAGAATAGTTTTCGGTTTTCGGTATTTAGTTTTTGCGTTTTGGCATTAATGCTCCCTAAACCCAACATTATTTGCAATAACTGAAGACTCAAGATGCCAGACTCGGGCAGGCTGTTTGTTATATGTAGAGATGAAAACAGTTCCTGACTCCGATTTACCGAAAACGGAAAACCGAAAACTGCATCTGTCCTTGGGGGAGGACAAAGGATATGGCCGAGACCATCACTTACAAAGACGCGGGGGTGGATATTGACAAAGCCGAGGCCTTCATCCAGAAGATCAAGCCTTTGGTGAAGGCCACCCATCGAACCGGGGTGCTGGGGGAGATCGGCGGGTTCGGGGGGATGTTCCACCTCAACGTGCAGAAATACCGCGACCCGGTGCTGGTGTCCGCCACCGACGGGGTGGGCACCAAAATCAAGATCGCCATCCTCATGGACCGCCATGACACCATTGGCATCGACCTGGTGGCCATGTGCGCCAATGACATCATCGTCCACGGCGCCGCGCCCTTGTTCTTTCTGGATTATCTGGCCATGGGGCGCCTTGCGGAGGACACCGCCACCCGGATCATCGAGGGGATTGCCCAGGGCTGCCGCCTGGCTCGCTGCTCCCTGATCGGCGGCGAAACCGCGGAGATGCCCGGCATTTACCAGCCTGGGGACTACGACCTGGCGGGCTTCGTGGTGGGAGTGGTGGAGCGGGACCATATCATCGACGGCTCGGACATCGCGGTGGGCCATCGCCTCATCGGGGTGGCTTCCAGCGGCCTCCACTCCAATGGCTATTCCCTGGTGCGCAAAGTCTTGTTCGAGCGCCAAGGGTACCTGGTCACCGATGAGATCCCGGAGCTGGGCGGCCTCCTGGGGGAGGAACTCCTCATTCCCACCCGCATTTATGCCGAAACCGTCCTCAACCTGTTGCGGGACTTTCCCTTAAGCGGCATCAGCCATATCACCGGCGGCGGCCTCACGGGCAACGTTCCCCGCATCCTCCCCAAATCCTGCCGGGCAGTGATCCACCGGGGTTCCTGGACCGCGCCCCCCATCTTCCGGTTTATTCAGGAGAAAGGCAACATCCCCGAGGACGAGATGCTGCGCACCTTCAACAACGGCATGGGCCTGGTGCTGGTGGTGGACCGGGACCTGGTGGCCGACGTGCTGCTGCGCCTCCAGGGGCTCAATGAACCGGCCTGGGTCATCGGGGAAATCACGGCCCGGAAAAACGACGAGCCGGCCCTGGAATTCGTTTAAGTTATGCCAGCCTGCTTCCATAACCTTCCTGGTCGAAGGCGGTCATCGTGAAGGGAATGGAATTGAAGAATCTCCCTAGAAGATATTATAGCCACCGGCGCCGCGCTGGCTTCGGGCTGGCCAGGTTTGCCTGGAAATGCCTGGCAACCCTGGCGGGCCTCTGTAGCGTGGCCCTGGGCGGCGCCTGGTTGAGCTTCGCAATTTTAGGAATAGAGCAGGAGGCAAACGCCATGTCGGCCAGCTATCGGGTAGTCGCAGTCAACGGCTCTCCCCACCAAAGTTTCGGCAACACCTCTCTGATGCTTGCCATGCTTAAAGAGGGTTTCGAGGCGGAGGGAGTGGGGTTGGAAGAAATCTTCTTGAACCAGCATCACATCGAGTACTGCGCTGGTTGTGGCTTCTGCCTGGAAAAGGGAGGCTGTTGGATCAGAGACGACCATAAAAGCATCCTGGCCAGGGTCCTGGCGGCCGACGCGATTATCCTGGCCTCGCCGGTGTATTTTTACAACGTCACCGGCCAGACCAAGACCTTCCTGGACCGCTCTTTGTCCTACGGCCACCGGCCCCGGGGCACCTGGAAACCCGGCTTGGCCGTGAGTGTCTCGGCCGGCCAGGGAGAAACCACGGTGGCGCAATACCTGGGCAGGATGCTGGCGGCCTTCGGGGCTTTCCCGGTGGGTCACCTTACCGCTATTGCCATTGGCCCTGGTGAATTCCTGGGCCGGCAGGCGGTGGAGGCCCGGGCCGCGCACCTGGCCCAGGACCTATTCCGGGCGTTAAAAGAAGGCTGGCGCTACCCGGCCACGGATCAGGACCTGGCCTTCTGGCTTTTTATGGGTCACCTGGTCAAGGAGAACCAGGGCTTCATGAAGGCCGACCACGCGCACTGGGAGAAACTGGGGCTTTACGAGAGTTTTGAGGCCTATGTAGGCCAGACCCGCTCCCAGGGAGGGCTAGACTCGGAGGCCAGACAGGCCTGGCTTCAGGAGCTCATGGCGCGCCAGAAGGAGACCCCTAAGGTAACTCCAGTTGAGGCGGTGACGCCGGTCACTCGTTGGAGCGTCACCACCATGAGGGAACTTCTGGAAGGCATGCCCCAGGACCTCGATCCCAATGCCGCGGCTGGCCTGACAGCCACCTATCAGTTTGAGGTGCACGGCAGCGAGAACTTCACCGCCCATCTATGCATCGAGAATCAGCGGGCCAGCTTCCATGAAGGTGCAGCGGAGAACCCCGATGTGATCATCAAGACCACCCCCGAAGTCTGGCTGGCCATCTCCCGGGGCGAGCAGAGCGGCGCCTGGGCCTATTTTACCGGCAAGTACACGGTGGAAGGCGACCTGAACCTGGTGAAGAAGTTAGACAGCTTATTTCCCCGCTAACTTTTTGCGGTCCCCGGGGCCAAAAAGATGGTGTAAAAAAACGCCACAGCCCAACAAAATATTGACATTTTCCCATATAGGAGGATAATAGAACAAAGTTACACCCAGAGCTTGGATCCGGCATGAGGCGGACTGAGACTCGGCGGGACCGTGAGGCCAACCCCCAGAGCATCAGTCTGGGGTTTTTTTATGGAAATTGTCAGCAATTCCAAGGAAATGCAGGACCTGGCCCTGAGGTGGCGGGAGGAAGGCCGGAAAATCGTTTTGGTCCCCACCATGGGCTTTTTCCACCAGGGCCATCTGTCCCTCATGGAGCACGGCCGCACCCTAGGGGACCGGCTGGTGGTGAGCCTCTTCGTCAACCCGGCCCAGTTCGGGCCGACGGAAGATTTGCAGCGCTACCCCCGGGACCTGGACCGGGACGCGGCCCTGGCCCGGGAGAAAGGGGTGGACGTACTCTTCACCCCCACTCCGGAGCAGATGTACCCGGAAGGGTATCAGACTTACGTGGAGGTGGAGAAGCTCTCCCAGGGCCTGTGCGGCGCTTCACGGCCGGGGCACTTCCGGGGGGTGGCCACGGTGGTGCTGAAACTCTTCAATCTGGTTCAGCCCCACGCCGCCATCTTCGGGGAAAAGGATTACCAGCAGCTCATGGTCATCCGGCGCCTGACCGCGGACCTCAATTTGCCTATTGGTATTGTGGGCTGCCCCATCGTCCGGGAGCCCGACGGGCTGGCCATGAGTTCTCGCAACACCTATTTGAGCCCGGAGGAACGGGCCGCGGCCCTGTCGCTGTCCTACGCCCTGAAGGGGGCCCAGAAGCTGGCCGCGGCCGGAGAAAAATCAGGGGAAAAAATCCTGGAGTTGGTTCGGAAAATCATCCCCCGGGTCCCCCACACCCGCATCGACTACCTGGCCCTGGTGCACCCCGAAACCCTGGAAGAAGTGGAAACCCTTCAGGGGGAAGCCCGTCTGGCCCTGGCCGTATGGGTGGGCGACACCAGGCTCATCGATAACGCTTCGATACCGGAGGCCCGCTACACATGCTGCGTGTAATGATGAAGTCCAAAATCCACCGCGCCACCGTTACGGAGGCGAACCTCCACTACGAAGGGTCCCTCACCGTGGACTCCGACCTGTTGCGGGCCGCGGATATCCTGCCCTATGAAATGGTCCACATCTACAACGTTTCCAACGGCGAACGCTTTGAGACCTACAGCATCGAAGGCGAGGCCGGCAGCGGGGTGGTGTGCTTAAACGGCGCCGCGGCCCGCAAAGGCGCGCCCGGAGATTTGATTATCATCACCACCTACGCCTCTTACACCGCTGCGGAACTGCGGTCCCACAAGCCCAAGGTGGTTCTGGTGGACGGCCAAAATCGCTTGAAAGACGCGGACGCCACGGAAAAACCCTTGTCTTTTTTCGCCCGCCGCAGTTAAAATTAAAAGGTTTATCAGCCGAAACCTTCCCGGCGTGAATTTTTTTCCAAAGGAGTCCTTTCAGGATGGCCAAAGAATTTTTTTTCACCTCGGAGTCAGTAACCGAGGGGCATCCGGATAAGGTGGCAGACCAGATTTCCGACGCCATTCTGGACGCCATCATCGCCCAAGACAAATATGCCCGGGTGGCCTGCGAAACCCTGGTCACCACCGGGCTGGCCCTCATCGCCGGAGAGATCACCACCACGGCGCGCATCGACTATCCCGAAATTGTCCGGCAGACCATCAAAGAGATTGGGTACTGCGATTCTTCCATGGGTTTTGACTGGGAAACCTGCGCGGTCCTCACCTCCATCGACCGCCAGTCTCCGGACATCGCCCAGGGCGTGGAAGGCCGGGGCCTCTCGCCCGAACAGGGCGCCGGGGACCAGGGCCTGATGTTCGGCTATGCCTCCGATTCCACCGAAAATCTTATGCCCATGCCCATCTGGTACGCCCACCGGCTGGCCGAGCGTCTGGCCAAGGTCCGCAAGGACGGCACGCTGCCCTGGCTCCGCCCCGACGGCAAGACCCAGGTGACGGTGCGCTACATCGACGGCAAGCCCACCTCCGTTCACACTGTGGTCATTGCGGCTCAGCACAACCCGGAAGTCAAGTACAAAGACCTCCGGGAAGCCATCGTGGAAGAGGTCATCAAGAAGACCATCCCGGCCAGCCTCCTGGAGGCTAACACCCAGTTCCTGATCAACACCACCGGCCGTTTCGTAGTGGGCGGGCCCCTAGCCGACTGCGGCATGACCGGCCGCAAGATTATCGTGGACACCTATGGCGGCCGGGGCTACCACGGCGGCGGCGCCTTCTCGGGCAAAGATCCTACAAAAGTGGACCGCACCACTTCTTATATGCTGCGCCACGTGGCTAAAAACGTGGTGGCCGCGGGTTTGGCCGAACGGTGCGAAGTCCAGGTGGCCTATTCCATCGGGCTTCCCGACCCTCTATCCATTATGGTTTACACTTATGATACGGGTCGGATTCCCGACGACAAGCTCCTGGATATCATCAAGAGCACCTTCAGCTTCAAACCCGCAGCCATGATCCAGTATCTGGACATGCAGCGCCCCTTTTTCAAAAAGACCGCGGCTTACGGTCACTTCGGCCGCACCGACCCGGACTTCACCTGGGAGTACACCAATAAGGTGGATGTGTTGCGGGAAAAGGCTGGCCTGTAACAATAGTTTTCAGTTTTCAGTTTTTAGTTCATCTCGTTCCCAAATTGAGCTTGGGAACGAGATAATGTTTTCTAAGTCTGAATATTAATTCTCCAAGAGGATCTCATGGAATATCACGTAAAAGACCTTAATTTGGCCGACAAGGGCCGCCTCCGGGTGGAATGGGCCCGCCGGGACATGCCGGTGCTCAACGCCATCCGGGAACGGTTCGAACGGGAAAAGCCCTTAAAGGGGCTGCGCCTGGCCGCGTGTCTTCACGTCACCACCGAGACCGCGGTGCTGGCGGCAACCCTGAAGGCCGGAGGCGCCCTGGTGCACCTCTGCGCCTCCAATCCCTTGAGCACCCAGGACGATGTGGCTTCATTCCTGGCCAAATATGAGGAAATTCCCACCTTTGCCATTAAGGGCGAAGACAGCGACACCTACTACCGCCACATCCACCAGGCCCTGGACGTGAAGCCCCAGGTCACCATGGATGACGGCGCCGACCTGGTTTTCACGGTCCATACCAAGCGCCAGGAACTCATCCCGGAAATCCTGGGGGGCACCGAAGAAACCACCACCGGAGTTATCCGCCTCAAGGCCATGGCCAAAGACGGGGTGCTGCGCTACCCTATGATCGCGGTGAACGACGCCACCACCAAATACCTCTTCGACAACCGTTACGGCACCGGCCAGAGCACCATCGACGGCATCCTCCGGGCCACCAACCGGCTCATGTCCGGCAGCATCTTCGTGGTGGCCGGCTATGGCTGGTGCGGCCGGGGCGTGGCCATGCGGGCCCG
Organism: Deltaproteobacteria bacterium; assembly: GCA_016874915.1. Lineage (GTDB taxonomy): Bacteria > Desulfobacterota > Desulfobaccia > Desulfobaccales > 0-14-0-80-60-11 > VGSO01. The sequence goes on from VGSW01000098.1 coordinate 12,783, forward strand.
GGGTCTGGGAGCCCGGGTGGTCATCACCGAAGTGAACCCCTTGAAGGCCCTGGAAGCCCTGATGGATGGCTACGAGGTGCTGCCCATGGCCCAGGCCGCGCCGATCGGCGATGTCTTCTGCACCTTGACCGGCGACATCAACGTTATCCGGGAAGAGCATTTCCAGGTGATGAAAGACGGCGCCATTCTGTCCAACTCCGGCCACTTTAACGTGGAAATCGACATCCCGGCCCTGGAGCGCCTCATCACCCGCAAGCGGCGAATCCGGGATTCCGTGGAAGAGTACACCCTGAAGAATGGCAAGTGCCTCTATCTGCT
>VGSW01000099.1 GCA_016874915.1 Deltaproteobacteria bacterium
CAAGTAGCCGTGGAAGTCGGGGCCAAAGGCCCCGCCTTCCACGGCTACTTAGAGGGGGCTGGGAGGGGAGATTGAGGGGAGGGCGGGGGACTTGCCGTCCCCCGGCCCTCCCCTCAAAAACACTAAACAATCATGCTAAAACTCATCTGGCGCAATACCCTGCGACACCCCTTGCGGGCCGGGCTGACCATCCTGGGCATGGCGTTGGCCATCCTGGCCTTTGCCCTGCTGCGCACCATGGTGGACGCCTGGTACGCCGGGGTGGACGCCTCCTCGCCCGTCCGCCTGGTGACCCGCAACGCCGTATCCCTGGTCTCCCCTCTGCCCGTGGCTTATCAGGCCAAAATCAAGGCCCTGCCCGGAGTCACCGGCGTAGCCCACGCCTACTGGTTTGAAGGCATCTATGTGGATAAAAAGCACTTTTTCCCCCAGTTTGCCGCGTCCTTGCCGGGCTATTTGGATCTGGCCCCGGAACTGCTCATTCCCGAAGACCAGAGGCTGGCCCTGGTCCGGGACCGCCAGGGGTGCCTGGCAGGGCGCAAACTGGCGGCCCGCTTCGGCTGGAAGGTGGGAGACGTCATTCAACTCAAGGGCACCTACTTTCCGGGGGACTATCAGCTTAACTTGCGGGCCATTTACAAGGGCCGGGACCCCGCCACGGACGAAACCATGTTGTTCTTCCATTGGGACTACTTGAATGAGCAGATGAAAAAACTGGCCCCCGATAGGGCGGACCGGGTGGGCTGGTTCCTGGTGCAGGTGGCTTCGCCGGACCTGGCCGGGCCGGTTTCCGAGCAGATCGACGCGGTCTTTAAAAATTCCCTGGCTGAAACCCTGACGGAAACGGAAAAGGCATTCAACCTGGGTTTCGTGGCCATGACCGAGGCCATCCTGCTGGCCATCCAGGCGGTCTCCTGGCTGGTCATCGGGGTGATTCTCATGGTGCTGGCCAACACCATGGCCATGGGGGCCAGGGAGCGTATGAAGGAATACGCGGTGATGAAGGCCATGGGCTTCCGGCCCCGGTTCCTCAGCGGGGTTATCCTGGGGGAGTCTATGGTCCTGGCGGTTCTGGGAGGGTTACTGGGCTTAGCCCTGACCATCCCGGCCATCTGGGCCTTTCCCACCGCGGTGCTGCAGTATTTCGGGATCTTTCAGGTGACCTTGGAGACCCTGGCCTTGGGGCTGGGAGTGTCCCTTACCGTGGGCCTCCTGGCCGCGGTCCTGCCCGCCTGGCGGGCCGCCCGGGTGGGGATTGCCGAGGCGATGACCAAAGTGGGGTAAACGCGGTTTGCGGTTAATGGCGGTCACTATCCTTTTCAGCAGTTGTGCCGGTACAGCAATAGATCACTAAAGAGCAGCAGATAAACTTATGCCCATCCCCATCTCCTATAGCTACCGCAACCTGTTGGCCCGGCGGTTGACCACCGCGCTCACCGCCGGGGGCATGGCCCTGGTGATCTTTGTCTTCGCGGCGGTGCTGATGCTGGCCGAAGGCCTGCGCCGCACTTTGGTGGCCACCGGCTCCTATGACAACGTGGTGGTCTTACGGGCCGGCAGCGAAACCGAGGTGCAGAGTTCCATTGACCGGACCCAGGCGGGGATCATCGGGGCGCAGCCGGAAATCGCCCTGGACATGGAAGGCCGCAAGATGGTGGCGGATGAGGCCATTATCCTGGTGAACCTTACCAAACGGGAGGCGAAAACCCCGGCCAACGTCATTATCCGGGGGGTGCAGGCCACATCCCTTCCTTTGCGCCGGGAGGTTAAGCTGGCCGCGGGGCGCTTTCCCCGCCCCGGGTCCACGGAAATCATGGCGGGGGTTCAAATCGCCCGTCGCTTCCAGGGCGCGGGGCTGGGGGAGTCTCTGCGCTTCGCCATGCGCACCTGGCAGGTAGTGGGGATCTTCGACGCCGGCAACACCGGCTTCAGCTCAGAAATCTGGGGGGACGTGGAACAGCTTCTCCAGGCCTTCCGGCGCACCGTCTATTCCTCGGTGGTCTTCCGCCTCCAGGACCCGGGGGCCTTTCTCACCGTCAAATCCCGCCTGGAAGGGGACCCCCGCCTGCCGGTGCAGGTGCTCCGGGAGGTGGACATGTACGAGGCCCAGTCCCGGCGCCTGGCCACCTTCATCCGCCTCCTGGGGCTGGTGCTCACCGGGATCTTCAGCGTGGGAGCCATCCTGGGGGCCATGGTCACCATGTACGCCCAGGTGGGGGCCAGGGTGGCCGAGATCGGCACCATGCGGGCCCTGGGTTTCCAGCGCCATCACATCCTGCTGGCATTCTTGCTGGAATCCGTGCTTCTGGGGTTCCTGGGTTGGATTCTGGGCCTGTTGCCCGCGTCGCTGCTCAACTTTATCACTCTGTCCACCATCAACTGGTCCAGCTTTGCGGAGCTGTCTTTTAAGTTTACCCTGACGCCGGGGATCATGATAAAGAGTTTGATCTTCGGATTGGGGATGGGATTGTTGGGGGGCCTGCTGCCGGCCCTGAAAGCGGCCCGGCTGCCGCTGTTGGAAGCGCTGCGAACCGCGTAGGGCAGTTTTCAGTTTTCAGTTTTCGGTTTTCGGTTTTTCACTGGGTCTTCCCGGAGCCACGGCCCCGGGCCGGTCCAGAACCTCCCGCACCCGGCGCATTAAGTCGTCATATTTAAAGGGCTTCTGGATAAAATCCACCCCCGGCTCCAACACCCCATGTTGCACAATGGTGTTTTCCGTGTGTCCCGACATGAACAACACCTTGATCTCCGGATATTTTTGAGTTACCCGAACGGCCAATTCCGGACCGCTCATCCCCGGCATAACTACGTCCGTGAGGATCAGGTGGATCGGCTCCGGGTGGGTGTCGCTGGTCTCCAGGGCTTCCCGCCCATCGGCCACTTCCAGCACCTGATAACCCTGGCGCTGGAGCATCTTGCCTACCACCCTTCTCACCACCTCGTCATCTTCCACCAGCAAAACAGTTTCGCGCCCCCCAGCCAAGACCGCCGGCCGGAGATGGAGCCCGTCGGCTTCAACCGGCTGTTGCATCCGGGGCAGGTAGATCTTGAAGGTGGTTCCCTGTCCGGGTTCGCTGTACACCCAGATGTGTCCCCGGTTTTGCTTGACGATGCCGTAAATCATGGACAGACCCAGCCCGGTGCCTTTACCCAGTTCTTTGGTGGTGAAAAAGGGCTCAAAAATACGGGAGCGGACCTCGGCATCCATACCTTGGCCGCTATCGCTCACCGCCAGCATTACGTATGGGCCGGGCTCCACGTCCAGGTGGGTCCGGGCGTAAGAGCTATCCAGGTCCACGTTGGCCGTTTCCAAGGTGAGCTTGCCGCCCCGGGGCATGGCGTCCCGGGCATTCAACGCCAGGTTGACGATGACTTGCTCCATCTGGCCCGCATCCGCCAGCACCAGCCCCAAACCTTCTCCCGGGGAGACGGCCAGGTCGATGTCCTCGCCGATGAGCCGCCGCAGCATCCCTTCCAGGCTCGAGATGGCTTCATTGAGATTAAGGGGCCGGGGCTGAATCACTTGCTTGCGGCTGAAGGCCAGGAGCTGCCGGGTGAGAGACGCAGCCCGCGCCGCAGCCTTATGGATCTCTTGCACCTCCAAATGTTCCTGACTCTCCGGCGGAAGCTGCATGAGTAAAAGTTCAGAATAACCGCTGACCGCGGTCAGGATATTGTTGAAATCATGGGCCACTCCGCCGGCCAGGCGGCCGATGGCCTCCATTTTTTGGGCCTGGCGTAGTTGCTCTTCTTTTTCCTTCAAGGCTTCTTCGGTGCGTCTCCGTTCGGTTATTTCCCGGACGTATTCGATTACCCCGGTGAGCTTTCCCGAGACGGGATCCTTCATGGGGAAGGTGTAAATCTCCACCCAGTCGTTGAACTCCCCATCCTTGTCAGCCCTGGTCATAATCTCATAGTCACTTTTCCCGGTTTGAAAAGTTCTTTGAACCGGACAGGGATCGCAAGGTTCTTCCCGTCCCCGATAGACTTGGTAGCATTTTTGCCCGATCAATGAGGAGTAATGGGCAAACCAGTTTTCCAACGTGGGATTAACCTGTATGATAGTAAGGTCCGGGCCTATGATGCTGATGCCGTCCTTGATGCTGGCGAAGATGCTGGCCTGGAACCGCTCCGCCTCCCTTAATTCCTCAATGTGTTTTTTAATCACGGCCAGCATGAGGTCAAATGCCTGGGTCAAAGTGTGAATTTCGTTGCCCCGGGGCTGGATGGGCAAGTCTTTCGGCGAAAACTCTTTGATCACCTCCTGGGCCCGGGTCTGCAAGCGCCGCATAGGCTTGGTGATTGCGAAGGTCAGGCTCGCCCCCAGAACGACGGTCGCCATCAGGATCACCAGAAAGCTGGTGAGCAACTGGGTCCGCTTCTGGCGGAGCAGCCCGGAGATGCCCGAAGTGTCGGAGCTGATCACCAGACACAGGATCTCATCCACGACCTTTAAGGGCGTGTACATGACGCTGCGCTGGGTCTGGTAATCGTTCTGAAAAATGGAACGCTTTTCCAGGAGGCTTTGCTGGACTTTGTCAAAATCCACCTGGAGGCCCTGCTCCGGCGGCTGGGAACTGGCCAGCACTTTGGTCATGGTGGTTAAGAAGATGCTGGTATTGGTGGCTTTGGCAATCTTCCGGGCAAAATTATGATTCAGGTTGGTCGCCAGAATCAAGACGCCGTAAACTTCCCGGCCGGCGGCAACTGGGGCCACTACCCTGATGGCCCAGCCCCCCCAGGGAATTTTATCGGTGGAAATCAGGGTTTCCCGGCCAGGGCCTCCTCCACCCCCCACCCGGGGCAGCCGCGTTCCTCGACGGGGCAGCGCGCGCAGCAGTAAATTTCCACCCCTCGTCGGTCCGTCAGGTCGAACATGTCCACTTCCAGTTGGCTGTTCCAGTTATCCAGCAAGCGGTGCAAGGATCCCAAGGTATCGGGGGATTCGTAGTAACGCGCCAAGGCCTGGACCAATTCCAGGTTTTCCCGCAGCACCTTGGAGAGCTCCGAGAGTCTCTTGATATCATCATCGATGATAGAACTGATGATGAAATTGATGTGGTTGGCCTTGTCCGCCTCCCGGGTTTCCAGGGCATCCTTCAAGGAGCTGATGTTGATGAAATAGCCCAAAAACAGAGTGCCGCAGGCTATGGCCGTAAAAATCGCGATAATGGGAATAGTCAGGCTTTTTCGCAGCATGGCCTTAACGTGGCTATTTCTTTAGGGGGATTACCCCGTATTTGTGCATAGTCTCCTGACCGGATGAAGAAAAGATGAAATCCATAAAATCCCGGGCCAGGGGAGTTAGACGGTTTTCCTTGAATATCAGGGCAAAATCTTCCAGCATGGGATACTTGCCGTTCAACATATTTTCCGGGTCAGGTCTGATGCCGTCCAACCCCAAGGGCTTGATAAGGAGTTCCGGGTTCAGGAGGGAACTCTTGGCCCCCATGCCGATGGCAAGTTTGTATTTTCCCAGCATTTTTCCCATTTCCGGGCCATAGTGCACCATCTTGCTGTCGGCTGGAAAGGTCATGGTTTGAAATTCCGGGATGCGCCGGCCGATTTGCAACAGGACAGAGTCGCCGGGCTGGCGGACGAGGACCCGGATCACCCCGGGGCGGCCTCCCACTTCCTGCCAGTTGGTGATCCGTCCCTGGTAAATACCCACTATTTGCTCGGTGGACAGGTTATCCACGGTCACATTGGCGCCCACGGCAAAGACCACCGCGTCTCGGGCGAAGGGGAGATAGGTAAGGCCATAAGCCTTGGCATTGTCCTTCATATTACTGGCCACCCGGCCCAGCACCGCCTCTCCCGACCCCACCAACCGGATTCCCCCCTTAGAACCCACGCTGGGAGGAATGATCACTTGGCGCCCGGGATGGCGGGCGTTGTAGCCGGCGGCCAGCTCGTGCAGCAGAAATTCGCAAACCCCGCTGCCGGGGATCGAGAGGGTGTCAGCCCGGGCGGTTGAAACCATAAATGCTAACAAGACCATCACTCGAATCGGGAATTTCCGCTTTCTCATGCCCAAACTCCAATGGTGCTGGGAGAATACCCTGATTTAAGTTATCGGTCTTTCGATATTTCAACCTTAATATAAGGGATTCCTCTTGAAGCTTGTGTTTAACGCTCTAATACGGTTTTCGGTTTTCGGTTTTCGGTTTTCGGTCTTCGGTCTTCGGTTTTCGGTTTTCGGTTTTCGGTAAAGATAATTACGGATTATCAATAAGTTACAGATTAAGTTTGTTGCACTTGAAAGAGAAAATGGTATAATATTAAGTCCCAACCAAAAGGCGCAAAACGTGGGGGCGTGATCGCGCCCGTTTTGAGGGCGCAACAAATTGTGCCCGCTACAAAAATATAGTTTAAATGCACTTTGTTATTAATTCCTAGCCCTGGGTAAGCAGTGGGCTCCTGGAAGAGTCTCCCCAGGCCATACAAACAAAAAAGGGCGGGAAACCCCGCCCTTAAATAACTTTCCAACGCCGCCGGGTATCGGCCTCACCACCTGGCGTCAAAAATGCTGGTGACTTTGGAGACGAAGCCGCCCTTCTTTTCTTCCGGCGTGTTTATAATTTTCTGACATTCTTCGATGCGCTTTTGCACCAGGGACTTTTGGGGAAAGTTGGGATATTCCTGGGCCATCCCCTGGTAACGGTCTAAAGCCGCCTGGTAACGCTTGGTCCGATAATAAAATTCGGCCACGTAAAATTCGTGCTCCGCCAGGTCCTGGATGCACCGGGCGATATATTTGTCCGCCCTGGGGATATAATCGGACTGGGGGAACTTCTGCTTCAGCCGGCGAAATTCCTGGAGGGCCTTGAGGCTGAAGGTCTGATCCCGGTCAATGGTGGAGCGCTGGCGGTAAAAGCACATCCCCTGGCGGTAAATGCAATAAGGCACCGCCTTATTGGTGGGGTGGAGCTTCTCGAACTCCTTGTAAGCCGTAAGGGCTTCGTCATATTTCTTTTTGTAGAAGTAGGCGTCTGCCACCTTGATTTGGGCCAACATCGCCTGGTCGCTGTAAGGATAGCGGTCCCGCACTTTTTCAAAGGTCTCGATGGCGTCGTCGTACTTCTTCTTTTTCAGCTTTTGGATGCCTTCTTCCGCCATGACCTCGGGCGGCCTGTCGGGACCGGATTTCTTGCCGAACCAGCCCTTAATGGTGCCACAGTTGGCCACCAGGGCGGCCGTTCCTACCACCAACAGCAGCTTGATCCAGTTTTGTCCTTTCATGCCTTCCCCCCCCGATGATGCGCCGCCAGGTAATGTTCCGCGGCGAAGGCCGCAATGGCGCCGTCGCCCACGGCCGTGGCAATCTGCCGCAGGAGTTTGTGGCGCACGTCCCCTACGGCAAAGACCCCCGGAATGTCCGTAGCCATTTGTTCATCCGTGAAAATGAAGCCCCATTCGTCCATGGCCACCCGGTTTTTCAGCCATCCGGAATTGGGAGTGATGCCCACAAAAATGAAGACCCCGGTAACCTCCAGGGCGGCCTCCTCTCCAGTCTTGACATTTTTCAGCCGGACCCGTTCCACCGCCTCGGCCCCCTGGATTTCCTGGACCACGGTATCCCAGTGGATTTCCACCTTTTCTGAGGCAAAAATTTGTTCCTGGAGGACTTTTTCCCCCCGGAGGGCGTCCCGGCGGTGAATCAGGTGGATCTTATCGGCGAAGCGGGTGAGGAAGATGGTGTCGGTGAGCGCGGTGTCGCCGCCGCCCACCACCGCGATGGTGTGGCCCCGGTACAAGGCCCCGTCGCAGGTGGCGCAGTAGCTGACGCCTTTGCCGGTGAATTCGTGTTCTCCCGGAGCCTCCAGGCGGCGGTAGCCGGCCCCGCTGGAGATGATTACGGCTCCGGCGGTGAGCTGCCGGTCTTCCAGAACCACGGTGTGGGGCGGGCCGGGTTGCAGGTCCAGGACTTCCCCCGCCAGGACCTCCAGCCCGAAGCGTTCCGCCTGCTTACGCATGCGGTCGCTGAGTTCGAACCCGGAGACGCCGTCGGGAAAGCCAGGATAATTTTCCACCAGGTCGGTGGTCATCATCTGGCCGCCGTGGATGAGCCGCTCGATGAGCAGGGATTTGAGCCGGGCCCGGCCGGCGTAGATGCCCGCGGTGAGGCCCCCGGGGCCGCCCCCGACAATAATTAAATCATAATCCCAAGCCATCTCCGATCCAATTGCTTAGAGGGCTTTTTTCAAGGCGTTTTCAATGAGGGACCGAGAAACCGCGCCGGTGATTTGCTCCACCACCTGCCCGCCCTTAAAGATGATGAGGGTGGGAATGGCCCTGATGCCATATTTGGCCGGGGTCTTGGCGTTTTCGTCCACGTTCATCTTGGCCACTTTCACCTTGCCGGCATAATCCCGGGCCAACTCTTCCACCACCGGGGCGATGGCCCGGCAGGGACCGCACCAGGCGGCCCAGAAGTCCACCATGGCCGGCATATCGGATTTCAGGATCTCCTGCTCAAAATCTCCGTCGCTCACAGTAAGCGGTTCGGACATGGGCGCCTCCTGTAGGAAATGTCGATTAAAAGGCGGTAATTCAATAATATTTACCTTTTTCACCAGGGCAAGTCAAATAATTTTGCTAAACGGGTTTACCGGATGAATTTTCCTGAAGGGATAACATTTGATAACTACGAAATTTTTTGTTATTTTTCCATTATGTTGCATGGAACTGGCCTTGCCATGAAAGATACATTGCGCCGCGTCTTAGGAGAGTTGCGGGAACGCCTGACGGCCCTTTACGGCAACCGCTTGATGCGGTTGGTCCTCTACGGCTCCGCGGCCCGGGGAGATTATGACCCCGAAGGCTCGGATATCGATGTCCTGGTGGTATTGAAAGGGCCGGTGGACGCCGGGGAGGAGATTGACCGGACCAGTTTTATAGTGGCGGAATTGAGCCTGGAGCACGACGTGGTCATCGCCTGCGTGTTCATGGACCAGGATCGGTTCCTGCACCGCCAGGGGCCTTTTCTGCGCAATATCCGGCGGGAGGGGATCGCTCTTTGACACCGGATAAATTAAATTATTTTAAGTTTAAGGAAAAACAGGGCAAACCCAACGTATGTTAATTATAAAAGAAGGAGGGCAAGCCCACCTTCTTTTCTTAATTCGAGTATTGATGGATCAATTTCAGGAAATCATCACCATACTTCCGGACAAAGTTTTCCCCAATTCCTCGTATTGAAAGCAACTTATCTGCTGCTCGCGGCTTTAACCTCGATATTTCTCTCAAGACACTATCATGAATTATAGTATAGGGGGGGATTTCATTCTCAATAGCGATTTTTCGCCGCAACTTCCTCATCTCGTGGAAAAGTTCTTGTTCTTCATTGCTGAGTAAGATGATTTCTTTGTTTCTCAGCTCTTCAGCGAATGGGGTTTCAACTATGACCTGATTATTTAGAAAATCTTGCCCCTTAGGAGTAAGGCTGAGGATTGGGAGGTTGTCATATTTTGAGACCATTATTATTTCGAGTAGTCCTTTGTCGAGTAGAATATCAATCACGGTTTCGAGGTATCCTTTTGTAAAAGTGGAAAAGATGCCATAGACCGGAAGCTCATATAATTTATGGTCCACAATGAAAGTTGATTTTACTCCTTTCATAACGCCGATTGTTTTATTTATTCCCAAAGGAAGGGGCAAAGTACTTACACAATGGAGGACCAACTTGGCCACAGACTGTTCAAAGAGGCTGATTATCTTTTTGGCTTCTTTAAACATTTTAAAGACCCCATATTAGGTGGAACGCAACATAAAGGTTTGAGGTGGATACCCCGCCTTACAGCCGCGCGTCCAACCCCAGCCCCCGCCGTTTGCCCTCCACGTGATTGATGATGAGCTTAGCCGCCTTAAAGGGGTCCGGCTCCACCGCAAATTTCGCTCCCAAGTGGGCTTCAATCCCATTCAGCAGCACGTCGGTGACCGTCTTGCTCCCCAACACCGGGGGCGCCACCCCCAGGACCGTGAACACCCCGCTGGCCACCGCGTAGCAGGCGATGGCCGCGGCCTTCTCCGAGTACCACTCCGGGGCCGCGGCAGCCACCGGCAGCAGATCCAGGTCCACCCCCAGGGCGTTGGCCAGAATGGCCGCCAGATTGACGATGCGGGTGTTGTCCACGCAGGAGCCCATGTGCAAAACCGGCGGAATCTTCAGGGCCTGACAAACCGCCTGGAGGCCGGGACCGGCCTGGTCCGCGGCTTCCGGCACCTTCAGCCCCGCCTTGGCGTGGGCCACCGCGGCGCAGCCGGTGTCCAGGACCAGGATATCCGCGGCGATGAGTTTTTGGGTGAGGTTGGTGTGGCCATAGTCCTGGACCACCCGGGGGTTGTTGCACCCCACTACCCCCGCGGCGCCCCGGATATGCCCGGCCTTGATGGCGTCCAATAGCGGCTCCCAGGTCCCCCCCAGGGCCTCCTGAATGACCTCCACGGAAAACCCGGTGACCTGGGCCACGGGCGCGACGGGGATAAACACTCTCACTTGCTGGCGTCGGGCAAAATTCTCCACCGCCTGGGCCACGATCTGCCGCCCCAGGGCTTCCCCGGTTTCCGGGGTGAAGGTTAAAGGCGCCGCCTTGGGGAACTTGGCCTTGCCCGAGGTGGTGAAAAACAGGGTGTGATAGCAGGAGGCCAGGTCTCCCAACGACGGCATGATGCACTGGTAATCCACCACCATGGCCTCCACCGCGCCGGTTAAGATGGCCAGTTCCTGGAGCAGGTGGTTCCCGGCCATGGGAATGCCTTTGCGCATGAGTACTTCGTTTCCGGTGCAGCACAGACCCGCGAGGTTGATGCCTTTGGCGCCCAGCTCTTGGGCCCGGCCGACAAGCTGGGGGTCCTGGGCGGCCCGCACCACCATCTCGGAGACCAGGGGATTGTGGCCGTGGAGGATGATATTCACCTCATCGGGCTTTAAAACGCCCAGGTTCACCTGGGAAGCTGTGGGCTTGGGAGTGCCGAAGAGGATGTCGGAGACTTCCGTGGCGATCATGGAGCCGCCCCAGCCGTCGCTCAGCCCCGCCCGCAGGGCCTGGAGCAGGAGGTTGACCGCGTCGTTGTCCACCCCCATGTGGGTGCGGTGGAGCATTTCGGAGATTTCCCAGTCAATGCCCCGGGGCTCGATGCCCAGCTTGCGCCACTTCTCCAGCCGCGCCGCGGGCAGGCGCCGGGTGAAGCCCAAATAGCCCTTCTTGATGCCGAACTCCTCCATCAGGGCCAGGGCCAGTTCTTTGGCCTTGGCCTGGGGTGGGAGGTCCGCAGCCACCCCGAATTCCCCCGCGATGCGGTCCAGCTTGGCCAAGTCGGTTATCTGATAGCCTGGGGCTTTGCCCTCCGCTACGGCCAAGAGGGTCTCCACCAGGTCCCGGCCGTGGTCCGAATGGCTCGCCGCCCCCGCGGCCACCATGCGGGCCAGGTTCCGGGCCACCATGATGTCCGCGTCGGCGCCGCACACCCCCCGTTGGGGGCCTTCCTGAAAGGGGTCGATGCGGCAGGGGCCCATGACGCAAATGCGGCATGACAGCCCCAGTTCGCAGAAGCCGCACTGGGGCTGCTGGGTCTGAAAGCGGTCCCACACCGTCTCCAGGCCCTCTTGGGCAGCCTTGTCCTTCATGGCCAAAGTGTCGGGCTGAATGGAAAAGGGATTGTCGGGGGGGGCTTTGGGAGACATAACTTGGCCTCCTATGGACTCTATAAGGGATTGGTTCCTTTATAGCATAGAATTGAGGATTTGAGATTCCTACTCTTTATTCCAGGGAGCACCCTTTAGTATTACGCTTCAGCCAATCCATCAGCTTGGCCCGCAGGGCGGCGTCGTATTTGAGGGGCAGGAGGTCGGCTTGCAGGCGGAAATTTTTATCCGGCGTCATGAGTTGCCAGTCAGGATGGAGGAAATAGACGCCTCCCGGGGCCAGACTTAGGGAGACGGTATCCCGGGCGCTCTGATGGCCCCAAGGGCCGAATAGGTCCAGTTTACCCGTAACCCCCCGCTGGCCGGCCCGGACTTCGCAGACGTTGGTCACCATGGTGTCCAGGCATAAGCCCTGATAGATTACGCGGCCGTCCAGCTTCTCCACGGAAAGATGATAAGCATCGGACTCATGGGCCGGTTTGTCCTCGGCCCAGGGCAGACCTTGGATAACTTTGGAGGCGGCCTCGGGCGCCAGGGAATTTAACACGGCCGGATCGGTGATCAGCAAGGCCATGTTGGCCGGAGCCAAGCTCTTTGCCTCCGTGTCCCGGAAGAGATAAAGGCGCTTGGTACAGAGGGAATCGATGGGCGAGCAGCCCGGAAGAAAAACGGACGCAACCACTAGCGCCAGCAGAAGCAGAACCGGCAAATTCCGTAAGTGAGAGAAGTATTTCACTGAATTTTCCTCCGAAGCCGCGGTTTGGGTGGTTACAGCTATAACCAGTGCGTAAGACGCAGCCCGCATTAAATTCCGAAAAGGCGGTCAGTGTCCCATAGGAATCTACCCTTGCGCCCCGGCACCAGGCGGCCCTGGTGCGTCACCGGCAGGCGCCGGAACCGGTGCTGTTTCATAATATGAATGGCCTTGATCATGGAGGTCTCGTCTTCAACGGTGATGGGCTCCCGGGTCATCCAGTCGTTTATCAGCATGGCGTTCTCCCTTGTCAGCCGCGATTATAGTTTTCGGTTTTCAGTTTTCAGTTTTCGGTTAAAAAAACCGGGATTAGCAGCGTTTACATTATAGGCGCAGGGGAAAAATTTTGCATGGGATATTGGGTATGCTTCAAGGTGTGGGGCCTTGCTCATTTCAAGGCTTCCCAGTCCTCCGGGGCCAGGGGAGAAATAATATCGCCTACAAAAGACACCGTGTCCTTAAGAGGCGGTTCCGTTGCCTCTTCATA
>VGSW01000100.1 GCA_016874915.1 Deltaproteobacteria bacterium
GCAGACGGCCTACACCGAATTGTACGTCACCGACACCCTGTGGCCCGACTTCCGGGAGGCCGAGTTCAATCAGGCCCTGGCCGCCTTCCAGCAGCGGGAGCGGCGCTACGGCCTCACCCAGGAGCAGCTCGCGGCCAATGCCGAAGGAAGACGCGACAGATAGTTCTGGGAAAGGGGGCTAAGGGCCGGAGGCCCTTACCCCCTCCCCCAGACCCCCTCCCCCAATCCCATATATGGATAAAAATCTGGTGGCACAGGCGTCCCGCCGGCGTCCCGCCTGTGCAATTTAAAGAAAAATATATGGCGGGCATTGCTAACCCTTCATTTTTAGTCAATACTGGAACTATAAGGGGTGTAATCTGAGATTGGCCTAACTCTCTAAAGAAATTAGCCAACCCTTCGTCTTGCCGAATATGGAGGAGTGAAATGCGGGCATTGATGACAATCCGTTGGCAATTGCCGCTCATACTCCTTTTCCTATGGATAACCCTCCCGCAATCTGCCCAGGCACTGACCGCGAGCCAGGTTTATGAGCAAGTAAAAGACTCGGTGCTGGTGGTTAAGGCCTACGACCAGAAGGGTAAACCAGTGGGCCTGGGCAGTGGGGTCTTGCTGCCGTCCGGCCACGTCATCACCAACTACCATGTGGTCAAGGCAGGGGTTCGGTACATGGTAGCCCAGGGCAAGCAAGGCGTGCCTGCCACCTTGAAAAGCGGTGATCCCGACAAGGACCTCTGCCTGCTCACCGCCCCCGGTCTGGCGGCCAAACCGGCTCGCCTGGGCCAGGCGGCCAAGCTGAAAGTGGGCGATCCGGTTTATGCCGTTGGCGCGCCGCAGGGGTTGGAACTCTCTCTTTCTGAAGGGATTGTTTCCCAACTGCGCGGCGGCCATCCTCCAATTATTCAGACCACAGTGGCCATTTCGCCGGGTTCAAGCGGCGGCGGCTTATTCAACGTTGAAGGCGAACTGGTGGGCATTACCACCTTCTATCTGAAGGACAGCCAAAGCCTGAACTTTGCCCTACCAGTTGAGTGGATCGGCCAGGTCGCCAAGGGAAATTCGGGAATGCCGATAGGTGCAGCACCTGTCGCTCCTGTACCGGGCACGGCACCGAAAGAGGGATGGGAAAAACGGGCTGTTGCGTTGGAAAAAGCCAAAGATTGGCAGGGCCTAAGTGCTTTTTGCCGCCAATGGCTTCGGACCGAACCGGACAACGATTTAGCCAGCAAATGGTTCATGCTTGCTTCCTGTTTTTTAAGGACTCAGGATGAGCCTAAAAGCGCAGGCGCCTGGTTCAGCCTCGGTGATGCTTACTCTGAATTGGGCCGTTACGGGGAAGCAAAGAGAGCTTACCGAAAGTCCCTAAGCTTTGAGGCTCTTCTTCCTGGACTGGAGGCTCTCACCTGGGCCTGTCTTGGCGATACTTACTCAAAATTGGAGAGCAACAAGGAAGCCATAGAGGCTTATCGCCAGGCGCTGCGCATTGACCCCCGTTGTGATACTGCCTGGCTTGGCCTTGGAAATTTTTATGCAAAACTTTCCCGCCACCAGGAAGCTGTTGAAGCTTACCGGGAGGCTCTGGGTCATAATCCCCTACGTGAGCATTCTGTTACAGCTTGGTCCGGACTTGCCCTTTCGTATGCTCAATTGGGCAACCGTAGTGCAGCCCTGGAAGCAGTCAAGGAGTTGCGGCGCTATGACCCGAAGAAAGCGGAAGAGCTTTTCAACCTTATAATAAAGCAGTAATGCATAGAAATAAAATGCCTCGCTTTTATCTCAATATGCAATTTCCAGAACTGTTAGTAACTTTTTCTCTCTTGAGAGGTGCAATAGTTGAGTAGGGAGGAACAAATCAAATGATGCAAATTTATACTAAGTTAAGAAACAAAATATTTAAGATGGAAGCCTTGCCAGTTTATGCACTTGCTGTTTTGGCTGGCATTATAACATTCATTATATTAGTTGTATTTAGGGTTGAATCTATTGCTATATATAGTTTGTTAGGTATAATTATTGGTAGCTCTTTCACCAGTTTCGCATCATTGCTTATTGCAAAGGAAAACCTTCGAGGACAACTTCTAGCAGCATCTCTCGACAAGAGGCTGGAGACTCACCAGAAGGCTTACGCTTTGTGGCACGAAATCGTAGCATCGGCAGTTCGCCATCCAGACTCAATAGGGGATGTTTTTAGTGAAGCTGAGAAATTTTGGAAAAACAATTGCTTATATCTTGATCCTGCTTCTAGAAAAGCTTTCCGGGACTGCATAATGTTCGCATCATCACACTTCGGTCTGCTTCCCCCCAGGGAAGATAACAAGAAGTTGATAAGAGAAAGTTGGGATGTCATCATACGGCCAGGAGAATTGCTTGTTGAAGGGGTGGCGCTCCCTAGCTTAGGCGAAAAAGAATATTTAATGAATTCAAGAAAACCTGAGAACGCACCCTAGGATAAAATAGACTTCCCAGCCTGTGAAGATGGCGGGCAATGCCCGCCCTACATCTGACGGAAATGCCACTTTTCCACTGGTAAGGCCGGGTTTCAAACCAACCCTACCTCCCCTCCCCTGCCCCTGCCAGCCATTCTTTCAAGTTTTCCGCCACCTTCTGATTAAAGCCCGGCAGGGTCGCCAATTCTTCGGCGCTCGCGGCCCTAATGGCCTCAAGGTTGGGGAAATGCTCCAAGAGGCGGCGTTTGCGCACCGGGCCGATGCCCGGAGCGGCATCCAGGGCCGAGGCCAGCATTTCCTTCCGCGCCCGGCGGCGGTGGTAGCTGATGGCGAAGCGGTGGGCCTCGTCCCGCAGGCGCATGAGCAAAAGCAACCCCGGCGAATTGGCGGGTAAGAATAAAGGATTCTTCCGCCCCGGCAAAAATACCCGGTCCCGCACCCGTTGCCCGGCCTTCTCAACCTCTTTGGCCAGGGCCGCCACCGGAAAATTCTCTACACCCGCTTCTTTCAGGGCTTCCAGCACCGCCGCCAGTTGGCCCCGGCCCCCGTCCACCACCAGCAAGTCCGGGCGGGCATGATCTGGTTTGCCATAGTGCCGCTTTACCACTTCGGCCAGCATGGCGTAATCGTCCTGTCCCGCCACGCCTTTAATGCGGAAACGCCGGTAGCCCGATTTGTCCGGCTCGCCGTCAGTGAAGGCCGCCAGCGCGCCCACGGACTGACTCCCCTGGAGAGTGGAGATATCCACGCACTCCAGGCGGTGCGGCGGGACAGGCAGGCGTAGGCGGGCCTGCAGGTCGGCCAAAGCTTCGGCGGGATCGCGCTTCTGCCTTCGGCGCTCCAGCGCGGCCCGGGCGTTGTCTTGGGCCAGGGTCAGGAGCCGGGTTTTGTCGCCTTTGGGAGCGGCCAAAAGGCGCACCGGCCCGCCCTTCTGCTCGCTCAGCACTTCCGCCAGCAGCCGCCGGTCGGGAATATCCGCGGGCAGGAGAATTTCGTCCGGCAGGGGCCGCCCCTCAGCGTAGTACTGCTTCACGAACCCCTGAAGCAGCTCCTCCGGAGGCGGCGGCTCCGGAAAGTAATACTCCCGGCTGCCGGTAACCAGCCCGCTCCGCACCAGGAGCACCATCACCAGCGCCCTACCCTCCCCTGCCGCCAGCCCCAGGACGTCCTGGTCCCGGAGGCTGGGCCGGGCCATGTCCTGGCGCTCCAACGTGCCCTGAATGGACTGGATCCGGTCCCGGAGCACCGCGGCCTTTTCAAAATCCATCGCGGCCGCGGCCTGGTCCATCTCAGTTTTAAGTTTTTTCAGCAGGTTCCGCCCCCGACCCTTTAAAAACATCACCGCTTCCGCCACCGCGCCGCGGTATTCCTCCGAAGTAACCTGTCCGGCGCAGGGCCCCAGGCACTGCTGCACCTGGAACTCCAGGCAGGGCCGGGACCGGGTTTGCATGCGGCGTTCCTTGCAGGTGCGCACCCCGAAGACCCGCTTCATCACCTTCAGGGTTTCCCGGGCCATGCCCGCGGAGGAATAAGGCCCGAAGTACAAGGCGCCATCCGCGGAGAATCGCCGGACAAAGCGTAATCCCGGGAATTCTTCCCCCGGATCCAGACGCAAACAGAGGAAGTTCTTGTCGTCCCGGAACATGACGTTGAACCGGGGCCGGTGCTCTTTGATGAGGTTGCGCTCCAGGATGAGGGCTTCCCGCTCCGTGGGGGCCAGGAGAAAGTCCACCCCCACCGCCTTTTTGAGCATCAGCGCGGTCTTGGGCCCCTGCTTGTCGTTCTTCAAATAAGAGCCGACGCGGTTTTTCAGATTAACCGCCTTGCCCACGTACAGGACCCGGCCCCCGGCGTCTTTAAACAGATACACCCCGCAGGCCGCGGGGATCTGTTTCAAGGCCTCCGCCAAAACGGGATAGGGGGAGGCGGATTTTTCTTGTGAACCGAGCATCTTATGTTTAAGAATATCAGTAGCCCCGTCTCTGTCAAGGTGAGGGGGCAGGGGGTTAGGGTTCAGGTTTCAGGGTTCAGGTTTTAGGTTTTAGGTTTTAGGTTTTAGGAATTGGGATCAGGGACTCTTTAATTACTCCCTTTTTAATAGGGGGGTGAGGGGGGATTTTTTCTCGTTCCCAAGATCCTGCTTGGGCACGCAATTGGAGCCGAAGCTCCTGCTTCGGCAATCTGGGTGATCTGTGTTTATCGGCGTTCATCGGCGGTTTAATATTTTTGCCTTGCTTCTATGCTTTATGGGATGGGGCTGTATGGGAGAGTCTTCCCCGGCCCGGGTGGAACAGGCGCTTAAGGCCTCCTGGCAGAGCTATGTCCGGCATTACATCTCCCCCGAAGGCCGGGTGATGATTCCGGAGCGCGGCGGGGAAACCATCTCCGAGGCCCAGGCATATGCCCTGCTCCGGGCCGTGTGGGCCGGCGATCAAGCCACCTTTGCCCGGGTTTACGCCTGGACCTATCATAACCTTTCCCGGCAGAAGACCCACGGCGACAGTCTCCTAAGCTGGCGCTGGGGCCGAAAAGCCGACGGCTCCTGGGGCGTTCTGGATGCCAATACCGCCACCGACGCGGACCTGGATTATGCCCTGGCCTTGGCTCTGGCGGCCCGGCGGGGCTGGCATCCGCCGCCAGACCTCCCTCCCTACCTGGAAGAGGCCCGCCGGGTCCAGGCTGCCATCCTGGAAAAAGAGGTAGTGCGCCTCCCAAACGGCGAACTGCTCCTGACCCCCGGCAACTGGCAGGAAGACCGGCCCCCCTACCTGGTCAACCCCTCGTATTTTTCCCCCGCAGCCTACCGGCTGTTCCATCAGATATTTCAACGCACTGAGCATTCATCCGGATTGACCGCGACCCCCTCCTCCACCCCATCCCCTGCGACTATTTCCCCCTCCCCCTTGAGGGGGGAGGGCCGGGGTGGGGGTGACAAAAGCTGGAACCGCCTCCATCAGTCAACTTACCCGTTCTTGGCTATGTTGGCCTCAGGAGTGGGAGATATGAAAGGCGTCGGCCTATTCCCCGATTGGTGCCGGTTGGACGCCCAGGGCCGCCCGTACCCGGCCCCGGACAAGCCGTCGGACTTCGGCTGGGAAGCGGTGCGCCTCCCCTGGCGCCTGGCTTTGGATGCCATGTGGTTCAAGGAGGAAAACGCCTCCCGCCTGCTGGCCCAGAATTTTTTGCCTTTCATTAAAAGAGAATGGCAGGCTCGGGGCAGGCTGTTCGCGATTTACGCCTATGACGGCTCTCCCCGGGTGGACTACGAAAGCCCGGTGATGTATGCGGGGGTTTTAGCCGCGGCCCAGGCTACCGGAGACCAGGACCTGGCCCGGCTGATGGTGGAAAAGATCCTGTCTTTCTACCGGGAAAAGGACGGTCAATCTTATTTTGAAGACCCGGACAACTACTACGCCCAGAACTGGGCCTGGCTGGGGTTGGCGATGTATGCGGGGTGGGTGAAAAGTTTTTAGGATGGATGCCTTAGTGTGGTGCGTAAGACGCACCCTACAGAAGTCCGCCTCAGTGCCCGCCAAACAATGAATTGCCTAAAAGCAGATTATGGCGGGAATGGAGTCCCGCCCACCAGTTATTATAGGATACGTCTTATGCACCGGTGCAACGCCATCGGCTCTACTTCTCATCCGGAAACCAATAATTCAATCTCCCGTTCCCGCAATTGGCGCGCCGCCTCCGCCAGGGTCTCAGTCTCAGTCTCGGACAAGTTCTTAACTCCCTCCCTAGTGATTTGCCACACGTCGATGGGCGGCCCTAAACCGTAAGCCCCCACCTCGATGGCTTCTTCAATCACCTTGTACGCCAAAATCGAAGCCCGCTCCAGGTCCAGCTTGAGACCTTGGTACTTGCGTAGCAGGGCATAAGCGAAGAGGTCGCCGCTACCCACCACCAGGGGCCGGTCCTCCATCCATTCGGGGCCGCCCATGGCCGTGAGGTGGAGAATCTCCGCCTTCCGAGGAAATTCCGCTAACATAAAATCGGCAAAGTGAAGTTGGAGCAGTCTCTCCGGGTCCGGGGGCAGAAATTGGGTGCGGAAGTCCATCTGCACCAGGTCGGTGACGCACTGTTTGACGATATATCCCAACTGGTCCCGCAGATTAGCCAACGTCTGGTCCGGCGGCAGCGTGGCCAGGCGTTCCGCCACCCGTTGAATCAGGGCGAGTTCCCCAGCCGCGGCCCACACTATGCGGTCGTTGAGCCGGTGAATCTTCTTCCCCGGGGTGCGCACTTCCCCGGTAGTGACCTGGCCGTCAGAGGCCGCCACGATGCCGTCTTCCGCAGGTATGGCTAATATCAGAGTCATATCCTCCCCTCATTCGAGTTCATATTATCAAACAAACATAGAAATCTGGGAAAATCTTTCAGCGGTTTAGCGGGTTAGCGGTTCGGCAGTTTGGTTTTTCTGACCCGCCAAACCGCTAAACCGCCAGACCGCCACCCGAAATTTTCCCCTTCCCGCCCCTAATATGGTATAGTGGCTAAAACCCCACCAATCGATGGACCGGGAATACCCCCACATCTACACGGTGAGCGCCCTCACCCGGGAGATCCGGGAGCGCCTGGAGACCCATTTTGCTCTCGTCTGGGTGAGCGGCGAGGTCTCCAACCTGAGACAGCCCCTGTCGGGGCATTTTTATTTCACCCTGAAAGACGCCGGGGCCCAACTCCGGGCGGTGCTGTTCCGGGGCAACCACCTCCACCTGCGCTACAAGCCCCAGGAGGGGGCCCAGGTTCTGTGCCGGGGCCGCCTCACCGTTTACGAACCCCGGGGGGAATACCAGCTGGTGGTGGACTACCTGGAACCCCTGGGACTGGGGGCCCTGGCCCAGGCTTTTGAAGCCCTGAAGACCCGCCTCCAGGCCGAAGGGCTGTTCGACCCCGCCCATAAAAAGCCTTTGCCCTTCCTGCCCCGGCGGATTGCCCTGCTCACCTCCCCCACCGGAGCGGTGGTGCGGGACTTCCTGCGCCTTCAGCGAAGCCGCCACCCCAACCTGGAAGTGCTCATCTTTCCGGTGAAGGTCCAGGGGGGGGAGGCCGCGGGGGAAATTAGCCGCGCCCTGGACGACCTGCCCTCCTACCCCGGCATCGACGTCATCGTCCTTACCCGGGGCGGCGGCTCTCTCGAAGACCTGTGGCCCTTCAACGAAGAAATCGTGGCCCGGGCCATTCACCGTTGCCCCCTTCCGGTGGTCTCCGCCATCGGCCACGAAGTGGACTTCACCATCGCCGATTTCGTGGCCGACGTGCGGGCCCCCACCCCCAGCGCCGCAGTGGAGCTGGTGGTTCCTGATAAAGCCCAACTCATCCATCATCTCCACCGCCAGGCCGCGTCCCTGGGCCGGGCCTGGAGACAGAGGCAGCAAGCCCAGCGCCGCCACTTAATGCTCCTGTCCCGGCGGCTGCCGGATCTGCGCCGCTGGCTGATGGATTTGCGCTTCCGCCTGGATGAGAAAAGCGAGGCCCTGGTGCGCCGCACCCGGCGCCTTTTTCATAATCAGCGCCAGCACCTGCGCCTGGACCGGTCCCGGCTGTTTTTGCTCAGCCCCCGGCGGGCCGTCACCCTGACTCGCCAGGAATTGGAACGGGCCGGACAGACCCTATGGCGCCGCTGGCAGCGCGGCCACCAGGAACGCCGCCGCGAACTTAACGTCATCCAGACGCACCTGGACCAGCTTAACCCCTTAGCCATCCTTGAACGGGGCTACGCGGTGGCCACCCTGCAACCCGCGGGCGTCATCATCCGGGACGCAACCCAGGTCCCCCTGGGCGCCGAGGTCCGGGTCAAAGTGGCCCGGGGCCGGCTGGATTGCGAGGTGGTGGAAGTCAGTGAGCAGTGAGCGGTTTTCAGGGGTCAGGTTTCAGGTTTCAGGGATTAGGGATTAGGTTCTGGGGGGGGGAGAAGCCTGTTATTTGGTGGGGCGGGCCTCCGTGCCCGCCGGAACTTGATAGAAATGCTCGTTGAGTATGTGAGGCCCCGCAAAGGGAGCCAAATAAAGGTACCGTTGGAAGGTAATGAATAGGCAACCAATGAAACGTGCGTTTACAACTTGGGAATCGGAAACCGAATATTTTCTTAAGATACCTTTTGATCAAAAAGATCGCGCTAAATCTATAAGTGGCTATCGGTGGGATACAGAACAAAAATGTTGGTTTTATCCTAGAACTGCGAGAATTTATGACTCAATTATTTCTGAATTTGGAGATGATCTGGTCTCCATTGAAATAACTCGCCCATCCGCGCCTACTGGAAAATATCCAATTGTTAATCTTAAGGCAGAGAATCAGAAGCTTAAAGATGAATTGGGGAGGCTCAATAAAATATTAGCTGAAAAAGAAAATATATTGAAAATTATTACTAACGAAAAAGACCATAGCAAGACATCAATTGAATCTGAAAACAAGACACTCCAAATTGCATTACAAACTGTTAAGGGACAGCTTGATGATGTTATGCCTAAATATGAACTATTACAAAATCAATTGAAGGAAAAAGAAAATGAAATAAGCAAACTTAATAAGGGAGAATCTGGTAAAATTGATCAACAACTTAAACAAATAGCCAGGTATTCAACAGGAAATGACCGTGATTTTTGTAATTTCATTGACAAGCTTCCTTTAGATAGGTCTGCACCAATTGAAATTGCCAAACATCTTGAGAATACATTGCGAAAATTACTTTCAACAAATGATAGGAATTTAAGTTTGCATGACCTCATTACTCAAGCAAGAGATGCTGAAATCCTCACTGAAGAGGCAATTCAATTAGCTCATTTGATTCGAAGGCATAGGAATATATTAGCACATGAGAAAATTGATATAAAAACTCAACCGGCAAGAGTAATATTGGTATTTATTTCTGCAACTCTATTATGGCCTCTCCTCCCTGAATAACTGGAACTTACTTATGGCTAAAGAAAAACAGAAGAAAGAATTGACCTTCGAGGCCGCGCTGAAGCGACTGGAGGAAGTCCTGGACGCCCTGGAGCACGGCGACCTGCCCCTGGAACAGGCTCTTGCCGTCTTCGAGGAAGGGGTGAGTCTGGTGCGCCTCTGCCACGGCAAGCTCGACGAAGTGGAGCGCCGGGTGGAACTCCTCCTCAAGGACGAAGCCGGCCGCTTCTTCACCCGTCCCTTCCCGGAAGAGGAAGAAGGCGGTTCAGCGGGTTAGCGGTTCGGCGGTTCGGTTTCTAACCCGCTAACCCGCCAAACCGCCAAACCGCCACTCGATAGGGGGAACAATTTGAATCTCAAAGCCTACTTAGAAGAACGCCGGGCGCTAATCAACCGTTCCTTACAAGCCTATCTCCCCGCGGTGCGGGGACCCGCGTTCCGGGTGGTGGAGGCCATGCACTACAGCCTCTTCGCCGGGGGCAAACGCCTACGCCCCATCCTCTGCCTGGCCGCGGCGGAAGCCGTGGGCGGCGACCCCGGCGAAGCCCTGCCCGCGGCCTGCGCCCTGGAGATGATCCACACCTATTCCCTCATCCACGACGACCTGCCGGCCATGGACGACGATGACCTGCGCCGGGGGAAACCCACTTGCCACCGCCAATTTGACGAGGCCACCGCCATCCTGGCCGGGGACGGCCTCCTCACCGAGGCCTTTCACATCCTGGCCGCGGCCTCGCCCCGGCACGCCGGCAGCGAAGCGTCGCTCCTAGAAGTCATCGAACTCATTTCCAAGGCCGCGGGCTACCAGGGCATGGTGGGCGGCCAGATGCTGGACCTCCAGGCCGAAGGCCGTCAGGTAACCCTTAAAGAGCTGGAGACCATCCACCGCCTGAAGACCGGCGCGCTGCTCACCGCGTCTTGCCGGGCCGGGGCCATCCTGGGAGGTGGGACCCGCTCCGAAATCACCATCCTCACCGGCTACGGCGAAAAATTCGGCCTGGCCTTCCAGATCACCGACGACCTCCTGGACGTGGAGGGGTCCACCGCGGAGATGGGCAAACCCGCGGGCAGTGACGAGGCCCGCCAAAAGGCCACTTATCCCGCCCTCCTGGGGGTGGAAAAATCCCGGGAATGGGCCAAGCATCTGGTGGAGGAAGCCGTCCGGGACCTGGAACCCCTGGGCCCCAAGGCCCAACCCCTGGTGGAGATCGCCCGCTACCTCCTGGTGCGGCGGGCGTGAGCGGGTTAGCGGGTTTAGCGGGTCGGCAGGTTAGACTAACTGCCAAACCGCTGAACCGCCAAACCGCCTCCTTAACATTTTCTGGCTTTACTACTCAATAAAGGTTAAACTAGATAAATTAAACTCTCCTTGGCAATCCTCGGGGGAGGAGGATAAAAGGAGGAAATGGAATATGGATATCCGCCAGGTTACCAGGCGTTTGCTGCCCAAGATCAGCAGCCCCCAGGTCCTGAAAAATCTGCCCCCTGAGCTCCTACCCCAGTTGGCCCAGGAGATTCGGGACGTTATCATCGAAACCGTGTCCCGCACCGGCGGCCACCTGGCCCCCAGCCTGGGGGTGGTGGAGTTGACCATTGCCCTCCACTATGTCTTCGACGCCCCCCGGGACAAGATCATCTGGGACGTGGGGCACCAGGCATACGCGCACAAGCTCCTCACCGGGCGCCAGGACCGTTTCCACACCCTGCGCCAATACGGCGGCATCAGCGGCTTCCCCAAACGGGCGGAAAGCCCCTATGACGCCATGGACACCGGGCACAGCTCCACCTCCGTTTCCGCCGCCCTGGGCATGGCCTCGGGCCGATGTATCAAGCGGGAAAAAGGCCGGGTTATCGCGGTCATCGGCGACGGCGCCTTGACCGCGGGCATGGCCTTCGAGGGTCTGAACAACGCCGGCGACCAAAACAAAGATCTCATCGTCATCTTAAACGACAACGGCATGTCCATTTCCCCTAACGTGGGAGCGCTCTCCTCCTTCTTCAGCCGCAAGCTTACCGGGCGCACCGTGGTCTTCCTGAAAAAACAGGTGGAACACATGCTGCGTTCCTTCCCGGGCATCGGCGACGAACTGGTGGCCTGGGCCCGGAAGAGCGAAGAGTCCGTCAAGGCCTTCTTCACCCCCGGCATGCTCTTTGAAGCCCTGAAATTCAATTACCTGGGGCCGGTGGACGGCCACCGTCTGGACCATCTCATCGAGACCTTAAGCAACGTCAAGAATCTCAAAGGTCCCATCCTGGTGCACGTGCGCACCATCAAAGGGAAAGGCTACGAACCCGCGGAAGTAAACCCCACCGGATTCCACGGCCTGGGAAAATTCGATGCCGACACCGGCGAGCCCAAGAAAAGCGTCAGCGACGTGCTCTCCTACACCGAAGTCTTCGGCGACACCCTGGTGCGCCTGGCCCGGGAAGACAAGCGCGTCGTGGCCATCACCGCGGCCATGCCCGACGGCACCGGCCTGGTGGACTTTCGTAAACACTTCCCGGAGCGCTTCTTCGACGTGGGCATCTGCGAACAGCACGCGGTGACCTTCGCCGCCGGCCTGGCCCTGGAGGGCCTCCGCCCCGTGGCCGCCATCTACTCCACCTTCCTCCAGCGGGCCTATGACCAGGTGCTCCATGACGTCTGCCTCCAGAACCTCCCCGTGGTCTTCGCCATGGACCGGGGCGGCATGGTGGGGGAAGACGGCGAAACCCACCAGGGGCTGTTCGACCTCTCTTATCTGCGCCATCTGCCCAACCTCACCCTTATGGCCCCCAAGGACGAAGACGAGCTGCGCCACATGCTGTTCACCGCGGTGCACCACCCCGGCCCCATCGCGGTGCGCTATCCCCGGGGCCAGGGCATCGGCGTGGCCTTCTCCTCCACCCTGAAAAAGCTGCCCATCGGCAAGGCCGAAGTCCTGCGGGAAGGCAACGATATCCTCATCATGGCCGTGGGCGCGTCCGTCTATCCCGCCCTGAAGGCCGTCGAGGAACTGGAAAAACAGGGCTTTACCGCCACCGTGGTGAACGCCCGCTTCGTCAAGCCCCTGGATGAAAACCTCATCCTCAACCTGGCGGCCAGACACGGCCGGGTCCTCACCGTGGAAGAAAACATGGCCCAGGGCGGTTTCGGCAGCGCGGTCCTGGAACTCTTTGCCGATAAGGACCTCACCGGCCTGGCGGTGAAGCGCCTGGCCATCCCGGATACCTTCGTGGAGCACGGCTCCCCCGCCATCCTCCGGGAAAAATACGGCCTGGACGCCCCCGGCATCCTCAAAGCCGCCCAGGGCTTGTTGGAAAAACCGGCCCAGCCCAAAAAGGTGGTGTGGGGGAGTTTCAGTTAAAAGACAGTTTTCAGTTTTTGGCAGTGACCCTTTAATGGTTGATAATATATTTGCCGCATGTTATCCTGGTTACCGAACTGGAGGTGAGCAGGATGGGCAAGCGCGGCAGAAAACCCAAATACCATCTGGGCGATGAAGCCTGTCCG
>VGSW01000101.1 GCA_016874915.1 Deltaproteobacteria bacterium
ATTGTGATAAATAATTTTTCTTAATTTTATCTTCAACACCTGATAATCTGAGTAAAATGTCTAAATTATGGGTTTTGAAAGTCTGTAAGTTCTCAAATTCGCTTCTGGTTGATGGGAAACCTTTCCAGCGCAAAGTCTTACATATTTTATTCTTTAAGCCGATTTCCACAGCATATCCACAAAGATAAATCGAGCCATCATATCTACCGCTTTGAAAAAGAGCCTCGGCATCTTGCAGTCTCGCTTTGGCAATCTTTTGTAATTCTTGTCTTGTGAGCATTTGGATTATGGAATTATTAATAACCTAAAAAAATTTATCTATCAATGGAAAATCCCAAACCGCAAACCCCTATCTCAAGCAGGAAGACCTGGCCCTTTAACAAGCAACCTCAAATAACCAGTAGGATTTTATCCATCACCCTCCGGGCCATGGTGTAGGCGGCCCGGCGCAGGCCTTCCGACTTGGTGGCCTCCCCGATGTGATAGTTGGGGTCCACCACGTAGTCTTCCTGAATGACCATGCTGTCCTTCCACAAGACCTTGCCCCCTCGCTGGCGCAGGTCTATCTCCAACCGCAGCGTCACCCGGCGGACGGTGGAGCGGGTCACGTCCTGGAAGGCCACGGAGGTGTTGTCAATGGAGCGCACCTTCCCTTCCAGCACCAGGTCGGCCCCGTTGGGGCTGTTGACCACTCTGACGGCCTTGCTTACGGCAAAAGCGTTAACCAAGGCCCGGGCCAGGATGGCCTCCAGGCCCACTTCGGTGGAGCGGTTGACAAAGAGAGGGATGGCCAGGGTGGGAGGCTCAGGCGTGACCGGCGCTGATCCCAGGGGCCGGTAGCCGCACCCCAGCAGAGTTAAGAGAACCATTATGCTCAGCCCCAGACTATCCGTACGCATCTTTCTCACCTTTAAATAACGATGTTCACTAACTTGCGCCGGGCCATAACCACCCGTTGGGGAGCACGGCCCTGAATCCATTTCTGGATAACCGGGTCATGGATGGCCGCTTCCTGAATTTCCGCTTCGGTGGCCGCGGCCGGGACTAGCATGCGGCTCCGCACCTTGCCGTTGACCTGGATGACCACGGTAAAGGCCGGGGCCACCAAAGCCTCGGGCTGGGGTTGTGGCCATGGGGTGAGTTGCACCGAGGTTGTATGTCCCAGGGCCTGCCACAGTTCTTCCGCCAGGTGGGGCACCATGGGGTTGATCAGGAGCAGGATGGCCTCCGCCGCCTCCCGGAACACCTGCAGGGTGAGAAGCTCCCGGGGAAGTTTTTCCGCGGCCAGGTAAAAAGCGTTTACCAGCTCCATCACCGCGGCGATGGCGGTGTTGAAATGAAAGGAGTCCTCGATGTCTTCCGTCACCTTCTTGATGGTCAGGTGCACTTTGTGGCGGAACTCCCAGAGTTCGGGGGACAAGTCATCACCGGCGCCCGGATAAGGCATGGTTTCGGCCAGCTCCGGGAGCAGAGAATGAGTCAAGGCCCATAAGCGGTTAAGGAACCGGGAGGCCCCCGCCACTCCCTGGTCGCTCCATTCCAGGTCCTTCTCCGGCGGGGCCGCGAAAAGGAGAAACAGCCTGGTGGTGTCCGTGCCGTACTGCTGGATCATATCGTCGGGGTCCACCACGTTCCCCTTGGACTTGGCCATCTTGGCCCCGTCCTTGAGGACCATGCCCTGGGTGAGGAGCCTAGTGAAGGGTTCGCCAATCTTTACCAGACCCAGGTCCCGGAGGACTTTGGTGAAGAACCTGGCGTAGAGGAGATGCAGCACCGCGTGTTCAATGCCCCCGATGTACTGGTCCACCGGCAGCCAGTAATCCACCCGGGCCTGGTCCAGGATGCCTTCCCGGTAGTCGGCGCACGAATAGCGCAGAAAATACCAGGAGGACTCCACGAAGGTGTCCATGGTGTCCACTTCCCGGCGCCCGGGGCCGCCGCAGGCGGGGCAGTCCGCTTTCCAGAAGGACTCCAGCTCCGCCAGGGGGGAGCGGCCCACCGCGGTGATCTCCACGTCCAGAGGGAGAACTACGGGGAGGTCTTTCTCCGGGGCCGGCGTCATGCCGCAGCGGTCGCAGTAAATGATGGGAATGGGCGTCCCCCAATAACGCTGGCGGGAGATGCCCCAATCCCGGAGGCGGTAGTGGATGGCCTTCTTCCCCAGGCCCCTTTCTTCCAGGAATAGGGCGATGGCTTCCCGGGCCGGGGCGCTGGCCATGCCGGTGAAGGTTCCCGATCCCACCAGAAAACCTTCGTCTTCGTAAGCCCCGGTCAAGGTCTCGGGCTTAAGTTCCTCATTGGGCGGCTGGATCACTACTTTAATGGGCAGGCCGTATTTTTGGGCGAATTCAAAGTCCCGCTGGTCGTGGGCCGGCACCGCCATCACCGCGCCAGTCCCGTACTCCATGAGCACGAAGTTGGCCACGTAAATGGGCATCTGCCAGCCGGTCACCGGATTGAGGCAGTGGCTCCCGGTGAACACCCCTTCCTTGGTGGCCTCCTCCAGCGCGCCCTTGCTGCGGTCCATGGCCTTCCAATGATCCACGAAGCGGCGCACCGCCGCTTCCTGGGAAGTCCCCCGGCTTAGTTCCAGGGCCAGGGGGTGCTCCGGGGCCAGGCTCATGAAGGTGGCGCCCCACAGGGTGTCCTGGCGGGTGGTAAATACCCTAATAGGCTCGCCTCCCTGGGCCAGGGGGAAGTAAATCTCCGCGCCCAGGGATTTCCCGATCCAGTTGCGCTGCATGGTGACGACCCGTTCGGGCCAGTGGGCGAGCTGGTCCAGGTCGGCCAGGAGTTCTTCCGCGTAAGCCGTGATTTTAAAGAACCACTGGGACAGCTCCTTGAGGTGCACCTCTTCGTCGCAGCGCCAGCAGCGGCCGCCTTCCACCTGTTCGTTGGCCAGGACCGTCCGGCACCGGGGGCACCAGTTCACCGGAGCTTCTTTTTTATAAGCCAGACCCCGGCGAAACATCTCGATGAACACGAGCTGCTCCCAGCGGTAGTAGTCCGGGTCGCAGGTGGCCAGCTCCCGGGCCCAGTCGTAGCTGTAGCCCAGGGTCTGAAGCTGGGCCTTCATGGAGGCGATGTTATCGTAAGTCCACTTGGCGGGATGGAGACCGTGGGCAAACGCGGCGTTTTCGGCGGGCAGGCCGAACGCGTCCCAGCCCATGGGATGGAGCACGTTAAAGCCTTGCATGCGCTTGTACCGGGCCACCACGTCGCCGATGGTGTAGTTGCGCACGTGGCCCATGTGGATGCGGCCCGAAGGGTAGGGGAACATTTCCAGGACGTAATACTTGGGCCGGAAAGGGTCTTCATCAGCGTTAAACAACCGCCGCTCCTCCCAGTACTGCTGCCATTTGGCTTCCAGGCGGCGGGGTTCGTAACGTGGGATCATGCACGGCTCCTGATACAGGCGATTGTAATAATCTACCACGGATGGCCTCGGGGACCAAATGATTATAGGGGGAAATTAATTAAGGAAAACTTTTTGAAAAGAACATGATCAAATTAGCTTGGCATGGCTTCTTTTAGATATTTTATAATCCGTTCTTTATTTCCGCCCAAACTTGAGAATTGTTTCTCTGCTACATCGCTAAATCTCGCCAAAACTTTTCTGTTTATCTCCTCTTGATCATCAAATATTGCGACCGAGTGATATGATAAGCCCCATTTTTCAAATTGTAAAAGTGAGATAGTGGCATCCCTAACGCGATCATCATTAGCTAAAGCATAAACGAAAAGAGGTCGTTGCAAGCCATTAATCCGGCAATCAACCTTATACATGCCTTGGGGGTCCCTATGTGGATCGTTCCAATTGAAGGTCCGTCTTTCCTCATTTACATTTTCTGATAATAACTGCTTAAAATCTTCGAAAAACGTAGAGCGGACACGTTCCCTGGTTAAAAACGTAACATCGGTTATTTTGAGAAGGGCTTGTACAAAAGAGAATAATGAATCCCCAAAGAGATTATTATCAACAAACAATATTAATTCTCCGTTACGTTCTTGTACGCGAAAAGAAGAAAGAGCATTATCTATAATTTTCTGCCGTGTGCCTCGCTGTAAGTCTTTATCGTCCAAAAAATAGGTAAGGTGCATGAAGGTATGCCCTTCATCAGATAACATCCATCTGCCATTCTCTTGTTTTAATAGAATAACTAAATGGTCTCCGTCTTCGAAGAGAAATGGATGAACTACTCGATACCGCTTCAAGCCTTCGCTTACTAAGAATATCTCTGAACAAACTTTTTTGCGAAAATCGCTTTCAATATCGTTTGGATACATAATTATAACTCATCAAAAAGAGTGGGATGGTTTTGCTTTTGTGCTTGAATATTACAATCGGCTAACAAACAATGAAGTGCGCTGTTCAAATCAGTAAAACGCGAAGTAGGCTCGGCATAACTTTCCTCATTTGATCCAATATCTTGATAACGTTCGGTGGCTTTGTGAATATGAAAGTCATAAAATGAAACATTTTCAATAGAATTGGTGTGTTGATGGCTTTTTCCGTTATAGCGACACAGCCGAAATTCCTGTGTAGTTTCTTGCGGGGAATATGCAAGAATAACAGAAAAGTCCAATGGATTTATCTTATTTTGACGCAATATTAACCGGAAGTCACTTCCATCATCGCCTTTAATATCTATATCACGCTCACTATGTCCTCGCTTCGAACGAAGGCGAAGAATTTCCTGAAAATTAACAGGTAATACTTTGGGCTCCTTGATTAATTTGTCTATTTCCTTATCCGAAAACCTTATCATATTCGTCGGTTGTCTTTGGGTCAGATTCTCATTATTGGTTTATTTCCTCTATCCTTGATTTCATGATTAGCAAAATAATTGAATTTATTCAACTTGAATTTTACTTAATTTTTGATAACTTTGCTATATCATGCCCCGAGCCAGCGTCATCATCCCCACTTATAACCGGGCGGGCTGGGTGGCCCAGGCGGTGGATTCGGTCCTGGCCCAGACTTACCGGGACTTGGAGCTGCTGGTGGTGGACGACGGCTCCACCGACCTCACCCTGGAGGCCCTGGGTCCGTTTCTGGGGAGAATTAAGCTGCTGCGCCGCGCCGTCCGCGGTGGGGTCAGCGCGGCCCGGAACCTGGGCGCGGCCGCGGCCCGGGGGGAGTGGCTGGCCTTTCTGGACTCCGACGACCGGTGGCTCCCGGAGAAGCTGGCCCGGCAGATGGCATATCTCACGGCCCATCCGGAATATCTTCTTTGCCAGACGGAGGAAATCTGGATCCGCCGGGGGGTGCGGGTCAACCCGCCCCGGCACTGCCGCAAAGCCGGAGGGGACATATTTTTGCCGTCGCTGGAGCGCTGCCTGGTCAGCCCCTCGGCGGTGGTCTTGAACCGGCGGCTCTTTGAGGACCACGGCGGCTTTGATGAAAGTCTCCCGGCCGCGGAAGATTACGACCTGTGGCTGCGCCTCACCTGGCGCTACTCCGTGGGACTGATTGACGAAGCCCTGGTCATCAAACGGGGAGGGCATGAAGACCAGCTTTCCCGCCAATGGGGACTGGATCGCTACCGCATCCGGGCACTGGACAAGCTGGTGAAGGACCCGGCCCTGCCGGAGCCGCAGCGCCAAGCGGCCCTCCAGACCCTGGCGGCCAGGTGCGCGGTGTATGCCCAGGGTTGCGAGAAGCGAGGGAGGGTGGCGGAGGCTGGCCATTACCGCAGCCTGGCGGCGGGATGATGTTGGTTTTCGGTTTTCGGTAAAAATCAAGAATAGTTCGGCTGATACATAAGCGAGAGGTTGGCGATGGATGAAAAGGTCATTAAATTAAAAGATGCCGCCAAGGCTTTGGTGAATTATATCGATACGGAAAACGTCTTTGACAAAATGGCGGACTGCGGCTGCGGGGGGTGGGACACTTACCGCTCCGATAAGTTTGACGCCGTGGTCCAGGCGCTCAAGGACGCGCTCCGGGATCTGGGAGTGGAGGCGGGGGCCGTATCCCGTTCCCCGTCCGGCATCCCGGCAGGAGGCTCCTGCAAGATTCAGTGAGCAGTGAGCAGTACGTATTTAAAGGTTCATACGTCAATAATGGATTCTTCAGTTTTTATGCACCTCAGGGCCTTGATATGATGAAAAACGCTCTGGAGGTATAAAATAGCCTTTCTTTTTCTGCTCACTACTTACTGCTCACTGCTCACCCGGAGGATATATGGACCTTTACGAGGCAATCTTAAACCGTCGCAGCCATCGGTTTTATAAACCTGATATGCCGCCTCGGGAAGCCCTGGAACGCGTCATTAACGCGGGACTGTGGGCCCCGTCGGGGACCAACGCCCAGGCCTGGGAGCTCACGGTGCTGGCCGGCCAGCCCCGGGATGAATTTGTGGCCTTGTGCAGCAAGTCCATACCTTACATGGAGCCGGTCCTGGAGAAGGCCGGGCTGACGGAAGAACGCCGCCAAGTGGTCCGGGGGTTCTTCAAGAACCTGGGCGGCGCGCCGGTGGTCATCGCGGTGACCGTCCCCAAAGCTCGCGACCCGGAGATGCAGATGGCCATTATCCAGAGCGGCGCGGCCCTGATGCAGAACCTGCTCTTGGCGGCCCATGCCGAGAGTTTGGGAAGTTGCTGGATGACCGGAGTGCTGTTTGTGGAAAAGGATCTCCTGGAATTTCTTGGCAAAACCGACCAGCAGCTTCTGGCCATCACCCCCATCGGCTACTCCGCCAAGGTGCCGCCGGTGCCTCCCCGGAAAGACCGGGAGGTGCGGTGGCTGGGATTTTAACTGTCAGCTTCCAGCCGCCAGCAGTCAGCTAACAAATAAAAAATTCCTTTGAAAGCTGAAAGCTGAAAGCTGATAGCTTTATAAAGAGGCAAAGATTGAAAACGGAAAAAAGTCAAATCCCCTTGGTCGAGCAAGTCCGGGCCGCGGGGTGAGCTTCCAAGATACCTCCAGGGGTCCTGGAGGACGTCTTGAAAAGCCTCCCTTTCCATACCCACCCCGACTTGCTGGTGGGGTTGGAGCAGGCCGACGACGCCGGGGTTTACCGTCTTAGCCCCGAGCTGGCCCTGATTCAGACGGTGGATTTTTTCACCCCCATCGTCAACGACCCTTATAAGTTCGGGCAGATCGCCGCGGCCAACGCCCTGAGCGACGTCTATGCCATGGGAGGGCGGCCCCTGACTGCTCTCAATATCGCCTGCTTTCCCCTGAGGACCACGCCGCCGGAAGTGCTCAAGGATATTTTAAGGGGCGGCATGGACAAGGTCCATGAAGCCGGGGCGCTGCTGGTGGGCGGCCACAGCGTGGAGGACCCGGAGCTGAAATACGGCCTGGCGGTGACCGGGGTGGTGCACCCCGATAAGGTCTTCACCAAGGCCGGAGCGCAGGTGGGGGACGTGCTCATTCTCACCAAACCCCTGGGCACCGGCATCATCGCCACGGCCTTGAAAGGCCGCCTGGCCTCCAAGGAGGCGGAGGCCGCGGCCATCGAGGTGATGAGCCGCCTCAACCGGGCCGCGGCCGAGGCCCTGGAAAGGTTGTTAGTCCATGCGGTTACCGACATCACCGGCTTCGGCCTCCTGGGCCACGGCATGGAAATGGCCGCAGCCAGTAAGGTGGAACTGACCATCTACGCCTCCCGGGCGCCGGTTCTTTCCTGGGCCCGGGAATACGCGGCCATGGGGCTCATTCCCGGCGGCAGCAAGGCCAACTTGAGGTTTTGTGAAAAGCATCTCCACGTTGACCCCGGGGTAAGCCCGGTGGACGTGGACCTCCTCAGCGACGCCCAGACTTCCGGGGGCCTGCTCATCGCGGTGGCCCCTCCCCATGACGAAATTTTGCTGACCCGGCTGCGGAATGCGGGGGTGATGGACGCCGCCCCCATCGGCGAGGTTACGGACACGGGAAAGGGACGGATTCGGGTGGAGCCGTAGGAGATGTTCTACGCACCATTATTGTGCACCTCAAGGTAAGTGCACCCCGGCCCCAATCCTCTGAAGAATCGAAGATGCACCGCCAACCAGATTTAGGAGATTGGTTTACGTGAAGCCCGTAGCGGAACAGATGGCCCTCATAAAACAGGGCTGTCAGGAGATCATTCGGGAAGAGGAATTGGAAGCGCGGCTGAAGAAGGCTGCGGCCACTGGGGTCCCCTTAAGGGTGAAGGCCGGGTTCGACCCCACCGCACCGGATTTGCACCTGGGGCACACGGTGCTGATCCAAAAGCTCAAGCACTTCCAGGACCTGGGCCACCAGGTGATCTTCCTCATCGGCGATTTTACCGGCCTCATCGGCGATCCCTCGGGGAAGAGCGAAACCCGGCCGCCATTAACCGAAGAGGAAGTGAAGGCCAACGCCGCTACCTACGAGCGCCAGATCTTCAAAATCCTGGACCCGGAGAAGACCGTCATCGACTTCAACAGCCGCTGGATGAAGCCTATGGCCGCCCAGGACCTCATCCGCCTGGCGGCCCGGCACACCGTGGCCCGGATGTTGGAGCGGGACGACTTTTCCAAGCGCTACGCCTCCCATACCCCCATCGCCATCCACGAATTTCTCTACCCTCTCATCCAGGGATACGACTCCGTGGCCCTCCAGGCCGACGTGGAGTTGGGGGGCACGGATCAGAAATTCAACCTGCTGGTGGGCCGGGAAATCCAGCGGGAGTACGGCCAGGAGCCCCAGGTGGTCATCACTATGCCGCTGCTGGAGGGCCTGGACGGGGTGCAGAAGATGAGCAAGTCCCTGGGGAATTACGTGGGGATTGACGAGCCGCCCCAGGAGATGTTCGGAAAGATCATGAGCATTTCTGATACCTTGATGCTCCGGTACTATGAACTGCTCACGGACATCACCCCCCAGGAGTTGGCCCGGCTGAAAGACGACCTGGCCCAGGGGAAGAAACACCCCCGCCAGGTGAAGGAAGACCTGGCGGTGACCCTGGTGGCCCGCTACCACGGGGAGAATGCGGCCCGGCAGGCCGCGGAGGAATTTGCCCGGGTCTTCCGGGAGCGCGTCCTGCCGGAGGAAATCGAGGAGGTGACCCTGAAGGTCCCGGAAGCCCTGTGGCTGCCCCGGCTGTTGGCGGAAGCGGGGCTGGCCGCCGGCACCTCCGAGGCCAAACGATTAATTAACCAAGGCGGGGTGCACCTGGACGGGGAGAAGGTGAGCGACGTTAACCTGGAACTGCCCACCGGCAAGACCTATCTCCTTAAAGTGGGCAAGCGGCGGTTTAAGCGGGTGACTTTAGCGGCGGTTTAGCGGGTTAGCGGTTCAGCGGGCTAGCTGTTAGAATTTCAAGGGACAAAACTACTGCCAAACTGCTAAACCGCCGAACCGCCAACCGCCCTTAGCCCTCTCCCTCAGACTTCTTTTCCCCTCCACCCCTCCCCTTCCTCCGCCGCCTTTTTCGAACCCGGCGGGGTCTGGGTTTAGGGGGCCGGGCCGGAATTTCCAGAGGCTGGCACTTCTCCAGCAGTTTTTCCTCCGGGGATTCTTTGATCTGATGCAACAGCCAGGCTTCGGGGTAGGCCGTCAGACGCTGGTAGCGGACGGGAATAGAGCGTTTCTCCCGCTCCAGGTTGGCCACTATCTCTTCCAGGGCCAGCATCAGGGCCACGTCGTCCCGGCGCTGCCGGGGAAATTCAATCCCGCCCAGGGCCTCAGGGACTTTTTCATGGATGAATTCCCTGAGCTCTTTAAAACCCCTGGGGCGGGATTCCTGTTCCAGGAGAGGGGTAAAAAAAACCGCCCACAAAAGGCTGTCGGAGAGAGTGGAGCCTGCCTTAACCAGGCGGTCCAGGCGGCCCATGAGGGACACCAGGCGTTTCTCGCCCCGGCGGTCCAGGCGGGAGTCCCATGCCGGGAAGATGGCGTAAAACAGGCGGGAGCGCAGCATTAAGTCGAAAAACGGTCCCGCGGCGCCGCTGCGGAAATCCTTCAGGACCTCATCCCGCACCCGGGCCGGCGCGCAGGTGCGAATGAGATGGCCCAAGGCTTGGATTTCCTCCCAGACCCCAGGGTCGATGGCGAAGCCGGTGCGGGCTGCGTGGCGCAGCACCCGGAGCATGCGCACCGGGTCCCGAACAAAACGCACTCCGGGGTCGCCGATGACCCGGATGCGCCCATTCTCCAAGTCCTCCAGTCCCCCCACGTAGTCCACCAGGGAAAAGTCGGCGATGTTGTAAAACAGGGCATTGATGGTAAGGTCCCGGCGCAAGGCGTCTTCCGCGGGGGTGCCGTAGGTCTTGTCCCGGGCCGGGACGCCTTCCTCGGTTTCATCAAACTCCGACCGGCGCCGGAAAGTGGAGACCTCCACGATGTTGCCGCCCCGGAAAAAGACCTGGACCAGCCGGAAGCGGCGGCCGATGATGCGGCTGTTGCGAAAAAGCTTGCGAAGTTCCCCCGGCCGGGCGTCGGTGACCACGTCAAAGTCCTTGGGCTTTTTCCCCAGAAGCAAGTCCCGGACGCCGCCCCCCACCAGATAGGCCAGGTAGCCGGCATGGTGGAGGCGGTACAGGACCTTGAGGGCCTCCAGGGAAATATCCTTCCTGGAGACCTGGTGCTCCGGGCGGGGGATGATGCGGGGTTGGGGTATAGCAAATTCCTGATGTTGCTGCCGCATATCCTGAATTATAGGAGATATTTTTCCGTTTTGTAACATCTTTTAGATATTAATCCCTTCCATCCCAAGTATTCGTGGGTGAAAAAGGCCCACTCCGAGACGCCAACCCACAGAATTTAATCGCAGGTCTGGATTATTGACAATGGGTTTAAATCCATGTATTCGGAAGATGTTAAATGG
The DNA here is from genome assembly GCA_016874915.1 of Deltaproteobacteria bacterium. Taxonomy (GTDB): domain Bacteria; phylum Desulfobacterota; class Desulfobaccia; order Desulfobaccales; family 0-14-0-80-60-11; genus VGSO01. The sequence goes on from VGSW01000101.1 coordinate 10,782, forward strand.
TTAAATCGGAGATAAATCCAGCGTCCCGGCGGCTGATAGTGACCCTGGCCACCTGGGGGGGAGCAGGCTACCTGCCCGTGGCTCCGGGCACCTGGGGGTCCCTGGTGGCGCTGCCGCTGTGGTGGGGGCTATCCCAGGCCGGCCCCTTAGGATACGGCCTGGGGGTGGCGGCAGTTCTGGCCCTGGCCCTGTGGGTCGCGGGACCGGCCCAGGAGATATTAGGGCGTCCCGATCATGGCGCCATCGTCATCGACGAAGTGGCGGGCCAGCTCATCACCCTGGCGGGGATGGCCCTCACCTGGCAAAACGCCCTGGCCGGGTTTTTAGTGTTTCGCCTCCTGGATATCTTTAAACCCTGGCCCATCCGCTGGCTCAGCCGCGGGCCGTCGGGGAGCCTGGAAGTGGTGATTGATGATGTGATGGCAGGGGTAATGGCGCGGCTGGTCTTGGAAGTGTTCTTATCCACAGATGACGCAGATTTTCACAGATTAATATTTTATCTGTGTTAATCGGTGTAATCTGTGGATAAACCTCTAAAGGATCCTCATGCTCGGAGAAATCATCGCCACCGGCACGGAGTTGATCACCGGCCGGGTGGCGGATTTTAACGCCCGGTACGCGGCCCGGCGCCTCCACGAAGCGGGGTTGGAGGTGCAGTGCATCACCATGCTGGGAGACCGGGCGCCCCTGTTTCAGGAGGTCCTGCGCCAGGGGCTTGCCAGGTCGCGGTACATTATCATCACGGGGGGGCTGGGGCCTACCGAGGATGACATCACCGCGGCCGCCGCGGCCCAAGCCCTGGGATTGAGGCTCTGGAGGGATGAAGCGCTGCTGGCCCGCATCAAAAAGTGCTTGGAAGAGCGGCAAATCCCCTGGGAAGAGCGCTACGCCCGGCTGGCCCTGATCCCCGAAGGAGCCGTGGTGTTGGACCCCGGGGGCTCGGCCTGCGGCTTTTCCCTGAAGCACAACAACACCCGGCTCTTTTTCTTGCCCGGAGTGCCCCGGGAGATGCAGCTTTTGTTTGACCATTACGTGCTTCCCAGCCTGGTGGGATGGTGCGGGGGCGAGGCCTGCCTGGTGCAGCGCACCCTGCGCCTGTTCGGGATTTCGGAAACCATGCTCCAGGAAGTGGTCTCCCGGCTGGCGGTGTTTCAGCAGGGGGTGACGGTGGGACTTTACCCCAATTTCCCGGAAAACCACCTGACCCTGACCCTGCGGGGCCAGGACCGGCAGGCCCTGGAAGCCGACATGGAGCGCCTGATTGCAGCCCTGGCCCGGGAGGTGGGGGACACCCTGCTGGGGCCGGAGGAGACGCCCCTGGAAGATCTGGTGGGCCGGCTCTTAAGAGCCCAGGGCCTCACCCTGGCGGTGGCCGAATCCTGCACCGGCGGGCTCATCGGCCACCGGGTCACCAATATTTCCGGCTCTTCAGACTATTTCCGGGGCGGGGTGGTTTCTTACAGCAACGAAGCCAAGATGGACCTGCTCCGGGTTCCGGAAGAAACCCTGGGGGCCCACGGCGCGGTGAGCGCGGAAACGGCGGTGGCCATGGCTGAGGGAGTTAAGAAGGTGTTCCGGGCCGACGTCGGCCTGTCGGTAACGGGCATTGCCGGGCCCACCGGCGGCAGCCCGGAGAAGCCCGTGGGTACGGTGTACATCGGGTTGGTCACCCCCCGGGGCGTGGAGTGGTTTCACTATCTCTTCCATGGCAACCGGGAGGAAATCAAGGTGCTCTCGGCCCAGATGGCGTTGGACCGCCTGCGGAAGGAGCTTTTGTGAAAGGTTTCAGGTTTCAGGTGTTAGGTGTTAGGTGTTAGGTGTTAGGTTTCAGGTGTTAGGAAACATCCAGGAACCTGAAACCTTAATCCTAATACTACTCCGACAGATAAATGATCAAATCAGCATCCTCATCAAGCATTTTGCCAATTGATGGCGGATATCGGGCAATGAAGGCATTTTTTGGGCCCGTTGTTTTCGCCGCCATCGTTCTGAGGA